>NZ_JBHWBZ010000155.1:0-1011 GCF_042735475.1 Kitasatospora sp. NPDC059577 | reverse complement strand
ACTCCCTCCTCGCCACCCGCCTCACCAGCCGCATCCGCACCACCCTCGGCACCGAACTCCCCCTCCGCACCCTCTTCGAAGCCCCCACCCCCGCCGCCCTGGCGCGTCACCTCGTCCCCGGCGAGCCCGTTCGCCCGCCGGTCGTGGCCGGCGGTCAAGGACTCGGGCAGGTGCCGCTGTCCTTCGCCCAGCAGCGGCTCTGGTTCCTCGGGCAGCTGGACGGGCCGAACGCGACGTACAACATCCCTGCCGCCGTGCGCCTTTCGGGTGCGGTGGACCAGGAGGCGCTGGAGGCCGCGCTGCGCGATGTGATCGACCGGCACCACGTCCTGCGGACCGTCCTCACCGTCGTCGACGGACGGCCGGTGCAGCGGGTGTTGCCGACCGAGGAGGTCTCGATCGGTCTCTCCGTCGAGCCGGTCGGCGACGAGGACGAGTTGGCTGCCGCAGTGAACCGTTCGGCAGGGCAGCCGTTCGACCTGGCGACGGAACTGCCGCTGCGCGCTTCCCTCTTCACGCTGGCTCCCGAGCAGCAGGTGCTGCTGCTGACGCTTCATCACATCGCCGGTGACGGCTGGTCGATGGCCCCGCTGGGGCGTGACCTGTCGGCCGCGTACGCGGCGCGAGTGGCCGGCGGTGCGCCCGGGTGGGTGCCACTGCCGGTGCAGTACGCGGACTACACGCTCTGGCAGCGCGAACTGCTGGGGTCCGAGCAGGATGAGGACGGCCTGCTGGCACGGCAGTTGGGGTACTGGCGCGACGCGCTGGCCGACCTCCCGGAGGAGCTGGCGCTCCCCTTCGACCGCCCGCGACCGGCTGTGGCCACCCATCGCGGGGGCGACATCGAGCTGACCGTCCCTGCTGAACTGCACGCGGGCCTGCGGAAGCTGGCCGTGGACCACGGTGTCACCCCGGCCATGGTGCTGCAGGCGGCGCTGGGCGTGCTGCTGTCCCGGCTCGGCGCCGGCGAGGACGTCCCGGTCGGCACCCCGGTCGCCGGCCGTACCGATG
>NZ_JBHWBZ010000154.1:0-1038 GCF_042735475.1 Kitasatospora sp. NPDC059577 | reverse complement strand
GCGGCTGTTGGTGGTGTGGTTGAGGGTGTGGGCGACGAAGTCGCGGTAGGGGTGGGTGGGGGGGAGTTGGTGGTGGGTGTGGGTGAGGTGGGCGCGGATTTCGTCGAGGAGGAGGGTGCGGGTTCCGTGGTCCTGGATGAGGTGGTGGATGTGGAGGGCGAGGAGCCAGTGGTGGGGGTGGTGGGGGTCGGGTGCGGCGGTGGCGCGGATGAGGGGGGCTTGGTGGAGGGGGAGGGGGGTGTTGTCGGTGTGGAGGAGGTCTGCGGTGGGGTTGGTGGTGTGGGGGTCGAGGGTGGTGGTGGTGAGGGTGAGGGTGGCGTGGTGGTGGACGACCTGGACGGGGTGGGTGAGGTGTTGCCAGTGGATGGCGGTGCGCAGGGTGTCGTGGCGGGTGATGACGTTGTTGAGTGCGGTGATGAAGTGGTTGAGGCGGGTGTGTGAGTCGAGGCGGAGGACGGTTGGGAGGACGTAGGTGTCGTTGTCGTCGTGGAGGTGGTGGTAGAGGAGTCCTTCTTGGAGGGGGGTGAGGGGGTAGATGTCGGCGATGGTGGGGGCGCCGCCGGGGGTGTGGTGGGTGATGTGGTCGAGGTCGGTTTGGGTGAGGTGGGTGAGGGGGGTCATGTCGGGGGTGATGCGGGTGGTGCCGGTGGGGATGCCGGTGGGGGGTGTGGTGGTGGTGGTGGTGTTGGTGGTGGTGGCGAGGGTGGCGAGGGTGGCGGGGGTGGGGTTGAGGAAGAGGGTGCGGATGTCGGTGGGGGTGTCGGTGGTGGTGAGGTGGTTGATGAGGGTGAGGGCGAGGAGGGAGTGGCCGCCGAGTTCGAAGAAGTTGTCGTCGGGGTGGACGGTGTCGAGGCCGAGGACGTGGGCGAAGGCGGTGCAGAGGGTGGCTTCGCGGTGGTTGGCGGGGGCGCGGCCGGTGGTGGTGGGGTAGGTGGGGGTGGGGAGGGCGCGGCGGTCGAGTTTGCCGTTGGCGTTCAGGGGGAGGGCGTCGAGGACGACGACGGCTGACGGCACCATGTAGTCGGGCAGGCGTGCCCC
>NZ_JBHWBZ010000153.1:0-1076 GCF_042735475.1 Kitasatospora sp. NPDC059577 | reverse complement strand
ATGAGTGACGGATTTGCCTATCACTCGGCCTACACCCTTACCCCGGGACAACCACCGCCCGGGCTGGACTACCTTCCTGCGTCACCCCATCGCTCACCTACTGCAGACTTGGGCCGGCGGCTCCACCACTTCCCTTTGCCCGAAGGCTCCGGGACGGCTTCACGGCCTTAGCATCATCTGGTTCGACGTTGGCGCTTCAAAGCGGGTACGGGAATATCAACCCGTTGTCCATCGACTACGCCTGTCGGCCTCGCCTTAGGTCCCGACTTACCCTGGGCAGATCAGCTTGACCCAGGAACCCTTGGTCAATCGGCGCAAGAGTTTCCCACTCTTGTATCGCTACTCATGCCTGCATTCTCACTCGTATACCGTCCACGACTGGTTTCCACCGCCGCTTCACCCGGCACACGACGCTCCCCTACCCATCACAGCAGGCGTTGGCCCTTCATGCTGCAATGACACGACTTCGGTGATGTGCTTGAGCCCCGCTACATTGTCGGCGCGGAATCACTTGACCAGTGAGCTATTACGCACTCTTTCAAGGGTGGCTGCTTCTAAGCCAACCTCCTGGTTGTCTCTGCGACTCCACATCCTTTCCCACTTAGCACACGCTTAGGGACCTTAGTCGGTGTTCTGGGCTGTTTCCCTCTCGACCATGGAGCTTATCCCCCACAGTCTCACTGCCACGCTCTCACTTACCGGCATTCGGAGTTTGGCTAAGGTCAGTAACCCGGTAAGGCCCATCGCCTATCCAGTGCTCTACCTCCGGCAAGAAACACGTGACGCTGCACCTAAATGCATTTCGGGGAGAACCAGCTATCACGGAGTTTGATTGGCCTTTCACCCCTAACCACAGGTCATCCCCCAGGTTTTCAACCCTGGTGGGTTCGGTCCTCCACACGGTCTTACCCGCGCTTCAACCTGCCCATGGCTAGATCACTCCGCTTCGGGTCTTGGGCATGCAACTCAACCGCCCTATTCGGACTCGCTTTCGCTACGGCTACCCCACACGGGTTAACCTCGCTACACACCGCAAACTCGCAGGCTCATTCTTCAAAAGGCACGCAGTCACGGCC
>NZ_JBHWBZ010000152.1:0-1250 GCF_042735475.1 Kitasatospora sp. NPDC059577 | reverse complement strand
CCTCTTCACCACTGACAAGACCCACCAGCCGCACGGCAGCAGTGGATGCGGACAGACATGCGAAAGGCCCTGCAGCTACTGGGCTGCAGGGCCTTCACGGTCGATTCGGCTCAGCCGGCGACGCGGTCGTCCTGGGGGCGGGTCACGAGTTCGGCTCTTCCTCGGGCTTGGGCTTCCTGTTCGGATGCCTGGTGCGGTGGGGTCCGGCGATGGTACGGGTGTCGGCGTAGTGCCAGATGTCCGCGCGCCGATAGCGCCGACGCATACGGCCGCTGGGCAGCTCCTCCTCTTGGACTGGCTGAGGCCAGTTCCTCGGAGGGTTCTTGGGGTAGTGGGTGATGCTGCTGGGCTCCACACCGAGAATGCGCGCGGCCTGGGACAGCGTGACAAGGTCATTGGGGCTACCGGAACGGTCGACGTCCAGTTCCCTGCGCTGGGACCGCCGACGGTAGTCGGCGTACCAGGCGTCCCATTCGCCGACGTCCCAGTACGTCGTCTGCTGCACGGTCTTGACCGGCGCGGGGTGACCGTTCTCCTCGCGCAGTGACCACATCCGGCTGAGGGTCACCAGGGCCAAACCGTGCCGGGCTGCCAGCTCGGCACGGGACTCCAGGTCTTGGGTGTCGTGTCGCCTCTGGTACCAGGAATCCCACTCCTCACGGTCCCAGACCAGCTCGCGGCCGACTGTTCCAACGGCCTCGGGGTGGCCGGTCACGCTGCGGTCGCGGTGCCACTTCTCCAGGGGGGACAGCGTCATGCCGTACCTGTCCATCAGGGCTCGCCGGGTGTAGACCTCGCGTCCGTTTAGCGTCGTCACAGTGCTCCTGGTTACTCAATCCTGGGGCACTCCCGGGGTACCAGTGGTGCCTACTATGGTCGCGTCGTCCTCTGGACGGGCTGAAGGGCCCCTCCTGCCGGAGGACGCATCGGGCGGCCTGCGCTCTGCCAAGTTCCGCAGGCCGCCCACCTCCGACACGGAAGCCATTCGACATGGCTAATTCTGCCTGATTTCTTTGGCGGCTTCCACGGCGCGATGTTCTGCTGGTCGACCGCCGGCGCCATCGGCGCCGGCTCTTGCGGAGCCGGTGAGGAACGAACCGGCTCCGCCCCGCCCACGCAGTGGGCGGACGATACAGCCGTCCCCGCAGGGGACGGCCGCTGCAGCACGGCGCCGGGGGGGGGGGGGGTGTGGGGGGGGGTCTGGGGGACGGAACCACGACCACGCGCGCGAGCGACCGCGAGCCCACCCA
>NZ_JBHWBZ010000151.1:0-1519 GCF_042735475.1 Kitasatospora sp. NPDC059577 | reverse complement strand
GCTACAACATCGCCGCCCTGCCACTGGCCGCCGCCGGACTGCTCAACCCGATGATCGCCGGAGCCGCCATGGCCTTCTCCTCGGTCTTCGTCGTCACCAACAGCCTCCGGCTGCGCCGCTTCCGGCCCGCCTGAGCACCGGCACCTGCCGACGAGAGGGGCCCGGCAGACGCGAGGGGCCCGGACCGCCATCGGTCCGGGCCCCCCGCCGTGCGTCAACGCCCCAGCAGCTCGCCGCCGTTGCAGTGCAGGATCTCACCGGTGATGAACCCGGCCTCGGGCGAGGCGAGGAAGTGCACCGCCGCCGCGACCTCGCCGGTCTCACCGATCCGGCCGAGCAGGGTGCGGGCCGCCCGCCGGGCGACCTCGGCCTCGTCCAGCCGCGGCCCGAAGAACTCGGTGCCGCTGACCGTCCCCGGCGCGACGATGTTGGCCGTGATGCCCGAGGTGCCCAACTGGGCGGCCAGGAAGTGGTTCCAGGCGTGCAGCGAGGCCTTCGCCGCGCCGTAGGAGCCGGCCCCGCGCAGGGCGGCGATGGAGCTGATGGTCACGACCCGGCCGGAGCCCGGGGTGAGCCGGTCGCGGATCGACTCGGTGAGCAGCACCACGGTCAGCACGTTGCGCTCGAAGTCGCCGCGCCAGCGGGCCAGCAGGGCGTGCGGCCCACCCCCGACCACGGTCTCCCGGCTGCCGGCGTTGTTGACCAGGACGTCGATCCGCTCGGGCAGTTCGCCCAGCGCGGCCTCCACGGCGTCCGGGTCGGCGAGGTCGCACACCAGCGGGGTGACGTTGGACCCGAGGTCGGCTGCGGCCTTCTCCAGGACCTCCCGGCGGCGGCCCACGATCACGACGTGGTCGTCCGCCTCGGCGAACCGCCGCGCGACTTCGTACCCGATTCCCGTGCCACCGCCGGTGACGACGACGTTCCTGGCCATCTGCGCACTCCCTCCCCAGTTCCGCCGTCGCGCTGCGAGTGTGCGCGACGGTCCGTACCGGAATGCCACGATTCCTATCACGCTCGGTTGCCGTGACTGCGGGGAGGGTGACGTCCCGCGCGAGAGAAGGTGTGATATGGGCGGGGTACGGCGCGCACACGGAGCGTGGCGAGAGGCAGCTCACACCCCCCGGGCGTAACTTCTCGCACCCTGATACGTCTTAGGTTGGTAGTGCGGCAGTTTTTCCGACGGGCGAGGGCACGCTGAACGGCATCGTGTCCCCGCGCTTCCATCGGCTGCCGCCGACGGGGCTCCGGCGGGCCCCGGGAACGGTCGTCGTCCTGACGGCCTTCGCGCACGACGCCG
Source organism: Kitasatospora sp. NPDC059577 (assembly GCF_042735475.1). Taxonomy (NCBI): domain Bacteria; kingdom Bacillati; phylum Actinomycetota; class Actinomycetes; order Kitasatosporales; family Streptomycetaceae; genus Kitasatospora; species Kitasatospora sp. NPDC059577. The sequence goes on along the minus strand of NZ_JBHWBZ010000151.1, from coordinate 219 downwards.
GGGTTCTGGCGGGTCAGGGACGCTTTGAGCGGCCGTCCCCGGCTGCGGCCGGCCCCGGAGTCGTGCGCCGTACGGTTCCGTCTCCGCGCGGGCCCTTCCGGGGGCGCCGCGCGGGGACGCGGAGGGGGGGGGGGGGGGGGGGGCGGCGCGGGCGGCGAGCGCGGCCGGCCCACCCGCCGCGCGGAGCCGCGCGGCGGCGCGCGGGGGCGGGGGGGCCCC
>NZ_JBHWBZ010000150.1:0-1572 GCF_042735475.1 Kitasatospora sp. NPDC059577 | reverse complement strand
GGAGGAGTTGGTGGTGTTCGTGGTCGGTGAGGGTGTTGATGTGGTGGATGGGGGTGTCGGGGTTTTGGGTGATGGTGTGGAGGAGGTTGTGGAGTCGGGTGGTGAGGTTGTGTGCGGTGTGGTGGGTGAAGAGGTCGGTGGCGTATTCGAGGTAGCCGTCTATTCCGGTGGGGGTGCCGTTGGTGTCGGTGTGTTCGACGAATCCGAAGGAGAGGTCGAATTTGGCGATTCCGGTGAGGAGGGTTTGGGTGCGGGCGTGGAGGTGGGGGAGTTGGGTGGTGGGGTGGGGGTCTCCTTGGAGGGTGATCATGGTTTGGAAGAGGGGGTGGCGTGCCATGGTGCGGGTGGGGTTGAGGATTTCGACGAGGCGTTCGAAGGGGATGTCTTGGTGGGTGTAGGCGGCGAGGTTGGTTTCTTTGGTGCGGTGGAGGATGTCGCGGTAGGTGGGGTTGCCGGAGGTGTCGGTGCGCAGGACGAGGGTGTTGACGAAGAATCCGACGAGGTTTTCGAGGTTGTGGTCGGTTCGTCCGGCGATGGGGGTGCCGATGGGGATGTCGGTGCCGGCGCCGAGGCGGGTGAGGAGGGTGGTGAGGGCGGCCTGGAGGACCATGAAGAGGCTGGTGCCGGTGGTGTGGGCGAGGTGGTTGAGCTGGTGGTGGAGTTGGGGGTCGAGGTGGAAGGTGGTGAGTTGGCCGTGGTGGCTGGCTTCGGCGGGTCGGGGGTGGTCGTAGGGGAGTTGGAGTTCTTCGGGGAGGTTGTGGAGGGTTTGGCGCCAGTAGTCGAGTTGGCGGGTGGCGAGGGGGGTGGGGTTGTTTTCGTCGCCGAGGAGTTGGTTTTGCCAGAGGGTGTAGTCGGCGTATTGGACGGGGAGGGGGGTGCGGGTTTCGGTGTGGTGTTCGGTGTGGTTTTGGTAGGCGGTGAGGAGGTCGGTGAGGAGGGGGGTGACGGATTCGCCGTCGGCGGCGATGTGGTGGATGACGATGGCGAGGGTGTGGTCGGTGGGGCTGGTGGTGAAGAGGTGGGCGCGGATGGGGGGTTGGGTGGCGAGGTCGAATCCTTGGCGGATGGTGTGGTCGAGTTGGGTGGGGAGGTTTTCGGGTGTGGTGTGGGTGGTGGGGAGTTGGGGGGTGGCTTGTTCGGGGGTGAGGATGTGTTGGTGGGGGGTTCCTGCGGTGGTGGGGAAGGTGGTGCGGAGGGTTTCGTGGCGGGTGGTGAGGTCGGTGAGGGCTTGGTGGAGGGCGTGGTGGTCGAGGTGGCCGGTGAGGTGGATGACGAAGGGGATGTTGTAGGTGGGGCTGGGGCCTTGGAGTTGGTTGAGGAACCAGAGGCGTCGTTGGGCGTAGGAGAGGGGGAGTCGTTCGGGGCGGGTGGCCGGCTGGAGGGTGGGGCGTAGGTCGGTGGTGGTGTCGTCGCAGTGGGGGGCGAGCTGGGCGATGGTGGGGGCTTCGAAGAGGGTGCGCAGGGGGAGTTCGGCGTTCAGGGCGGTGCGGATGCCGCTGATCAGGCGGGTTGCGAGCAGGGAGTGTCCGCCGAGTTCGAAGAAGTTGTCGTCGATTCCGACCCGGGGCAGGT
>NZ_JBHWBZ010000148.1:0-1657 GCF_042735475.1 Kitasatospora sp. NPDC059577 | reverse complement strand
CCGCCGTCCACGGGCAGCGCGGCACGCTCCGCGCCGGACAGCAACTCGACCCGCCCGATCGGCAGTTCGGGCCGCGCGGCCACGGCCGCCAGCAGCCGGCCGAACCGCCCGGCGATCGCCTCGACCGTCTCCCGGTCGAACAGGTCGGTCGCGTAGTCGAGGGCGCAGTCGATCCCGGCGGGCTCCCCGTCGGGGCCGAAGGACTCCTCGGCGATCAGGCTGAGGTCGAACTTGGCGGAGCCGGTGGCGGCGGGCAGCGGTTCGACCCGCAGGCCGGCCGTGGACGGTTCGGCCTGCTCGTTGCTCTGGAGCACCAGCATGACCTGGAAGAGCGGGTGCCGGGCGAGCGAGCGGGTCGGCTTGAGCTCCTCCACCAGCCGTTCGAAGGGCATGTCCTGGTGGGCGTAGGCGCCGAGGGCGGTCTCCCGGGCCCGGCCGAGGAGTTCGGTGAAGCTCGGGTTGCCCGACGTGTCGGTGCGCAGCACCAACGTGTTGACGAAGAAGCCGACCAGCTCGTCCAGCGCCTCGTCGGAACGCCCGGCCACCACCGAGCCGATCGGGACGTCGGTGCCCGCGCCGAGCCGGGTCAGCAGCGCGGCCAGGGCCGCCTGGACGGTCATGAACAGGGTGACCCGGTGGGCCCGGGACAGCGCGACCAGGTCGCGGTGGCACTCGGCGCCGAGGCTGAGCGCGACCCGGTCGCCGCGGTGGGAGGCCACGGGCGGGCGGGGGCGGTCCAGCGGCAGCGTCGCCTCGTCCGGGAGGTCGGCCAGGGTCTCGCCCCAGTAGGCGAGTTGGCGGGCGGCCAGGCTCTCCGGGTCGTCCTCGTCGCCGAGCAGCTCGCGCTGCCAGAGCGCGTAGTCGGCGTACTGCACGGGCAGCGGCGACCAGCCGGGGGCGGCGCCGTCGGTGCGGGCCGCGTACGCGGTGGTGAGGTCGCGGACCAGCGGACCGAGGGACCAGCCGTCGCTCGCGATGTGGTGCAGCGCCAGGACCAGCACGTGCTCCTCGGTGGAGACCCGCAACAGGGCCGCACGGACGGGGAGTTCGGCGCGCAGGTCGAAGGCGCGGCGGCACAGCGCGGCCACCGTGGCGGCCACCTCGGCGGCCGGGCAGTCCAGGGTGTCGAGCGGGACGGCGGCCTCGCCGGCCGGGAGGACGCGCTGGTACGGGGTGCCGTCCTCCTCGGCGATCAGGGTGCGCAGGCTCTCGTGCCGGGCGACCACGTCACCGAGGGCGCGTTCGAGCGCGGCGGTGTCCAGTCCGCCGGCGAGGCGCAGCGCCACCGGGGCGTTGTAGAGGGCGCTGGGGCCCTCCATCCGGTCGATCAGCCAGAGCCGCTGCTGGGCGAAGGACAGCGGCACCCGGTCCGGGCGCTCGCCCCCGGCGGTCAGCGCGAGGCGCTGCGGGCCGGTGCCCAGGCGGGCGGCCAGCCCGGCGACCGTCGGCGCCTCGAAGACGTCCCGGATGCCGGACTCGGCGCCCAGGGCGGCCCGGACCCGGCTGAGCAGCTTGGTGGCCAGCAGGGAGTGGCCGCCGAGCGCGAAGAAGTCGTCGTCGATGCCGACCGCGTCCAGGCCGAGCACCTCCGCGAACAGTCCGCAGAGGATCTCCTCCTGCGGCGTGCGGGCCGCGCGGCCCGCCGACAGTGCGCCGA
>NZ_JBHWBZ010000147.1:0-1733 GCF_042735475.1 Kitasatospora sp. NPDC059577 | reverse complement strand
GTGTTCAGGCCCCCAGGGCCTGAACACCGATCCCGGTGAACGCGCCGGGCCACAAGCACAGCCACGCCGAAGGCGTGTCCGAGGCCCGGTGGCCCGGCACGGTGGCCAAAGGCCCGCCAGGGCCGACGCCACCGGGACGGTGAACGCCACCGGGCCACCAGCACAGCCGCCCCCGCAGGGGGCGACCAAGGCAGTGCCGGCCTGCCGGGGATCGGCCGCCAGTGGACCAGCGCGGGCTGACGCCCCGCATGCCCCTGGCGCATGAGGCGACGCCTACTCCGTAGCGTGCTGGCGCAGCACGGCGCCGGTGGTAGGGGCTGTGCGGCTGTCATCGCGCCTCTACTCCTCCGGTTCCGCCGGAAGCGTGCTGGTGGTTCGCGCGTGCAACGTGTGGTGCCTGCGAGGTTCTGTTCGCAGACGGATCCCCCTCTGGGTCCGGGGCAGTGCCCGGACCCAGAGGGTGATCCAGCCCTACGGCCGCCCGGGGCGGGCAGCCTATGGATCAGTTGTCGATGATCAGCAGCCCGGTGGTGGAGCCCTTGCCCGGCCAGTAGTGGTCGGACGAACTCCGTTCGGCTCGAACGCGAATGCTCAGGGTGTGGGCGAGGCTGTTGCAGTCGCCCGCGGTCATCGGCACCTTGACGGTCATCGTGCGGGTCAGGGGCTCCCAGTCGTAGGGAGTACCAGGGATGCCGATCTGCGCGAGGTGGGCGTCGATCCCGGCGCGGGTGACCTGGCCCGGGCGTCCGATCGCGCACCGCTCCCGCTGCGACAAGGGGCAGAGGTTGGACTGGCAGACGGACGAGCCCAGGATGTTGGAAGTGTCCGGCTGCTTGAGGACGTGGGACAGAGCGCACGAGTTGGTCTCGAAGACCGGGTAGTCGCGGTAGTGCTGTGCCAGACCGAACACCGTCTCGCGCATGGTGGCCGGCCAGACCGAGGAGGCACTCTCCACGTCCAGGCCAGGGTCCTTCAGCGCGGGCCACAGCGGTGCCATCTGGTCGCGGGCGCCCGGCTTGACCTTGAGGCCGACGGCAACCGAGCACTGCGCGTACTGCGTCGCCAGCCCGAGGACGCGGTGCACTGCCTCGGGAGTGGAGTTCTGCGGCAGGAACGGGCGCCAGTAGTGGATGACCGGAATGCCGATGGCGTGGAGGGCGGGGAAGTTCGCCCTGAGGGCGTCGTGGTTGATGCCCTGCTCGACGTCAGGTCCCAGACCGGAGTAGCTGAGGTAGACGATGACGGGCAGTCCGGCCGCTCGGGTACGGGTCAGACACTCGAGGACGTCCGGGGTGAAGCCGCACTTGGTGATCAGGCACACCGGGTTGCGCAGTCCACGCTCGACGAAGAGATCGAGCAGTTCGGTGAGATGCTTGCGGGTGCGGGGCGTGGACAGGGCGTCGGTGCAGGTGTAGAGGGCCAGGACACTGGTCGGCCGGTAGTAGCGGCTGTCCAGCAACAGTTCGAGGGTCTTGGCGGGCGTGGCGAGCTCGACCGGGCGGACCCTGGTCAGGCCTCGGTCCTCGAGGAAGCAGTACCCGCATCCCTTGTTGCAGCCCTGGACTCCGTTCACGGCGATCCACGACTCGTGCTGGTCGATAACGGGCTCGTAGAGCCGTTCGATCTTCGACGGGTTGTTCATGTGTTTCTCCCTGGTGGGTGGCCGGGAGGGGTGGCCGCCTGGTTGGCGGTCGGGGTTGGTGGGGCCCCTTTCCGGCGCGGGGCACCAGCGC
>NZ_JBHWBZ010000146.1:0-1807 GCF_042735475.1 Kitasatospora sp. NPDC059577 | reverse complement strand
GGGATCAGGCCTTGCGGGCCTTCACCTCGGCGGTGAGCTGCGGCAGGACCTCGAAGAGGTCACCGACCACGCCGTAGTCGACCAGCTCGAAGATCGGGGCCTCGGGGTCCTTGTTGACGGCCACGATGGTCTTCGAGGTCTGCATGCCGGCCCGGTGCTGGATCGCACCGGAGATGCCCGCCGCGATGTACAGCTGCGGGGAGACCTGCTTGCCGGTCTGGCCGACCTGGCTGCTGTGCGGGTACCAGCCGGCGTCGACCGCGGCACGGGAGGCGCCGACGGCCGCGCCGAGCGCGTCCGCGAGCTCCTCGACCACGCCGAAGCCCTCGGCGGCACCGACACCACGGCCACCGGAGACCACGATCGCGGCCTCGGTCAGCTCCGGGCGGCCGGTGGACACCCGCGGCGTGCGCGAGGTGACCCTGGCGGCCCTGCCGGTGAACTCCACCGACACCTCCTCCACCGCACCGGCGGCCGGCGCGGCCTCCGGGGCGACGGCGTTCGGCTTGACCGTGATGACCGGCGCACCCTTGGTGACCCTGGACTTCACCTGGAAGGACGCGGCGAACACCGACTGGGTCGCGACCGGACCGCCGTCACCGGCCTCCAGGTCGACGGCGTCGGTGATGACACCGGAACCCAGGCGCAGCGCGACGCGGGCGGCGATTTCCTTGCCTTCGCCGGAGGAGGTGACCAGGACGGCGGCGGCGTCGTTGGTCTTGGCGATCTGGGTCAGGGCGTCGACCTTGGGGACGACCAGGTGGTCGGCGAACTCGGTGCCTTCGGCGACGTACACCTTGGCGGCGCCGTACTCGGCGGCCTTCGCGGCGATGCCGGCCGCGGCGGCGCCGGCGCCCAGGACGACGGCGGACGGCTCGCCGACGCGGCGGGCCAGGGTCAGCAGCTCCAGGGCCGGCTTGCGGACCGCACCGTCGGCGTGGTCCACCAGGACGAGAATCTCAGCCATTGCTCAATGTCTCCGTGTTCGCGGGTTCGAGGGGTCGGACTGGGCCGGAGGAGGCTCAGATGAACTTCTGGTCGGCGAGGAAGGCCGCGAGGGACTTGCCGCCCTCACCCTCGTCCTTGACGACCGTGCCCGCGGTGCGCGCCGGACGCGCCGCCACCGACTCCACCGCCGTCCACGAACCCGCCAGCCCGACCTCGTCCGCCTCGATGCCCAGGTCGTCCAGGTCCAGCGACTGCACCGGCTTCTTCTTCGCCGCCATGATCCCCTTGAACGACGGGTACCGGGCCTCACCCGACTGGTCCGTCACCGACACCACGGCCGGCAGCTCCGCCTCGACCAGCTCGGTCGCCGCGTCACCGTCACGACGGCCCCGGACCACACCGCCCTCGACCGACACCTCCGACAGCAGCGTCACCTGCGGCACACCCAGACGCTCCGCCAGCAGCGCCGGCAGCACACCCATCGTGCCGTCCGTCGACGCCATGCCACCGATCACCAGGTCGAACCCGGTCTTCTCCAGCGCCTTCGCCAGCACCGCCGACGTCCCGATCACATCGGACCCGTGGATGTCGTCGTCGTTCACGTGCACGGCCTTGTCCGCACCCATCGACAGCGCCTTGCGCAGCGCGTCCTTCGCGTCGTCCGGCCCGACCGTCAGCACCGTCACCTCGGCGCCCTCGTTCGCCTCCGCGATCCGCAGCGCCTGCTCCACGCCGTACTCGTCCAGCTCCGACAGGAGACCGTCCACACCCTCCCGGTCGGTGGTGTGGTCGTCCGCGAAACGACGGTCACCCGTCGCGTCCGGCACGTACTTCACACAGACGACGATCCTCAAGCTCA
>NZ_JBHWBZ010000145.1:0-2063 GCF_042735475.1 Kitasatospora sp. NPDC059577 | reverse complement strand
TTCGCCGCCCGGGAAAAGCCGCCCGGTTGCGCCCCCCAGCACGCCCGGCGCAGGCTGCCCGAGCCGGAAAGGGGAACCACCAACCCATCCGACAAGCCAGGTCACACCACCCGGACACCCACCAGGACCCCTCTTCACCACTGACAAGACCCACCAGCCGCACGGCAGCAGTGGATGCGGACAGACATGCGAAAGGCCCTGCAGCTACTGGGCTGCAGGGCCTTGACGGTCGATTCGGCTCAGCCGGCGACGCGGGCCAGATCCTCGATGTCCGCGCGAGAGTACCGGTCGAATCTGCCGCGAATGATGCCGTGACGTTCGACGCTGACCTCGAACCTCCCCATGGACCAACCGAGGAACCGGGCTGCCTCGGCACCGGTGAGGCTCTCCTCGATCCAGTGACGGCGTGCGACGACAATGGCCTCGACCTCGTCGTGGGCCAGGGCTTCGAGGGATTCGACCGCGTACATCGGCCAGCCCTTGAACTCCCCGACAGGGTGCAGGGCTCCCCGGTCGGCCAGGTCCTGGATGTCGGTACGCTCGACCGGCAGACCGGTGTGCTGGGCCAGGTACTCCGCTGCCTTCTGAGACCCGAGGCCGGGGTGGTCGCCGACTTCCGCGATGATCTGCGGAACGAGATCGGTGACGGGTTCGACCGCGGCTTCGGACCAGCGGCCGCCTTCGAGGTCGGGGGCAGGGATCAGTCCACGCTGCTGAGCGCGGGTGACCTGCCAGTCCTTGAGACCGAGGTGACGGGCCAGCTGGACCGGTCCGAAGCCCTCCTTGCCCCGTCGGGTCCTGACGGTCGGCGCGGGCTTCGTCTCGGGCGCGGGTGCGACCGAGGCTTCCTCCCCGAGTTGGGCGAGGATCTGTTCGACCTGATCCGGCAGGGTCCTGGCCACGCTCTGGGACCAGCGGCGGCCGTCGACGTCGGGTGGCGGGACCAGCCCCAGGTTCTGCGCGCGACGCAGCTGGGACTCCTTGAGCCCCAGCCAGCGGGCGAGCTGAACCGGCCCGAAGTCCTCTTGAGATCGGCTCACTGTCCAGGCTCCTCTGCTGACGTGCGGTGGTCTGAAGATGGTTCTCGCCCGGGCACCGGCCCGGTGCTCCGGGATGGGAAGCGTCGGCGGGGGCCGGCGATGGTCCGGGTGTCGGCGTAGCGCCAGATGTCGGCGCGGCGGTACCGCCGGCGCATGCGGCCGCTGGGCAGCTCCTCCTCTTGGACTGGCTGAGGCCAGTTCCTCGGAGGGTTCTTGGGGTAGTGGGTGATGCTGGTCGGTTCGACGCCCAGGATCCGGGCGGCTTGGGCGAGGGTGACGAGGTCCTCCGGGTCACCGGAGCGGTCGACGTGGAGCTCGGCGCGCTGGGCCTTCCGACGGTATTCGGCGTACCAGGCGTCCCACTCTGCGGAGTCCCAGTACATGCTCTTCTCCACGGTCTTCACCGGCTCCGGGTGACCGTTCTCTCCGCGCAGGGCCCACATCCGGTCGAGGGTCCCGCGGGCCAGAGCGTGCCTGGCAGCCAGGTCGGCCCGGGACTCCAGATCACCGGTGTCCCCCCGCCCCTGGTACCAGGCGTCCCATTCCTCGCGGTCCCAGACCAGCTCCCGTCCAACCGTGCCGACTGCCTCAGGGTGCCCATTCGCGTGACGGTTTCGGTACCACTTCTCCAGTGGGGACAGCGTCATGCCGTACCTGTCCATCAGGTCCCGGCGGGTGCAAACCTCGCGGCCGTTCAGCGTCGTCACGATGCTCCTGGTTGGTCAGGTCAGGCGCTCTGGGCCTTGAGGCGCCTCGATGGCCCGCGTCGTCTCCTGGAATGGGCTGAAAGGGCCCTCGGGCCGGGAGACGTAACCAGGCGGCCTGCGATCTGCCAACGTTTCCCGTAGGACCAGCCATCATGTTGAATGATGCCTTGTTTCTCCGCTGGACTCCAGAGTGGGTGCCCTGATGCGACAGCCGTCCAGCTGGCGTACGTGACACGGCGGCGACAGCCGCCTGAGCGTCGGCCACGCCGACGCCGGCTTGGCTGGTGAGGAACGAACCGGCCAAGCCCCCCCCACC
>NZ_JBHWBZ010000144.1:0-2081 GCF_042735475.1 Kitasatospora sp. NPDC059577 | reverse complement strand
GGGGGGCCCGCCCGCCCCCCCCCCCCCCCCGCCCCGGGCCCGGCGCCCCGGGGCGGCGCGGGGGGGGGCGGGGCCGCCCCCCCCCCCCCCGTGTCCGGGGTCAGCGCCCGGTCCTGGAACCCAGCTTGCGGCGGCGCGCCACGACGAGCGTGCCCACGCCGAGGGCGATCGCGACCGCACCGGTGACCGCCATCGGCCGCGAGGCGGAGCCGCCGCCGGTGGAGGCCAGCCGGGTGTCCGCCACGGCCGGAGCCGCCGCGGCAGCGACCACCTGCGAGCCGCCCGCCACCGGGCTCGGCGCCGTGCCGGTGGTCTCCGCCACCGGGACGACCGGCGCGGTGGTCGGCTGGGCCGCCGTCGGCACCGGGGTGGCCGAGGGGGTCGGGGTCGGCCTGGGGGTGGAGCCCACCGCGGCCGTGATCGTGAAGTCGGCCTTCGGGCTGGAGGCCTCGGACCCGCGTTCGCCCTCACCGGGCACGCTGCCCGCGAGGGCCGCCAGGGACTGGGCCATGGCGGGCGTGTCGCCGCTGAAGGACAGCCGGACCTCGATCGTGCGGCTCCCGCCCTTCGGCAGGGCGATGACGTCGGCGTTCCGGTCGCCGGTGCGCAGGCCCAGGTAGAGCCATCCCGGGTGCTCCGAGTTGCCCCCGGGCGTCCCCTCCAGCCATCCGCCGGCGGCCGTCCGGAACTCGAACCCGACCACCTCGGAGGGGAGTTCGGTCGCGCCCTGGAACACGATCGCGGGCAGGATCCGGAGGTCCCTGCCGCTGTTGTTGGTGAAGACCAGCTTGAACGGCTTCGCCTCGCCGCCCGCGGTGAAGGTGGCGGGCATCCCGTCGAGCTTGACGTCGGCCGTGGCGGCGGGTGTGGGCGCCGGGGTGGTCGGCGTGACCGACGGCGTGACGACCAGGTCCGCGTAGCCGCTCATGGCCTGGGAGACGCGCTGCTCCGGCGGCAGGGCCGGGTCGGAGACGACGGCGTCGAGACCCGGTGTCACCCGGCCTGCCGGGGTGTCGGCGGCGACGGTGAGCCGCAGCCGGTAGACGGCCTCGGCGCCGGCCGCCAGGTGCAGGACGGCGGGACGGTCGAGCTGCCAGAGGCCGCCGGTGCTCGTGGCGTTCGCCCTGGCGTCCTGCCACTGCGTGCCGCCGGGCGACTGGTACTCCAGCTTGAACTGGCCCTGCTTGGTGCCGGTGCCGGTGTCGCCGATGACGAAGGCGGACGACGGCACGTCCAGCTGGTGGTCGGCGGTGTTCTTCAGCGTCGCGGTGAACTCCACCGGCGCGCCGCCCGCCTTGACGGTCCCGGGCAGTCCGCCGAGGGTGACCGTGACCGGCGAGGACTGGACCTGGGTGCCCTGGTCGGCCGTGACGGCCCCCGAGGCGGCGAAGGCGGCCGGGGCCTCCACGACGGTCACACCGGAAGCGAGCGTGACGGCGGCGGTCGCGGCCAGGAATCTGCGATGCCCAATGCGCATTTCAACCTCACGAGAGAATTCGGACAGAGCCCAACAGAACGTGAAATCGCTTGCGAGAGAGGCCATTTCCTAGCGATGGCGCGCCGATGTTTCGCCCCCCGACCCAACAGCGACTGCGGCATCATACCGAGCCGTTTCCGCACCCCCGCGACGGGAGGGCGCCCCCCGGGCCGGGGCCGGACGGACGACCTTCCTCAGGGTCACCCCGAGGGCGACCCCGACATCCGGCTACGCCTTCCCGGTGACCCGTCGGGGTGCGGAATCACCTGGCGGGCTGAGGAGAACGGGGCGGCGGCGGCGGAGTATGGAAGTACGCCCGCCGGACCGGCCGGACCGGGCCGCCACCGTGCGGAGCAGATCAGGAGACCACCATGAGCGCCCGCCTCGCCCGTCCCCGTCACAACCGCGTCATCGCCGGCGTCTGCGCCGGGATCGCCGCCCGTTTCGGGCTGACCCCGTGGACCGTCCGGCTGATCTTCCTGCTCTCGTGCCTGCTGCCCGGCCCGCAGTTCCTGCTCTATCTCGCCCTCTGGCTGCTCCTGCCCCAGGAGCCGTGAGACCGGGCCGCACGACACGGCGAAGGGCCGCCCGCCCCGGTGATCCC
>NZ_JBHWBZ010000143.1:0-2122 GCF_042735475.1 Kitasatospora sp. NPDC059577 | reverse complement strand
CAACAACCAAACTACTATATATTTGTCTCTACTCCCCCCCCCCCCGGGCCCGGCACACACCCCGCCCGCCCGTCCCCCCCCCCCCCCCGGGGGCCCCCACCTCGTTCGCGTTCGCGGCCCGTACCCGCCGGTTACCGCCGACGCCGTAGGACTCGGCCCTCCCGGAACCCCTCGGTGCCGTCCGGCCCGTCGACCGCCACCATCGGGAATCCGGCGCTCAAGGCCTCGCCGCCGATATCACGGCTGCGGCCCGGAGGCCCGTTCACACCGGGGCGGTCCCGGGGCCCTCCGGTGTCCGCACGAGGAGGTGCTCCCAGCCGCGGGCCCGGGCCTCGGCGGGGGTCGCCGGCCGCGTGAGCAGGTCGGCCGTCAGGAACGCGGGCTCCTGCCCGTTCTCGCCGGGAGGCGTCCAGCGGCCGGCCATGCACTCCTCGCACTCCAGCAGGAGCCGGCCGGTGTCGGTGTCGACGCTCAGGACGACCAGCCCGTTGGAGCAGCACCAGCACCCGACACTGCTCACGAGCAGCTCGGCCATGGTCCTTACCTCCGTCCGTCGGCGGTGCCCGATCCTACCGACGGGTCCAGCCGCCGTTCACCCGGCCGTCCGTCAGTCGGTCCGTCGGTCCGTCGGTCCGTCGGTCAGGGAGTCGGTGCCGGAGCCGGAACCGGGCACGTAGTGCGCGAGGTAGGCGACGAGTTCCGGATCGAGTTCGCCGGCCCGCGCCCTGTCGTGGATCGCGGCGGCAAGTCTCGCCTCGGTCAGGAACCGGTAGGCGAAGTGCTCGACGCTCGGCGCGGTCCAGAAGATCTCCCGGCCCGGTGTGACGATCTCGCCGTCGGGCCCGTGGCAGGGTTCCGGTTCCCGGGTGAAGTCCCGGGCGGAGCAGACGACGCCGGACTGCCCGTCGTGGTGCAGGTAGAGGTACCACAGGACGCAGCTCTGCTGGTCGCGGAAGAAGAGCACCATGCGGTCGGCCGGATCGACGGGGCTGGGCAGCGGGCCGGCCACGTCGGTCCAGCAGCCACCGCCCTCGCGGTCGAGGCAACGGTGCAGGTTGGCACGGGTGATCAACGCCAGGAAGTCTGCGGGGAGCGTGAGGCCGACTGCGGCGAGTTCGGCCGCGATCGGGTCCGTCACGGCGGTGCGGTGGTCGAGCGGGTCACCGGTGTCGCCGAACCAGGCGAAGTCGCCGACGAAGGACTCCTCGTCCAGCGGCGGGATCGTGTCGAGGGGGTAGGCCCGGAACCAGGCGAAGGTGCGTCCCTGCTTGTCGTACGGCCGGTAGGGGCCGATCCCGCACCCGGCCCAGAACGCCGGGAGGCGCACCGCGGCGGGGCCGTCGCCGATCCGACGGAATCCGTACTCGGCGGGCGCGTGCGCAGGGGGTCCGGGGGAAGCCGTGAGGACGCGCGTCCTCCGTCCGGGCCCGGTCGGCGTCGGGGGCAGCCGCACGTCCGGTCGGCCGAGTTCGTCCGCGGGCCGGACGTATCCGGGCTGGTCCTCGGGGCGGGGCCGGGGTGCGGCCGGGACGCTGACCCGGAAGCCTGCCCGTCGTTCCTCGGGCCACCGCGCATCGATGGCGAGGGCGGCGGCCGTGCAGTCCGGGCAGGCGTCGAGGAAGTCGCCCCACGTGCCGAACTGGGAGCCGGTCATGTCCGGCTTCTCGATCCCGCAGAGCGTCCGGTGGAGGAAGCCGTAGGCGTGCCGGTCGGCGTCCGGCAGCATGTCCGTCCAGGCCGCTTCCCACCGGATGTCCCAGGGGCTGTGATCGGGACGGTAGGCCTCGTGGTCCGGGGTCCCGATCAGGGTCACCGCGTGGCACCAGGTGCAGAGCCAGAACTCCCGGCACCACCGGGACGGCGGGCGGTCCCACGTCGTCATCTCGTGTTCGCAGACGTCACAGTGCACGGCGGGATCATGCCATCCGCCGCGCGGTCGGCCCGCTCCGGGCCGCCGTCCCGACGGTTCGGTGCAGGGTCGCTGACCTGCTAATGTTCTTCCTGTCGCGAGGGAGAACGATTCCTCTCCAGGCGTCAGCGGTGCTACCAGAGCACGTCCTACTTTCAGTAGGAAGAGTCCGTGCAACCCGGGCCTGGCGCTCCACAGTTCGGACGAGGTCCG
>NZ_JBHWBZ010000142.1:0-2165 GCF_042735475.1 Kitasatospora sp. NPDC059577 | reverse complement strand
ACCACAAAACGCGACCGCAACACCTCATGCCGCGCCACCAAACCCGAGAACGCCGACTCCAACGCCCCCACATCCACCACACCCCGCAACCGCAGCGCACAGGGCAGTCGACTCGACCCGAGCTCCAGCTGTTCGAGGAACCACAGCCGCTGCTGCGCGAACGACAACGGCAGCCCGCCCGCACCGCGCACCACCGGCACCAGCGCCGGGCCGTCCACGACCGAGCCGGTCGCACCGACCGCCTGGGCCAACTGCTCGACGGTGGGCGACCCGAACAGTTCCCGTAGCGGCACCTCCCGCCCGAGTTCCCGGCGCAGGAGGGAGACGACACGGGTGGCGACGAGGGAGTGTCCGCCGAGGTCGAAGAAGTTGTCGTGGACGCCGACCCGGTCGACGCCGAGGACCTCGGCCCAGATCCCGGCGATGACGGTCTCGGTCTCGTCACGCGGCGCCACGAACCCGGACGCCAGCTCCGGACGGTCGCGGTCCGGGGCCGGCAGCGCCCGCCGGTCCACCTTCCCGTTGGGCGTGGACGGCAGCGCCTCCAGGAAGACGAAGCCGGCAGGCACCATGTAGTCGGGCAGGCCGTCCGCGCACCAGCGCCGCAGGACCGCCGCCCCCGTTCCCGCACCCGGCCGCGGCACCACGTACGCGATCAGCCGCTTGTCCCCCGGCACGTCCTCGCGCACGGTGACCACCACCGAGGCCACGTCCTCGTGCGCGGCCAGCCGCGACTCGATCTCACCCAACTCGATCCGGACGCCCCGGACCTTCACCTGGTCGTCGATCCGCCCCAGGAACTCCAGGACCCCGCTCGGCAGCCACCGCACCAGGTCCCCGGTGCGGTACACCCGGCGCGCCCTGCCGCCGAGCTCCACCTCGACGAACTTCTCGGCGGTCAGCTCCGGCCGGTTCAGATACCCCCGCGCCAGGCCCCCGCCGCCGACCAGCAGCTCGCCGGGCACCCCGACCGGCACCAGGCCGTCGGCGCCGTCCACCACGAACAGCTCGGTGTTCGGCGCGGGACCGCCGACCGGCATGGAGGAGGTCCTCGGGCTGTCCGGGGTCACCCGCAGCAACGTCGTGTCCCCCCAGCTCTCCGTCGGGCCGTAGGTGTGCAGCAGGAACATCGGTGCGTGCACGCTGTTCACGAGGGAGTCGGCCTCGGCCCGGGTGACCTTCTCCCCGCAGTACTTGACGTACCGCACACCCGCGAACACGTCCGGGCAGGCCGACACGTGGTGGTTGAACAGCGACGAGGTGAGCATCAGCGCCGTCACCCCGCGGGCACGGACGACGTCCCTGAGCAGGAACGGGTTGCGGATCTCCTCGCGCAGAACGATGGCCAGGCTCGCCCCGGCCGTCAGCGCACTCCAGACTTCGATCGCGCAGGCGTCCCAGGAGAAGCTCGTGATCTGCGCGACGCAGTCGTCGGGGGTCAGGGTTTCGAGCCAGTTGTACCGCACCTGCCGCACGATCTTCCGGTGCTCGACCATGACGCCCTTGGGGGTGCCGGTGGAGCCGGAGGTGTAGATCACGTAGAACAGGTCGTCCGGGGTGGTGCGGTGCTCGGGGTCGGTGTCCGGCCGGGCCGCGATGACGGCCGCGTCGGTGTCCACACAGACGACGTGCCGATCAGCAACGGGGAACCGACCGCGCAGGCCCTCCTGGGTGAGCAGGACGGGAGCGGCGGTGTCGGCCAGCATGAACGCCAGCCGCTCGGCCGGGTACTCCGGATCCAACGGCACATACGCACCGCCGGCCTTCAGCACCGCCAGCAGGGACACCACCATGTCCGGGCCCCGCTCCAGACACACACCCACCAGCACGTCCGGACCCACACCCAGACCCCGGAGATGATGAGCCAGCCGGTTCGCCCGGGCGTTCAGCTGCGCATAGCTCAACTCCTCGCCCCCGAAGACCACCGCCACCGCCTCCGGACAGGCCGCGACCCTCGCCTCCACCAACTCGTGAACGCACCGGTCATCGGGGAAGTCCGCGGCACTGTCGTTGAACTCCACCACCAGCTGGTGCTTCTCCTCCTCGGACAGCAGCTCCAGCTCACTCAACCGCGCCGACGGATCGGCGACCACCGACGCCAGCACATTCCGGTAATGACCCGCCAGACGCTCCACCGACGAAACCTCGAACAGATCGGTGCTGTA
>NZ_JBHWBZ010000141.1:331-2290 GCF_042735475.1 Kitasatospora sp. NPDC059577 | reverse complement strand
CGGGCGGACCGCCCGGGCCCGCGCGGGCGGGGAGCGGGGGGCCGGCTGGGGCCGGGGGAGCGGCGCGGCGGCCCCGGGGGGGCGCGGCCCGCCGGGGCCGCCCCCCTGGCTGCCCGGGCGGCCCGCCGCGGCCCGGGCCCGCGCCTCGGCGGGCGGCTCGGCGGGGCGGCCGGGCGCCGGGACGCCCTGCCGGGCGCCGTCCTGCGGGGCGGGAGCGGCCGCTGCCCGACCGGGGCGTGCCGTGCGCGGGCCGGCGCCGGCGGTGCCGCGCGCCGCGAGTTCGCTGAGCCGCTCGTGCCGTGCGGCCGCGCCGGGCCGCTCGGCGGGTTCCTTGGCGAGGCAGGCGCGGATCAGCGGCGCCAGTTGCGGCGGCACCGCCGACAGGTCGGGCTCCTCGTGGACGACGCGGTACAGCATCACCTCGGAGGACGCCCCCGAGCCGAAGGGGGTGTCCCCGGTGAGCGCGTAGGCGAGGGTGGCTCCGAAGGCGAAGACGTCGGTGGCGGGCGTGACGGCGGCTCCGCGCACCTGTTCGGGCGCGAGGAAGCCGGGGGAGCCGACGGCGGTGCCGACGTGGGTGAGCGTGCTGGCGCCGCGTGACCACGCGATGCCGAAGTCGATGATCCGCGGGCCCCGCGGGGAGAGCAGGATGTTGGACGGCTTGAGGTCCCGGTGGACGACCCCGGCCTCGTGCACCTTGACCAGTCCGTCGGCGAGCGCGGCCCCGATCCGGGCGGCGTCGGCCCAGTTCAGCGGCCCCTCGTCGCCGACCTGCTTGTACAGCGAGGGCCCGGGCACGTACGCGGTGGCCAGCCAGGGCCGGTCGGCTTCGATGTCCGAGCCGACCACGCGGGCGGTGCAGCCGCCCCGGATCCGGGAGGCGGCGGCGATCTCGCGGGCGAAGCGGGTGCGGAACTCCTGGTCCTCGGCGAGTTCGGCGCGGATCAGCTTGAGTGCGACGCGCTGCCCGCGGCGGTCGGACCCGAGGTAGACCACGCCCATGCCGCCGGCGCCCAGTCGCCGGTGCAGGCGGTACGGCCCGACGATGCGGGGGTCCTCACGCCTCAGCCGCATCATCGCCATGTTCCGTTCCCCGTCAGCCTGTGGTTGAGGCCCCGTCGGTTGGGCCGTCGTCAGTTCCTGTCTGGCACAGCTTACGGACTGCCTGCTGCGGTGTGCTGATACGCAACACCTCCAGCGGCCGTGCGATTGTCTGATCTTGCGTTGACCCGCAGGTCACAGGGGTGCCGGATCGGCTCTCGGGGTTACCCCTCAGGGTTCCCCCGGGGGTCGGGTCAGCCCTGCCTCCCCCTGCGGTAGTAGGCCCCGAGTCCGGGCGTCATCCTCCGGGACGTCCGAGGAACAGTACGACGGCATGACGCCCGCAGGGGCCCCCGACCAATAGCGTTGTGTTCAGCGGTGGACGGGGAGCTCGTCCCCCGAGGTAAGCCGTTCACCGCGCCAACTCGACCGGATCAGGAGCAAGGGCATGGCACCGCAGCTCACGGGAACCCCCCGCCGCCGTCGGCAGGCCTTCGTCCAGTCCCGGTCGACCGCCGAGCAGCCCACGCGGCACCCCGCGGTGGCGCTGGCCATGGCCCTGCCGTGCGCCGTGCTCCTGATACTGCTCTTCGGCGGGTGGGACCAGATGGCGAACCAGGCGCAGGCCGTCGCCGATCTGATCAGCCGCTGAGGAGCACCTGAGAAGGACGCCGTCCCCTAGGGGGCGGCCACAGAAACGGGCACCGGTCCCCTGGGGACGGGGAGCGGTGCCGCCGGGGAGGCCGCGGCCGCGATCACACGCGGACGGGCGTGTGCGGTGCGCAGAGCGCCCCGGCAGGCGGAGACGCGGGGGGGGGGGGGGCGGTGGGGGGGACCGGGGCCTCGGCGAGGGATTGTATTTGTCTATAAAAAAAAACAAAACCACCAAAACAAAAAAAAAAAAACGTTAAAAGGAAA
>NZ_JBHWBZ010000141.1:0-321 GCF_042735475.1 Kitasatospora sp. NPDC059577 | reverse complement strand
CCCGCGGGGGGGGGGGGGGCGGGGGCCTCCCCCCGCGGGGCGCGCGCCCCGCGGTGGGGGGGGGGGGGGGGGCGGGGCCCCCCCCCCCCCTCTTCTCTTTTCCGGGCCTTGGGCGTCTCCGGATCTCCGGGCCGAGGGCCGCGGCCGGCCGGTGCCGGCGCCGGTGCCTGTGCCTGTGCCCGAGTCGGCGAACGCAAAAGGCCGGGGCCGCGATCCTCACGGAACGCGGCCCCCGCCCGGGCAGGTGGCGGTACGTGGTATTTAACATAGTACCCCACCCGGTGCAGGTAGTGGGCTCCCGCGGAGAAAAAAACCGCGGGG
>NZ_JBHWBZ010000140.1:0-2462 GCF_042735475.1 Kitasatospora sp. NPDC059577 | reverse complement strand
GACCGCGCCAGCGGGCTCCGGCCCCCGGGACGGAGACCGCGCCAGCGGGCTCCGGCCCCCGGGACGGAGACCGCGCCAGCGGGCTCCGGCCCCCGGGACGGAGACCGCGCCAGCGGGCTCCGGCCCCCGGGACGGAGACCGCGCCAGCGGGCTCCGGCCCCCGGGACGGAGACCGCGCCAGCGGGCTCCGGCCCCCGGGACGGAGACCGCGCCAGCGGGCTCCGGCCCCCGCAGAAATCTCTTCAGCGGGGGCCAATCCGGCCGACTGCCGTAACCGCTCCTGGAGCTCTCCGACATCAGCAGCCTGACGACTGATCGGGCACCGTAAGAAGCACTACGGCCGCGGCCGGCCTTTCGATGCTGTCCCGACAGAGTGGGTCACCGATCGGCGGAGAAGCCGGCCCAGTAATCGGGCTTCTGGACGCTGCCGCACTGCCCGCAGCCCTTGCCGTCCCCCGAGCCCCGAGCGCGCGAAGCCTCGTCGAGGAACTCCCACAGCAATTTCGCAGCCTTCTCCTCCTTCGTCGCACGCGGGCCGTACTCGTACACCAGCCCGGGCTCGAGCTCGATCAGCACCTGCGACCGGTACCCGCTCCCGCAGCCGCACGCGGTGATGACGGTCATGGCATCAGCCCCGGTCTGGTGCAGCCAGACACTGTCGTCCAGGTACGCGACGGCGCTCGGCGGCATCTCGTTGAACTCACCCCACCACAGGCATCCGCTCCAGGATTCGGACATGCTCAGCTGCTTCGGGAAGAGGCTGGGGAAGTTCTCGGCGACGAACGCTGCAGCCTTCCGGGAGGCAGCGTCAGCGGTGCGCTTGCGCATGCGCTCGGCCGTGTGCTCCATCAGATCGATGGCGCGATTGAGCAGGTCGGTCAGGAGCGGGGACTTGGAAGACATTCCGTTCGCGTCAGCGGCGGGTGAGGTGATGTGCACGTGGGTCTCCGGCTTCGTGTGGCGGTGACGGGTCGGTGCCCGGCCGGGGGTCCGTCCCGGCACGTGCCGTCCGGCGGGCGGTGAGGTGGGACCACAAGGCCGGTCGCTTGGAGCGAAGCGACGACCGGCCTTGTGGTCCATGCCGCGCCGTCTGCCAGGCTCGAGTGCCGGGCCGGACCCCCGAGCAGGCATGCCCGCCGCCCGCATGGAGGCCGGAGATTTGCAGCGGCAAGCAGCCCATTGTCGGCCGAACGTGAGGCCCCCGGCCCCTGCGTGCAAAACCGCCGGGGCGCCCAAATCAACCCGGCCGGGATCACGTGTCGACTCTTGCGATGATGGCTGTCCAAGGCCAGCAGGGATCGGCCGTCGCGCCCCCGGGCAGACGGCCCGCCGGGGCGTCGCCCAGCCCACGCAGTGGGCTGGGCCGGCGGGGTAGGACGACCGGATCAGGCACGAAGCGGTCAAGGTCATTTGCCTGATGACCGATCAGAGGTAACGATGCAGACCATGACCTCACGCCACAATGAAGCCGTACTGGCACGACGGGAAAAGCTGCGTGCCCAACAGAAGGCCGAGCTCGAAGCAGCCCGGCAGCGCCATTCTCAGCAGGCCACCGCACTCGCCGCTGTGGACCGGGAACTGACCCTCCTGGAGGAGGCTCGTACGCGGGCACGCAAGGCGGTCGTGGCAGCCGCAGAGCTGTTCGGGAGCGAGCAGGATCTTGCAGACCTCGTTCCGCTCCCGCTCAAGGAGATACGCGCGATGATCCGCGAAGACGCAGAGCTCCAGCGACGCTCCGAACGACAGGCGCCGGCCCGATTGGAGAACGAGGAGAAGAAGGAGGAGGACGGGGAAGCCACGGCCGTCGCAATCGTGCCCGAGCAGCACGTGGTCATGCCCGAGCAGTACGTGCCCGAGGCCTGATCTCCTGCCACTCGCTCC
This sequence comes from Kitasatospora sp. NPDC059577, assembly GCF_042735475.1. Classification (NCBI taxonomy): domain Bacteria; kingdom Bacillati; phylum Actinomycetota; class Actinomycetes; order Kitasatosporales; family Streptomycetaceae; genus Kitasatospora; species Kitasatospora sp. NPDC059577. The sequence goes on along the minus strand of NZ_JBHWBZ010000140.1, from coordinate 581 downwards.
GGCCGGGAACCGCAGGGCGGTCTGCGGTCACCGATCAAGGCACCGCGGACCGCCGGCTCCAGTGCGGCTCGAGGCCGGGGACCTCTTGGTCCCCGGCCTCGCCGCCCCTCTCAGTACGTGCCGCCCTCGTGGATGCGTCGGTACTCGTCCTCGGTGACGCGGACCGTACCGGTGTTGCCGTCCTTGTCGCGGAGGGTGATCTGCCAGTACTCGGGCTTGAGGGCGGTGCAGGTGGTCTTGTTGCAGATGATGACGGGCGCGCTCACGGAGAAGGACCCGACGTTGACACTGCAGATACGCCCGTGGCAGCTGCTCGCAGGAACTGTGGCAGGGGAGGAGTCGATGTGCTGCTTCCCGGTGACGGTGCCGTGCTCGACGTCCGCACCACAGGCGGTGAGGATACCGGCGGCGCCGATGGTCACGAGAGCGGCGGCGATCCTGCGCTGGTTGAGGCTCATGATGGTCCGGCCTTCCTGGGCGGTGACGGACCGTGGGGCCCGGCCGGGGTCCTCCCCGGCACAGCGGGCCGTCGGGTGGGCGGCGGGGTGAGCGGCAAGGTGGAGCGCCCAACTGGACGAACG
>NZ_JBHWBZ010000139.1:0-2758 GCF_042735475.1 Kitasatospora sp. NPDC059577 | reverse complement strand
CGGCACCATGCACGTCCAGACCCTCGCCAACGGCAAGGTCTTCGACAACCAGCGCAACACCGACGGCACCTGGACCGGCGCAGCCCTCCTCGACGGAAACGGCCAGATCACCGCGGTCTCCGCCACCGGCCTCACCGACGGCACCATGCACGTCCAGACCCTCGCCAACGGCAAGGTCTTCGACAACCAGCGCAACACCGACGGCACCTGGACCGGCGCAGCCCTCCTCGACGACAACGGCCAGATCACCGCCGTCTCCGCCGCCGGATTCCTCAAGTAACCCCGGCACGAAGGATCCAAGGGCCCGGGCGCGGGAGGTCGAGCTCCGCCCCGGGCCCCTACCCACTGACGCGCTCCCGATGAACGCCTTCCGGTCCGACCGGCCGCGAACTGCCATGTGACTACGTACAAGGAGATCGAACGTTGAACGCCCAACGCCTGCGCGCGGCCCTGACACTGGGCGCCGCCCTGGTGTCGATCGCCTCCGGGCCCGGCACGGCACACGCGGACACCGGTGCTGCCACCAGGACCGTGTCCGTCCGGGGTTACGACTTCCAGGTGCCCCGCGACTGGTCGGTCGTCGACCTTGCGAGCGCCCCGACGTCCTGTGTGCGCTTCGACCGGCACACCGTCTACGTCGGTACCCCCGGAACAGACCAGGCCTGTCCGAGCCATCCGTCCGGCCGCACCGAGGCCCTCCTGGTCGAGCCTCAGGACACCGGGACCCCGGACAGGGTGACCACGGATGACACCTCGGCCGCCGAACTCCACGCGATCGCACCGAAGATCAAGGTCACCGCAGCCTACGGAGACAACCGATCCGTGGTCGAGGACGTGCTGCGGAAGGCGGGCCTGGCCCCGGTGACGGCCGGCATCCGTCACTCCCGGGCCGACGCTGCTCCGCCGGCGCCCTCGGCCTCCGCCGCCGGCGTGTCCGACACCGCGTTCACCGGATACGGCTTCGACGCCTGTACCGCGCCGAGTTCGAGCGCCATGTCGGCTTGGATGCAGTCGTCGCCGTACCGCGCCGTGGGCATCTACATCGGTGGACCGACCCGGGTCTGCGGCCAGCCCAACCTGTCGGCCGGCTGGGTCCAGCAGCAGGCCGGTTCGGGATGGCACTTCATGCCCATCTGGGCGGGTCCGCAGGCCGCCTCGCTCGGTAACCCGGCAAGCCAGGGTGTCGAGGCGGCGAACGGCGCAGTCGCCGCGGCCGCCGAGCTGGGCTTCGGACCCGGCTCGACCCTGTACGTCGACATGGAGGACTACACCTCCGGCTACCGCAGCACCGTATTGCCCTACCTCTCCGCCTGGTCGGCACAGCTCCACGCCCGCGGATACCGCTCCGGCGTCTACGCCGGCGCCGAGTCCGGCATCCGGGACCTCGCCGACAACGTGAGCAGCTACACCATGCCCGACGTGATCTGGATCGCCAGGTGGAACAACGTGGCGGACACCAATGAGCCGCTCGTCCCGTCCTCCTTGTGGGCGAACCACCAGCGCATCCACCAGTACTTGAGTGACCGGGGACGTGCCGAGACCTACGGCGGGGTCACGATCGACGTCGACCGCAACTACCTGGACGTCGCCCCTGGATCCGGCAGCAACAACCCGCCGGTCATGCGGGTGGACACGGTGAAGGGCGGGTCCGTCTTCGACAACCAGCGCAACCCCGACGGCACCTGGTCGAACGCGGCGCTCCTCGACGGAAGCGGCCGGATCACGCAGACCGCGACCACCGCGCTGCCGGACGGGACGTTCCACGTGACGACCCTGGCCGACGGCAAGGTCTTCGACAACCAGCGCAACACCGACGGCACCTGGACCGGCGCGGCACTGCTCGACGGAAACGGCCAGATCACGGCCGTCTCCGCCACCGGCCTCACCGACGGAACCATGCACGTCCAGACCCTCGCCAACGGCAAGGTCTTCGACAACCAGCGCAACACGGACGGCACCTGGACCGGCGCAGCACTGCTCGACGGAAACGGCCAGATCACGGCCGTCTCCGCCACCGGCCTCACCGACGGAACCATACACGTCCAAACCGTCGCCAACGGCAAGGTCTTCGACAACCAGCGCAACACCAACGGCGCCTGGACCGGCGCGGCCCTCCTCGACGACAACGGCCAGATCACCGCCGTCTCCGCCGCCGGATTCCTCAAGTGACCACAACCTTCAACGGACGGAGTCGACTCGTGTCAACCTTGTTCCGCCGGCGTTTCCTTTCGGGTGCGGTCGCGACCGCCTTCGCATCGACCGCCTGGCTCGGAGCCACGGCCGGTACGGCGCAGGCCGCGTCCATCAGCACGTGGGACAAGGTCGCGTCCTGCGAGAGCAGCGGCAACTGGAGCATCGTCGCCGTGGTCGGCGGAGTGACCTACTACGGCGGCCTGCAGTTCGACTACGGCACCTGGAAGGCGTACGGCGGCCAACGGTACGCGCCCACCGCGAACCTCGCCACGAAGGCGCAGCAAATCGTGGTCGCGGAGAAGGTCCTGGCCGTCCAGGGACAGGGTGCCTGGCCGAGCTGCGGACCGAAGTACCGGCTGGGGTCCGACCGATCGGACCCGTTCCCGATGCGGGTGGACACGGTGAAGGGCGGGTCCGTCTTCGACAACCAGCGCAACGCCGACGGCACCTGGACGAACGCGGCGCTGCTGGACGGGAGCGGCCGGATCACGCAGACCGCGACCACCGCGCTGCCGGACGGGACGTTCCACGTGACGACCCTGGCCGACGGCAAGGTCTTCGACAA
>NZ_JBHWBZ010000138.1:0-2916 GCF_042735475.1 Kitasatospora sp. NPDC059577 | reverse complement strand
CCCGGGCAGGCGGGGCGGAACATCTTCGCCGCCCGGGCCGCCCGGTTGCGCCCCCCGGGCCCGCCCGGCGCTGGTGCCCCGCGCCGGAAAGGGGCCCCACCAACCCCGACCGCCAACCAGGCGGCCACCCCTCCCGGCCACCCACCAGGGAGAAACACATGACTCAGCGCCTGATGGTCCACGGCGGAAGCCCGCTCGAAGGCGAGGTCCGCGTCAGCGGTGCGAAGAACCTCGTTCCCAAGGCCATGGTCGCCGCTCTGCTCGGACAGGGCATCAGCCACCTCACCAACATTCCGGACATCCGCGACATCCACGTGGTGAGCGGCCTCCTCCAGCTGCACGGGGTCACTGTCCACCAGGACAACAGCGGGCTGATCCTCGACGCCTCGCACGTGAAGAACGCGAACGTCGAGGACATCGTCGGTCACGCCGGCTCCTCGCGGATCCCGATCCTGTTCAGCGGCCCGCTGCTGCACCGCCTCGGCCACGCCTTCATCCCCGGCCTCGGCGGCTGCGACATCGGCGGCCGCCCGACCGACTTCCACTTCGAGGTGCTCCGCCAGTTCGGCGCCACCATCGAGAACCACCCGCAGGGCACCTACCTGGTCGCCCCGCAGCGGCTGCGCGGCACCAAGATCGAGCTGCCCTACCCCTCGGTCGGCGCGACCGAGCAGGTGCTGCTCACCGCCGTCCTCGCCGAGGGCGTCACCGAGCTGCGCAACGCCGCCATCGAGCCGGAGATCGTCGACCTGATCTGCGTCCTGCAGAAGATGGGCGCGATCATCACCAGGGACGCCGACCGCACCATCCTGATCACCGGTGTGGACGAGCTGAACGGCTACAACCACCGCGCGCTGCCGGACCGTCTGGAGGCCGCCTCCTGGGCCTGCGCGGCGCTCGCCACCAAGGGCGACATCTACGTCCGCGGCGCGCGCCAGCTGGAGATGATGACCTTCCTCAACACCTTCCGGAAGGTCGGCGGCGCCTTCGAGGTGGACGACGAGGGCATCCGCTTCTGGCACCCGGGCGGCGAGCTCAAGGCGATCGCCCTGGAGACCGACGTGCACCCGGGCTTCCAGACGGACTGGCAGCAGCCGCTGGTCGTCGCGCTGACCCAGGCCACCGGCCTGTCCGTCGTCCACGAGACGGTGTACGAGTCGCGGCTCGGCTTCACCGGCGCGCTGAACCAGATGGGCGCGCACATCCAGCTCTACAGCGAGTGCCTGACCGGTTCTCCGTGCCGCTTCGAACGGCAGAACCACACGCACTCGGCGGTCGTCTCCGGCCCGTCCAAGCTGACCGGCGGAGAACTGCACGTCCCCGACCTGCGCGGCGGCTTCGCTTACCTGATCGCGGCGCTGGCGGCCAAGGGCACCTCCACCCTTCACGGCATCGACCTGATCAACCGCGGCTACGAGAACTTCATGGAGAAGCTGCGCGATCTCGGCGCCGACGCCGAGATGATCACCAGCTGAGCCGGATCCGGTGGGCCCGGGACATCCCGGGCCCACCGGATCTCTGCCCCGACCGGGGCAGACGGGGACCGAGACTGTTCAAGCGCGTGCTGCGGGAACAGGCCAGGGTGGGCCAGCGCGGCAAGCCGGGGTGGCCGACGAGGCTGCGCTGGTGGGGCTTGCCGACCTAGTGGGCCTGTTGCCGTTGTGCGGTGGCGGGCCGGCGCCCCCCTGGTGCGTCATCCGTTGGTGTGCCGGGTGCAGGTTCGGGGGTTCGGGGTGGGGGCGGGTGGTGGTCTGCGGGTGGGTGCCGGTGGGGTGCCCGCGTGGTGTTCCGGCCGGGTCAGCCTCGCAGACGCGGTCGGGGGCGCAACCGAGGGCCTGATCCTCCCGGCCAAGATCTTTTGCGTCGGGCGAGGGCCGGGCTATCGCCCCTTTTTGGCCCTCGCCAGCGCCGCAAAACATCTTGGCCGTCCGGGTCCCTCGGTTGCGCCCCCGCCCTATTGCGTCTGCGTGGCAGCCCTTGCCGGAACACCCCGCCAGCGGGCACCCCACCGGCACCCACCCGCAGACCGCAAGGAGCCCACCATGACCACGAACCCCGCCGACGACTGCGGCTGCCCCGTCCCCTTCGCGCAGACCGTGCTGGTCGAGGGCACGCGGCTGTGCCCCGATTGCGCCGCCTCTGGCGCTGACCTCGCGCCGTGGGACGCCGCGGACCTCCCCCTCGTCCTCGCGGACGGGACCGTGGCGACGCCGGACGATGTCGCCGTGCTGGCCGACGCGGAGCTGCTGCGGCGGGCTGCCGGCTGAGGCGGCGGGGTCCTTCGGTGCCCCGCCCCGCTCGGGGTTTTGGTGTGGTCGCCCCCTGGCGGGGGCGGCTGTGTTGTGGCCCGGTGGCGTTCACCGTCCCGGTGGCGTCGGCCCCTGGGGGGCCTTTGGCCACCGTGCCGGGCCACCGTGCCTTGGTCACGCCTTCGGCGTGGCTGTGGTGTGGCCCGGCGGCGTTCACCGTGCCGGGTTCTGCCGGCCCTGGGGGGCCGTCAGATCCCGTCCCGGGCCGCCGGGCCGCGGTCGCCCCCTGCCGGGGGGACAGCCGCGCAGTCCGGCCGATTCGTCGGCGGAGTGGACGACCCAGCGGCCCCCGAAGCGATCCCGTGCCTTCGGTAGTCGTCCCTAACGGTTTCGGAGGAAGGCGCCGTCGGCCGCGTCCAATGGCCAATGGCCGCGAACCGCCGCGGTCAGCAGAGAGCCCTTCTGTCCAACGCACCGGTCCGTGCTGGACCGGCGGGCAGATCCACCCGACCAAGCCTGCCGACACCGCGGCGGCACCCGGTTCAGCCTTCGCGTACACCCGGACGGCGGGCCCGGCCGGGGTCCTCCCCGGCACTCGAGCCTGGTGGACAGCGGGGTGAGCGGCAAGGTCGTTCGTCCCGGGGGGCGCCTGGCTCTGGGACACAAA
>NZ_JBHWBZ010000137.1:0-3096 GCF_042735475.1 Kitasatospora sp. NPDC059577 | reverse complement strand
TGGCGGGGGTGGAGGCGGTGTCGAGGAGGTGCCGGGCGGTGTGGGCGAGTCGCATGGTGGGGGCCTCCGTTCAGACGGCGTGGGCGGCGGGCGCGGGCGCGGGCGCGGGCGTGAGGGCGGGCACGGGCACGGGGACGGGCGCGATCAGGGCCCAGACGAACGTGCCGATGCCGCCGGAGCGGGGGCAGCAGCCCCAGCGCTCGGCCAGCGCGTTGACGAGGAACAGCCCCCGCCCGCACTCCTCCTCCGGGAAGGCCGACCGGACGACGGGACGCCCGGTGCCGGCGTCGTGCACCTCGATGCGCAGGCGGTCGCCGACGACGGCGAAGCGGACCTCGATCGGCCGGTCGGCGGGCGCGTCGGAGTGCCTGACCGCGTTGGCGAACAGTTCGCCGAGGAGCAGTTCGGCGGTGTCCGAGTAGCGCTCACCGGACGGGAAGCCGGCGAGGTAGGCCCGCAGGAAGAGACGGGCCAGGGGCGTGGAGGCGGTGCGGGAGTCGAGCCGGGCGGCGAACGTGCGGGGGCGGCGGGAAGCAGGCATGGCGAAGTACCTCGGGGGGCGGAAGGGGGGCGTACGGAGGGAGCGCGAGGTGACGCTGCGCAAGCAGAAGATCGCGTTCCGGTATCAATGATCGAGCGTTGGGACTACGGTGACGACCAAATCGGTGTGCAGTGATCCGCAGCACCTGAGGGGAATCGGGATGTCACATCGGCGGCTTGAGAACGGGCTCACATCAAGCCCGGCTGTGATGTTCGGCGAAGCGCTCCGCTTCGCCCGAGAGCGAGCCGGCTACACGCAAGACGAACTGGGCAAGCTCCTGCACTGCCACCGAACAGTGATCACCCGGTTCGAGGGGGGTAAGCGACCGATGGACCGGGACACCGTCGAGCGCGCTGACGAAGTGCTGGCCATGGGAGGTTTACTCGTCCGACTGTGGGAACGAGTTGACTGGAACGCGGACATCGAGCACCCGGACTGGTTTCAGAAGTACGTTGAGCTGGAAGAGGAAGCCGCAACAACCCGGGTGCTCCAGTACATGCGGGTGAACGGCCTGTTGCAGTGCGAGGAGTATGCCTACGAGATCTTCCGCCTTGGCGAGGCTCGCAATAACGCACAGTGGCTGGCCGAGCGGGTGACAGCCCGACTGAGTCGACAGGACCGCTACCTGACCGACGACGGACCCACGTTGGTCGTTCTACTCCACGAGAGCGCCATTCGAAGTGTCGTCGGAGGGCCAGGAGTCATGAAGCGGCAGATGGAACACCTCATCTCCGCAGGTGAGCGCTCGAACGTTCTCATCCAGGTGGCGCCGTTCGCTGCCCCTGTCCGGAAGCTCCCGACCACGTCCATGATCCTTCTGGAGATGCCGGACGGGAAGGAGTGGGTCTACTCGGAGAGCCTGTATCGAGGGCACTTCAGCGACGCACCGTCCGTCGTGCAGGCGAGCCATCGGGACTTCGATCTCGTCAGGGGCGCTGTACTGTCAGAGAATGACTCGCGCGCACTTATCACTGACGCAATGGAGGAATACCGATATGCAGAACGCCGAGCTGAGCGAGGCGTCTTGGCGGAAGAGCAGCTACAGCGGGGACAACGCGGGCGAGTGCATCGAGGTGGCCCCCGGGTTCCCCGGCCTCGTCCCCGTGCGTGACTCGAAGGACCCCCACGGGCCGACCCTCACCTTCCCGACCTCCGCCTGGAGTTCCTTCATCACCGCAGTCCAGGACGGCGAGTTCCCCGTCGGGGGCTGACCCCTTTGCGGCCTTACCGCGGGACGGACGGGCTGCCGATCCGTAGCAGGTTTCCGCTGCGGTCGACCAGTGCGAACTCGCGCATCCGGTAGTCGGTGTCGACGGGTGGCGTCAGGCGGCTGCCGGTGGCCGGGTCGGCGGGCACGCCGAGCCGCTGCCACGCGCGGTGCAGCGCGTCCGCGTCCCGGACCTGCAGGTAGCAGCTGCCGGCCGTGGTCAGTGGGTCCACTCGGGGGTCGTGGCGGAAGTGCAGCTCGACCGTGCCCCGGACGAGGATCAGGTAGCCGTCCTCCCCGTCCCAGCGCCCGCATCGATCTGGCCCTCGCGCACGCCCAACTCGGCGATCCCGACGGTGCCGTCGTTATCGGCAACTTGGCGCTGGATTCCGACCGAGTCGTCGACTCCGTGCGCAACCGCGCCACCGACCTCACGGGCTATCTTTCCCGACGTTTCCCGCGTCACGGCAGCGTGAGCGAACTGCGAGAGCGCCTGGCCACCCTGTCCTCACCGATCTCGACATAGAAGCGGAACACCATCAGATGCCGGAACAGGACCGCGTCATCCAGATCCGTCGGCCCTACTTCGACCTGATCGCCGGCGGATCCAAGACGATCGAGGTGCGCGTCGGCTATCCCAGCATGCGCAGGATCCGCCCCGGGCAGAGGCTCGTCTTCGCATCCGGGGACGCCCGCTGCCGCACCCTGGTCACCAGGGTCGCGGAATATCCGACCTTCGATGCGCTGCTCGACTCCGAGTCCATGGAAGCCATCGGATCCCAGGGGATGAGCCGGGGCGAACTCCTGGCCGCTTGCCGTGAGATCTACCCGCCCGAGAAGGAGAAGCTCGGTGTCCTCGCGATTCACGTACAGCTCACCCCGTAGTCGGTGGAGACTGTCCGGCCGAAGGTAATGGCGCGGCAGCTGGAGCACCCACTACGCGTTGCTCAGCGCGGAACCTTGCCATCCAGGTGGTGCCGTTCACCGACCGCGCGACGATCACCAACCGAGGCGCTGAAAGGGTTCATGGATGATGAGGATCGAGCTCGACGTGACCGCCTGGCGCAAGAGCAGCTACAGCGGGGACAACGCGGGCGAGTGCATCGAGGTGGCCCCCGAATTCCTGCCTGGCGCCGTCCCGGTGCGTGACTCGAAGGACCCCCACGGGCCGACCCTCACCTTCCCGGCCTCCGCCTGGAGTTCCTTCATCGCCGCGATCCGGGACGGCGAGTTCCCCGTCGAGGGCTGACCTCCCTTACCGCGGGACGGACGGGCTGCCGATCCGTAGCAGGTTTCCGCTGCGGTCGACCAGTGCGAACTCGCGCATCCGGTAGTCGGTGTCGACGGG
>NZ_JBHWBZ010000136.1:0-3284 GCF_042735475.1 Kitasatospora sp. NPDC059577 | reverse complement strand
GCCGACCGCGTCCAGGCCGAGCACCTCCGCGAACAGTCCGCAGAGGATCTCCTCCTGCGGCGTGCGGGCCGCCCGGCCCGCCGACAGCGCGCCGAAGTCCGGCTCCGGGAGCGCCCGGTGGTCCACCTTTCCGCTGCCGGTCAGGGGCACCGCGTCCAGCAGGACGACGGCGGCCGGGACCATGTAGCCGGGCAGCGACCCGGCGGCGAACCGCCGCAGCTCGACGGCGAGTTCGGGCGACGCCTGGCCCACCGTGCAGTAGGCGACCAGTCGGCGGTCGCCGGTGTCGCTCTCGCGCACGGCGACCACGCACTGACGCACGGCGGGGTGGCGGGCGACCACCTGCTCGATCTCGCCGGGTTCGATCCGGAAGCCGCGGATCTTGACCTGGTGGTCGGTGCGGCCCAGGAACTCCAGGCCGCCGTCGCGGGTGCGGCGGACCAGGTCGCCGGTGCGGTACATCCGCGCCCCGTCCCCGGGTGCGAACGGGCAGGCGACGAAGCGCTCTGCCGTCAGGCCCGGCCGGCCCAGGTAGCCCCGGGCCAGGCCGGCGCCGGCCAGGTACAGCTCCCCCGGTACCCCGACCGGGACGGGGTTGAGGTGCTCGTCCAGGACGTGGGCGCGGACACCGGCGATCGGGCCGCCCAGGCCGGGGCGCTCGGCGGCGTCGAACGGCTGGGTGAGCGCGTAGACGGTGGCCTCGGTCGGGCCGTAGAAGTTGTGGCCCGCGGTGTCGGGGTGCTCCCGCAGCCGCTGCCACAGCGCCTGGCCGACGGCCTCGCCGCCGAGCAGCAGGAGTCGCGGCGCGGGTGCGTCCAGCAGGCCCTCCTCGATCAGCTGCTCGGTGTAGGACGGGGTGATGTGCAGGGCGTCGATTCCCGCGTCGGCGGTGTGGCGGACGAGGGCCGCCGGGTCGCGGCGCAGTTCGTCGCCGATCAGGTGCAGCTCGTGCCCGGCGTACATCCAGAGCACGGGCTCCAGCGAGGCGTCGAAGCAGAGCGAGGCGGTGAGGGCGATCCGCTGCCGGCCGTGGGCCTGCCCGGTGCCGCGGATCAGCGTGGCCCGGTGGGCGGCCAGCAGGGCGGCGACGGCGCCGTGCGGGACCACGACGCCCTTGGGGCGGCCGGTGGAGCCGGAGGTGTAGATGACGTAGGCGGCGTCGCCCGAGTCGATGCCCGGCTCCGGGTCGTCGGCTTCGTGGCGGGCGAGGCCGGCGCTGTCCCCGGTCGGCTCGGCGACGTCGAGGGTGCGCAACCCGGCCAGGACCTCGGGCAGTGGCCAGTGTTCGTCCGTCAGCACCAGTGCCGGGCGGGCGTCGGCCAGCATGTGGGCGGTGCGGTCGGCCGGGTACTCGCCGTCCAGCGGCAGGTAGGCGCCGCCGGCCTTGAGTACGGCCAGCATCGCGACCACGGTGTCCGCCGAGCGCGGCAGCGCGAGGGCGACCACGGACTCCCGTCCGGCGCCCGCCGCGATCAGCCGGTGCGCGAGCCGGTTGGCCCGGGCGTTCAGCTCGGCGAAGGTCAGCGCGGTGTCGCCGCAGACCAGGGCCACGGCCTCCGGGGTCCCGGCCGCCTGCGCCGCGAAGGCGGCCGGCAGCAGCGGGACCTCGGCCGGCAGCGCGCCGCCGTCCACGGGCAGCGCGGCACGCTCCGCGCCGGACAGCAACTCGACCCGCCCGATCGGCAGTTCGGGCCGCGCGGCCACGGCCGCCAGCAGTCGGCCGAACCGCCCGGCGATCGCCTCGACCGTCTCCCGGTCGAACAGGTCGGTGGCGAAGTCGATCGCGCACTCCAGGCCGGCCGGGGCGCCGTCCTCGTCGAAGGACTCGCCGAGGCCCACGCACAGGTCGAACTTGGCGACCGAGCCGCCGGAGGACACCACGGAGGCGTCCAGGCCGGTACCGGCGAGCGGCGACCCCGAGCCCGAGCCCGAGCCCGAGCCCTCCAGCAGCAGGATGACCTGGAAGAGCGGGTGCCGGGCGAGCGAGCGGGTCGGGTTGAGTTCCTCCACCAGGCGTTCGAAGGGCACGTCCTGGTGCGCGTGGGCGTCGAGCTGGGTCTCCCGGACGCGGGCCAGGAGTTCGGTGAAGCTGGGGTCGCCCGACGTGTCGGTGCGCAGCACCAGGGTGTTGACGAAGAAGCCGACCAGCTCGTCCAGCGCCTCGTCGGAACGCCCGGCCACCACCGAGCCGATCGGGACGTCGGTGCCCGCGCCGAGCCGGGTCAGCAGCGCGGCCAGGGCCGCCTGCAGCGTCATGAACACCGTCACGCGGTGGTCGCGCGACAACTCGGCGACCGCACGGTGGAGTTCGGCGCCGTACGGCAGGACGACGCGCTCGCCCCGGTGGCTGGCGGCCGCGCGGCGCGGCCGGTCGACGGGCAGCGACAGCTCCTCCGGCAGCCCGGCCAGGGCCTCGCGCCAGTAGGCGAGTTGGCGGGCGGCCAGGCTCTCCGGGTCGTCCTCGTCACCGAGCAGCTCGCGCTGCCAGAGCGCGTAGTCGGCGTACTGCACGGGCAGCGGCGACCACTGCGGGGCCGCGCCACCGGTGCGGGCCGCGTAGGCCGTGGCGAGGTCGGACAGCAGCGGTCCCATCGACCAGCCGTCGCCGGCGATGTGGTGCAGGACGAGGACGAGCAGGTGCTCGCCGGCCGCGGCCGGGATGACGTGGGCGCGGACCGGGAGGTCGGCGGCCAGGTCGAAGGCCCGTGCGGTGCACAGCTCCGGGGCGGTGCCCGGCGGCAGCAGTTCGACGCCGACCCGGGCCTGAGCGGCGGGCAGGATCCGCTGGTACGGGGTGCCGTCCTCCTCGGCGATCAGGGTGCGCAGGCTCTCGTGCCGGGCGACCACGTCACCGAGGGCGCGTTCCAGCGCCGAGGTGTCCAGCTCCCCCGCCACCCGCAGGACGAGGGGCAGGTTGTAGAGGGCGCCGGGGCCCTCCATCCGGTCGATCAGCCAGAGCCGCTGCTGGGCGAAGGACAGCGGCACCCGGTCCGGGCGCTCGCCCCCGGCCGTCAGCGCGAGGCGCTGCGGGCCCGGACCGGTGCCCAGGCGGGCCGCCAGCCCGGCGACCGTCGGCGCCTCGAAGACGTCCCGGATACCGGACTCGGCGCCCAGCACCGTCCGGACCCGGCTGAGCAGCTTGGTGGCCAGCAGGGAGTGGCCGCCCAGGTCGAAGAAGTCGTCGTCGACGCCGACCGCGTCCAGGCCGAGCACCTCCGCGAACAGTCCGCAGAGGATCTCCTCCTGCGGCGTGCGGGCCGCCCGGCCCGCCGACAGCGCGCCGA
>NZ_JBHWBZ010000135.1:0-3339 GCF_042735475.1 Kitasatospora sp. NPDC059577 | reverse complement strand
GACTCGGTCGACGTTGTGTCGTCGGGAGACGCCGGACGGGCGGCGGGCCAGCCCCTGCTCCGGTGGCGCGCGGCGCGCGGCGCGCACCACCCTGCGCGAGCCGCCCGGCCTCCCTCGGCGAACAGCGCCGTGGGCGGGGCGGACAACGCCCCCGACCCGCCCTAACCGAGTGCCGGAGGGTGCTCGGCCGGACGGCGTCCCCAGGCCGAGATCAGCGGCGCGAGTGTCAGGTCGAGTTCGCCCGCGTGGACGGCGGCCAGGTGCGCGTCGATCTCGGCGTCGTCGGCCAGGCCCGCCGCGAGCAGCTCGCCGCGCACGTGCCGGATGGTCGCCGCCTCCAACCGGTCGCAGGCCGGCCCGCCGACCGGGAAGGTGCCCGCCGCGGCGACATCCACCAAGCCGGCCTCACGCAAGGCCCGCGGCAGGGTCCGGCCATAGCGCAGGTCCGCGCCGCGGCGCGCCAGCAGCTCCCGGACCGCGTCACGCAGCCGGTTGGCCCGCCGCTGCGCGGGGCCGCTGTCGTCCAGGCACGCCAGCGGTTGCAGAGCGGTGTCGGCGTCCTCGACCAGCAGCCGGCCGCCGGGCCGCAGCGCTGCCGCCATCGTGGCCAGCGCCCTCGCCCGGTCGGGTACATGGACCAGCACGAGCCGGGCGTGCACCAGATCGAACGTCCCCGGCTCCGGCGGCGGGTCGGCGGCGACGTCGTGCCGTCGCACCTCGTACCCGTCGCCCGCCTTCAGCCACGACGGGTCGATGTCCGTGGCCAGCACGTGCCCGGTCGGACCGACGGCCGCCGCGAGCGCCCGAGGGATACCGGGGCCACCGGCCCCCACTTCCCAGCAGCGCCAGCCGGCACCGACCCCCAGCCGGTCGAAGTGCCCGCGCGTCACACCGTCGAACAGCTCGGCCAGCCAGACGAACCGCTCGCCCGCCTCGGCGCGCGCGTTGTCCAGCAGGTAGCCGCGGGCGGAAGCGGACTCTCCACCGGGCCCAGTGGTCCCGTCGGTCGGATCCGGTCGGCCACCGGCGTACGGCGGGCGGGGCGAGGAGGTCATGACCACATGGTCGACCTTCCCTGGCCGCCGGCGCCACCTTCTACGACCAGAACCACTTCACCCGTGAGTTCCTGCACTTCACCGGCCGGCGCCCGGCCGCACTGCTGGGCCGGGACTGCCGCATCTTTGCTACGAGCCGCCGCGCGGTCCCGGCCAGGCCGGGCACTGACCTGTGAACGACGGTGGCATTGCCCAGGCGTCGTGTCGGCGTAATTCCCCAGGTGCCGGCCTGGGCGGGTCAGCGCCTGGGGGCCCCGTCCGGGCGGAGCTGGATGAAGCTCCGCGGTTTGATCCTGCTGCTGCAGCATGCGTCGACCCCGCCCCGGGGATGGTCACCCATCCGCCAGGGCGGGGCCTTTGTGCGGGCGGGACCGGGCGGTGCGTCAGAACACGTGGGGCCGCGCCCGGCCGGGGTCGCCGGCCTCGACGCAGGCGCCCGGGTCCGCTCGGCGGGCCGGCGTAGGTCGGCCCGCCGGGCGGCCGGGTTGCGGTGGCGCTGGGCCCCACTCCGCTCGCTACTCAGATCAGTACAGGTAGACGACGCCCTGATAGTCCGAGACGTTCCCCGACTCGGTGACCTTGACCGCGACGTTGAAGCCGCCGTTCGGCACGTCGCACCACTTCTCGAAGGTGTCGTAGCTGGTGTTGTAGTCGTTGTCGGAGAACCAGTCGTACGACGACCCCTCAGCACCCGGATACTGCCCGCACTGCGAGGTGACCTGGAACCACGCGCGCTCGTCCGTCCTGCCGCGCTGGATCACGTTGTAGCTCATCTTCAGGTAGTTCGCGTTGACCACGTAGGCGCACATCGAGATCCGCGCACCGGACCGGGTGTCCAGCTCCGCGCAGCGCTGCCCGTCCGCGTGCGCCGCACCCGCACCGAGCCCCACGACACCGGCCGCGGCCAAGCCGAGCGCCGCGCCCGTGCCGGCGAGCCGCTTGATCATGCTCTTCATCGTCTCTCCTCGATCACTCGATCACTCGATCAGCGGTCAGTGGTAGACCGGGAAGTAGCTGTTGCTGTCCTGCACGCCGGACTCCGTGGTGTACACCTCGACGGAGCGGATGTAGCCCCCGGTGAGGCTGCCGCAGGTGTAGCCCAGGCTCCAGCTGGGCTCCTGCACGTCGTTGCCGGAGAAGTACTTCTCGCCGCAGCTCGACTCGACCTTGAACCAGACGCGCTCATCGGTGCTCCCAGCCGTCACCACGCTGTAGCTCATGCCCACCCAGCCCGGGTAGCCGTCCTGGTGCGCGCAGGCGCGGATCACCGCGTGGTAGCGAGTGCCGAAGTCGGTACAGCCATCGGCGTGAGCCGCAGTGGCGGTCAGACCGACCAGGCCGGCGGCGGCCAGGCCCACGGCCGCCGTGCTCGCGCTGAGACGCCTCGCCGCGCTCACCAGGTCACCCCCACGCCGCCGACCGAGTTGTTGCTGCCGGACTCCGATATCCAGCCGGTGATGCCGCCGACCTGGCCCGCGCACACCACCTCGAAGTACTTCGACGGCTCGCTGTAGTCGTTCCCCGACACGTCGGTGTAGGTGCCGCTCCCGCAGCCCGGCGTGTACGCGGTGAACCAGACACGCTCGTCGGTGGATCCGCGCCGGATCACGTTGTAGTGCATCGTGACGTCCCACAAGTTGACGCGGTAGATGCACATGTTGATCCGCGCCCCGTAGTAGCTGTCGAGCTCCTGGCAGTTGTCGGCGGCGTGCGCGCTCGTGCTGCCGAGTCCGACCAGCCCGGCCGTCGCCAGGCCCAGGGCCGCGCCGGTCGTGGCCAGGCGCTTGGTCAGTCGCATGGTTCTCCCGTCCGCCCCCGACAGCCCGGGGGCACCGAGGGGAGAGTCTGGTGCACCGGCTATGAGCACGCATCACATCCGCCGGAAGAGGTAATCATGATTCCGTTCAAGGGTGTCCACAGGGTCTTTTGGCAGGCCATGGCCCTTTCGCCCCCATTTCTGTCGACCACGGCGCCCCGAGTTCCAGTCCGCCTTCCACTGGCACGCGCTCGACAGGGGCATCGCCCACACCTACATCAAGCCGGCGTCCCACACCTCAACGGCAAGGTCGAACGCTCACACCGCATCGACGCCGAGGAGTTCCACCGCGTGCTCGCCGGTGCCGTCATCGACGACACCCGGCGTCCTCAACGACAAACTCCGAGAATGGGAGGACTCCTACAACTTCCACCGCCCACACGGCGCCCTCGGTGGCCAGACCCCCCTACGAACGCCTCAAGCAGAAGACCCAGACCCGGATGTAACCGAGCTCCGGCAGATACACAG
>NZ_JBHWBZ010000134.1:1669-3392 GCF_042735475.1 Kitasatospora sp. NPDC059577 | reverse complement strand
CCCGGGCAGGCGGGGCGGAACATCTTCGCCGCCCGGGCCGCCCGGTTGCGCCCCCCGGGCCCGCCCGGCGCTGGTGCCCCGCGCCGGAAAGGGGCTCCACCAACCCCGACCGCCAACCAGGCGGCCACCCCTCCCGGCCACCCACCAGGGAGAAACACATGAACATCAAGCCGATCAAGCCGAAGCTCTACCAGGGCGACCCCGTCGACCTGAAGGGCAAGCCTGTCCTGGTCATCGGACTCGGGATGAGCGGTCAGTCCGCCGCCGAACTCTGCGTCCAGCAGGGCGCGAAGGTCACCGTCATGGACGCCAAGTCCGCCGAAGAGCTGCCGAACGTCATGCAGCGGTTCGCCGGTATGAAGATCACCTACAAGCTCAACACCACCTCCATCGACCCCACGGCCTTCCACCTCATCGTCCGCAGCCCCGTGATCGACAACAACCACCCGGTACTCATCGCCGCCCGCGCGGCGAAGATCCACATCTGGAGCGAGATCGAGCTGGCCTTCCGGCTCTCCCCGGCTCCGGTGATCGCCGTCACCGGCACCAACGGCAAGGGCACCACCACCACCCTCATCGCCCGCGGCCTGGAAGCCAACGGGATCACCGTCCACCTCGTCGGCAACATCGGAACCGAGTTCGCCAGCAAGGTGCCCAACATCAAGCCCGAGGACGTCGTCGTCCTGGAGGTCTCCGCCGCCCAGCTGCAGAACAGCCCGGGCCTGGCCCCCGCGACCGGGGTCCTGACCAACATCAACCCCGAGCACTCCAACCTCTACGACTGGGACGAATACGTCCGCCTCAAGGGCCAGCTCCTCAAGCACAACACCGTCGACAGCCTCACCGTCGTCTCCCTCGACGACGTGGCCAGCAGCGACCTCGCCGCCAAGACCCCGGGACGGCTCCTGTACACCAGCATGAGCGGCGCCCTCCCGGCCGGCCTCGAAGGCGTCTTCCTCGACGACGGCCAGGTCGTCGTGCGACTGGCGAACCAGGAGCAGACGCTGTTCCCCAAGGAGCGGATCACGGCCCTGGGGGCGCTCCCCAACGCGCTGCCCGCCATCGCGGTCCTCCTGAGCTGGGGAGTTCCGCTCGACACCGTCGCCACCGCGGTCGCCACCTTCCCGGGACGCGAGCACGTCACCGAGTACGTGGCCACCCACCAGGGGGTCGACTACTACAACGACGCCAAGGCCACCAACGTGGACTCCACCGTTCACGCGCTCGACGCGATCGAGGGGCGGACGGTCGTCCTCATCTCCGGAGGCGAGGACAACAAGGGCGTCATCTTCGCCCGCCTGAGCCCCGGGCTTCGTGACAAGGTGCACCATCTGATCACCTTCGGCCCCACGGCCGACCAGCTCGTGACCTTCGCCCACACCGCCGGCACCCCCAACATCGACACCGTCGCCGACTACCGCGCGGCCATCACCCTGGCCCAGCAGGTCGCAACGCCGGGCCAGACGGTCCTCTTCAGCCCCGGCACCTACTCCCCGCACCTGACGGACGTCGACGACCTGGGACGCCCCGTCGACTACATCGGTCGAGGTGACTACTTCAAGGCCCGCATCCAGGCCCTGACCGCGCAGAAGGAGGGCTAACACCCCCGGTGGGGGGGGGGGGGCCCCGGGCCGCCCCCCCCCCCCCCCCCCCCCCGCGGGGGGGGGGGGGCGGGCCCCCCCCCCCCCCCCCCCCCCCCCCACAAAAAAAGAGACGCCAGGCC
>NZ_JBHWBZ010000134.1:226-1659 GCF_042735475.1 Kitasatospora sp. NPDC059577 | reverse complement strand
AAAATTTTTGGCGTTTTTATATTACCTCCCCGCCCCCCCCCCCGCCCCCGCCCCGCTTTGTGCCTCAAACCCCCGCGGGGGGCGCCCCCCCCCGCCCCGCCCCCCCCCACCCCTCCGGCAGCAGGCGGAGGGGAGGCGCGACTCTCCGACAGTCCCCCAACCGACCAAGAACGCCAGGGGTTGATACGGCCCCGCCCGTTCCGGCAGTCATCCCACACATGCAGTGGCAGCCCACAGACAGCCAGGATGAAGCGGCCCGCCATGAGCCCACGGCGGGCCGCTTCGCGCCCGCACGACCGTACCGGCGCCCGGAACTGACCGAGCAGCAGACCAACAGAGCCAACGGCGGCTCCAACAGCCGGCCGCCGCCTGGCCGACGGGGGGTCGGCCCGAGCACCGCCCGACCAGGCCGGGCAGACCCGTGCCGCACCCGCCCTGCCGACCGGGCCACTGCGCCGGCCGCCCGCAAGAGGAAAAAGATCCGGCCCGGTCCAACTCGCACGTCGCCCGGCCGAGTCCACCGGGCCGGCCTGCCGGACGGCGGCGCGTAAACGAGCCGGCCGACCGGAGACCGCTGCGTCCCGCCGAGAAGCACGCCCATGCCAGCACCCCAGGCCGCGAACGCGGTCGCCGTGCAGGGATCGAGCAGAGCCGACCGCCGCAAAGACGGCCCGGCCAGGCAGCCAGCCGGGAAGCCCGAAGCCACCACACAGAGCGCCCCGACCCACCCTGCGGCCGTCCCGACCGATACGCCCACATTGAGGCTGAGACCTTGTGGTGCCCGAGTACACCCGTGACCATCCAGCTCTGGTACCTCCGACAACCCGTCAGGACTGCCAGGACGCAGGGATCAGAGCACCCCAACCGAGGACGCGGCTTCCAGAGCGCTGAGAGGCAGTGGCAGGAGCCCGTCCGGGCAGTACCGATCTGCGAACTCCCGTGATCTGCGAACCCTTGCCCCGCCTGCGCAGGGGGCAGAGACGTACCCACGAACTGCTACTCGGTAGCGGAGGTCTGCGAAGGGACCGGGGCCATGACCCATGTCCGTACCCGGCCGAAGCACAAAGCCCGCTCATTCCCGGAGCCCGTGGAACGCCACGCCCAATCACCGGAAGGCCATACCCAGCACCCCGACCAGGCGACACCCCGTCCGACCACGGCGGAACACAGAACCGTGGCAGGACAAGGACAGCGGAACGACCGGAGACAAGGAATACACGCACCTCCGGCCACGCGAGAGTTCCGAACGACCGACAGCACCACCTGACGCCTGCCACCCCCATCCCCACGAAGACGACACCGAGGGCAACCGCTGATCCACATTCCCAAGGTCCTGCGGAGACAAGGAATACACGCACCTCCGGCCACGCGAGAGTTCCGAACGACCGACAGCACCACCTGACGCCTGCCACCCCCATCCCCACGAAGACGAC
>NZ_JBHWBZ010000134.1:0-129 GCF_042735475.1 Kitasatospora sp. NPDC059577 | reverse complement strand
TACACCGAGGGCAACCGCTGATCCACATTCCCAAGGTCCTGGTGGGTGTCCGGGTGGTGTGACCTGGTTTGTCGGATGGGTTGGTGGTTCCCCTTTCCGGCTCGGGCAGCCTGCGCCGGGCGTGCTGGG
>NZ_JBHWBZ010000133.1:0-3446 GCF_042735475.1 Kitasatospora sp. NPDC059577 | reverse complement strand
CCGCCGACGTCACCGACGCCGCCCGGCTCCTCGCCGACCGCGCCGAGGGCGTCGTGATCACCCTCGGCGCGGACGGCGCCCTGGTCCTCACGGACGGACGGTCGAGCCGGCTGCCGGCCCCCGCCGTCCGGGTGGTCGACACCACCGGAGCGGGCGACGCCTTCTGCGGCGCCCTCGCCGCCGGCCTCGCGCGCGGCGCCGACCTCCCCGGAGCGGCGGCCACCGCCGTCGCCGCCGGGGCCTTCGCCGTCACCGCCCTCGGCGCCCGCGGCGCACTCCCCCGGCCGACGGACCTCTGACCGCGCGCCGAACGAGCCGCGGGGGGGGGGGGGGGGCCGGGCCGGCGCGCCCGCCCCGCCGCCCCCCCGCCCCCCCCCCCACTTCCCCCGGCCCCCCCGCCCCCCGAGGGGGCCCCGGCCCCCGTCGTCCGCAGCGTCCGCGCGAACCCGGGTACCCGCGACGGCGCTACGGCCGCCCCATGAACGCCGGGTAGTAGCCGCTGCTGATCGCCGAGATCCGGATGGTGGTCCCCGGTCGCGCGGCCTCGACGTACTGGTTGTTGCCCAGGTAGATCGCCACGTGCTGGATGCCCCGCGCAGTCCCGTCCGGCGACCAGAACAGCAGGTCACCGCGGCGCAGCTGGCTCGCCTTGACGGGCGTGGTCGCCGCGAACTGGTCGTTGGCGACCCGCGGCAGGCTGATGCCGCCGCGCCTGAAGGACTGCTGGACCAGGCCCGAGCAGTCGTACCCGTCCGGCCCGTTGCCCGCCGTCCGGAACGGCTTGCCCAGCTGGGCGAGCGCGTACTGCACGGCGGTCTCGACGTCCGGGTCCGCGGCCACCGAGCCGCCGGACGAACCCGAGCCCGCGGGACCCGACGAGGACGAGGAACCGCCCCCGGTCCGCGCCAGGTAGATGTCGTAGTGCGTGGTCCAGCGCCACTCGCCCTTGCTGTTGCGGAACCAGTAGCGCGAACCGTCCCAGCCCTGCTTGATCCCCCCGCTCGACGACGTGGTCGTGGACTTCGTCCCGCCACCGGTCCGCGCCACGTACACGTCGTAGTGCGAGGTCCAGCGCCACTGCCCCTGGCTGTTCTTGAACCAGTACCGCGAGCCGTCCCACCCGGCGTGCGCCGGCGCGGTCTCGGCCGCCGCCGGGGTCACGCCGGTGCCGAGGCCGAGCACGCCCGCTCCGGTCGCGATCACGGCCACCATGCCTATCCCCCGGCGGAGCCGCGCGGCCCTGGAGGGACGGGAGGAACGGGCGGTGGCAGCGGCCTGCTGCGCGGTCGGTTCGTCGGCGGCATCCGGTGCGCCGGTGTTGACGGTGGTCATCCCTGCTGACTTCCTTCACTGCTGTGGATCTCAGCGAGAGGCTGCGGATCGCCGCGACTCGCTGCGGACTGCCGCCGGAACGGGCGGCTGCGGTGCTGATTCGAACCGCCGTGGTCCCGGTACCACCGGTTCCCACGGCCGGGCAGACCGAGGCCTGCCTGTTCGTCACGTTAGGCACGCATCCGCTCACGGCGCGCAGTGGAGTGCGCCAATGGAAGGGGTCACGGGCGGTGAGCACCGACGCCGCATCAGGGTGAACACCCGTCACCGGGGAGGTGTCCGACGCCCCCTCATCACCGGCCGTCGGCCTCCGTCAGCAGCTGCTTCTTGAGCACCTTTCCCAGTGCGTTGCGGGGCAGTTCGGGTACCAGCACGACCCGGCGCGGCCGCTTGTGCACCGAGAGCCGCTCCGCCACGAAAGCCGTCAGCTGTTCCCCCGTCACGGCGCCGTCCGGGATGACGTACGCGACGACCGCCTGTCCGAGATCCGGGTCCGGCACGCCGACCACCGCCGCGTCGGCGACCGACGGGTGGTCGCGCAGCGCGGCCTCCACCTCGCCCGCGCCGATCCGGTAGCCGCCGCTCTTGATCAGGTCCACCGAGGCCCGGCCGACGATCCGGTGGAAGCCGTCCGGCCCGATCACCGCGACGTCGCCGGTGCGGAACCAGCCGTCCGCCGTCCAGGCCTCGGCGTCGGCGTCCGGCCGGTTGAGGTAGCCGCTGAACAGTGTCGGGCCGGACACCTGCAGCTCACCGACGGTCTCCCCGTCGTTCGGCAGCCGCGTGCCGTCCTCGCCGACCAGCCGGGTGCGTACCCCGTCCAGCGGCAGGCCGACGCTGCCGGGGCGCCGCTCGCCGTCGGCCCTGGTGCTGACGGTGATCAGCGATTCGGTCATCCCGTACCGCTCGATCGGGGCGTGCCCGGTGAGCGCGGCCAGCTTCTCGAACACCGGCACGGGCAGCGGCGCGCTGCCGGAGACGAGCAGCCGGGCCGGGGCCAACCGGGCCGCCGCCTCCGGGTCCGCCGCCAGCCGGGACCAGACGGTGGGCACGCCGAAGTACAGGCTGCCGCCGGCCGCCGCGTACCCGGCCGGGGTGGGCCGGCCGGTGTGCACCAGCCGACTGCCGGTGCGCAGGGCTCCGAGCACGCCGAGCAACAGGCCGTGCACGTGGAACAGCGGCAGGCCGTGGGCGAGGGTGTCCTCTGCGGTCCACTGCCAGGCCGCGGCCAGCGCGTCCAGGTCGGCGGCGATCGCCCCGCGCCGGATCACCGCGCCCTTGGGCGCGCCGGTGGTGCCCGAGGTGTAGAGCACGAAGCCGGTGGAGTCCGCGGCCGGCTCGGCGTACGTGGCGGCGGAGCGCTGCAGCGGATCGACCGGCAGGCCCTCCACCGGGCCGGACCCGGGCAGCGCCTCCCCGGCGGCGTGGGCGAGCAGCGTCGCGCCCGAGTCGCGCAGGATGTGCTCGCGCTCCTTTGGCCCCGAGTCGGGCGGCAGCGGCACCACCGGGACGCCCGCGAGCAGGCCGCCGACCACGGCGGTGACCGTCTCGACGGTGGGCCGGGCGAGCACCGCCAGCGCGGGGGCGCCGGCCACCCGGTCCGCGACGGCGGTCGCCGCGCCCAGCAGTTCCTCCCGGGAGAGCGTCCGACCGTCGATCCGCAGCGCGTCCGCCGCGTCGCCGAATCCGCCCTGAAGTGCCGTCAGCAGTGCCATGCCACCGTCCTCGCCCTCGTCCCACGCTGTCGCGTCGCGTCCCGCACGTCACACGTCCGGGTCATGCGTTCACCTCATGCCCCGGACGCCACAGGTCAGGGGTATGAGGACGGCTCATGCCCCGCCCGCCACACGATCGGGTCATGAGCCCCGCTCATCCCCCGACATGAGGACGGCTCATGCCCGCACGTCACACGCGTTCGCGCCGACTCTACGGGCCGCGGCACCACCCGCCGTGCTCCGGGGACGACGACGGAGGGCGTGGCACCGAGCACCCGGCGCCACGCCCTCCGAACCTTCCCGCGGGATCAGGCCTTGCGGGCCTTCACCTCGGCGGTGAGCTGCGGCAGGACCTCGAAGAGGTCACCGACCACGCCGTAGTCGACCAGCTCGAAGATC
>NZ_JBHWBZ010000132.1:0-3491 GCF_042735475.1 Kitasatospora sp. NPDC059577 | reverse complement strand
CCACCACAAAACGCGACCGCAACACCTCATGCCGCGCCACCAAACCCGAGAACGCCGACTCCAACGCCCCCACATCCACCACACCCCGCAACCGCCACATGCCGGGGATCGCGAGGTCCAGGCCGTCCAGCCCCAGTTGTTCGAGGAACCACAGCCGCTGCTGCGCGAACGACAACGGCAGCCCGCCCGCACCGCGCACCACCGGCACCAGCGCCGGGCCGTCGGCGGCCGTCGTGTCGGTGCCCCCGGAGGACGCCCCGGCCGTCTTGGTCTCGACGAGTTCGGCCAGTGCCGCGACCGTCGGCGCGAGGAAGACCTCCCGGACGGAGAGCCGGACGGAGAGCCGGTCGCGAAGTCGTGAGGTGAGCTGGGTCGCCAGCAGGGAGTCGCCGCCCAGTTTGAAGAAGTCGTGTTGCCGAGCCGGTTCGGCCACGCCGAGCACGTCCGTGAAGACCCGGGCCACGGCGGCTTCGGTGTCGGTGGCCGGCGCCTCCAACGTCACCCCGGGGTCGAGGTCCTCCTCGGCCATCCGCTCGATCGACACCGGGTCCGGCGCGGTGGGGTCCAGCCGGAACCTGGTGCGCTGGAACGGATAGGTGGGCAGCGGGACGCGCCGCCGGTCGGTTCCCACGTGGAGCCCCGCCCAGTCCAGCTCGTGTCCGGCGCACCACAGCGCGCCCGCGGCGCCGAGGATGTGGTCGAGTTCGGACACCGGGGCCGAGGGGTGCGGCAGGCTGGAGACGACGAGGTGGTGCTTCCCGAGGTCCGGGTGCCGGCGGACCAGTGTGGTCATGCTGCGGCCCGGCCCCACCTCCAGGACCGTCCGGTGGTCGACGCCGAGCAGCGTCGAGACGACATCGCCGAAGCGGACCGTGTTCCTCATGTGGTCGACCCAGTACCGCACGGTCGTCACCCGTTGCGGATCCACCGGCCGGCCGTCGCTGTCGGAGACGAACGGGATGACCGGCTCGCCGAAGGTGACGCCCTTCAGGTAGTCGCCGAATTCCTCCGTGATCGAGTCGACCAGGGAGGAGTGGCCGGCGCCGGGGATGTGCAGCCGGCGGACGTCGATACCCCTGGCCTCCAGCCGCGCGGTCAGGTCCGTGATCTCCGCCTTGGGCCCCGAGACCACGCACTGGTCCGGTCCGTTCACGGCGCCGAGCGAGAGGCCTCCGGTCAGGAACGCGGAGACCTCGGCCTCCGGCATCGGGACCGCGATCATCCCGCCGCTGGGCAGGGTCTCCAGCAGGCGACTGCGGCAGGTCACCACCGCCGCGGCATCGTCGAGCGTGAAGATCCCCGCCGCGCAGGCGGCGGCGTAGCTCCCCAGGCTCTGACCGGCGACGACCTCGGGCACCACGCCCCAGGACTCCCACAGCCGGTAGAGGGCCATCTCGACGCTGAAGATCGCCGCGTGGCTGACCGGCAGGTCGGCGAAGTCGGAGTCACCCGGCCCGGACACCCCGCCGAAGAGGAACGTCGGCAGATCGACGTCGAGCCGCGTGGCGAAGGCCGCCGCGCACTCGTCGAAGGCCTCCCGGAAGACCTTCTCGTGGCGGTACAGCTCCCGCGCCATCCCGAGCTTCTGCCCGCCGTGGCCGGGGAACACCATGGCGATCGAGCGTTCCCCGTCGTCGACGGGCTCGCTCGCGGCGGCGTCCGCCCGGGCGAGCTGCCCCGCCAGGTCGGCCGTGCTCGACGCCACGAAGGCCTGCCGGTGGGCGTGGCCCGCCCGGCCGGTCTGGGTGGTCCAGGCCACGTCCGCCAGTCCGGTGGCGGGGTGGTTCTCCAGGTGCTCGCCGAGCCGGGTCCGCGCGGCGGCCAGGGCCGGGCGGGACTTGGCGGACACCACGACGAGCTGGGACGGCTTCCCTTCCCCCCGGCCGGGAACCGGCGGCGCCTCCTCCAGGATGACGTGCGCGTTGGTCCCGCCGACGCCGAGGGCGTTCACGGCCGCCCGGCGCAGGGCACCGCCGGACGTCCACTCCCGCAGCTCCGCGTTCACCCGGAACGGGGAGTTCTCCCAGTCGATCTCCGGGTTCGGGGTCTCGAAGTTCAGGCTCGGCGGGATCCGGCGGTGGCGCAGGGCGAGCACCGTCTTGATCAGACCGGCGACCCCGGCGGCGGCATCGCTGTGGCCGACGTTGGTCTTCAGCGAACCGATCCAGCACGGACCGCCCGGCCGGTCCTCGACCCGGCCGGCGCCGTACGCCGCCGTCAGCGCGGCGACCTCGATCGGATCGCCCAGGCGGGTCCCGGTACCGTGCGTCTCGACGTAGGAGACGGTGTCGGGATCGACCTCGGCGATCTTCAGCGCGGCCTGCATCACCTCGGACTGGCCCGAGACGCTCGGCGCCGTGAAGCCGATCTTGTCCGTGCCGTCGTTGTTGACGGCGGTGCCGATCAGCACGGCGTGGACGGTGTTCCCGTCGGCGAGGGCGTCCTCCAGCCGCTTGAGCAGGACGATGCCCACCGCGTCCCCGCCGACGGATCCGCCGGCGGCCGCATCGAACGCCCGGCAGTGTCCCTCGCCGGACATCGCGCCGTCCTCGGTGTACTCGATCACCGGCGTCGGGACGTGGACGCTCGCTCCGCCGGCCAGGGCCATGTCGCAGTCCCCGGCGAGCAGACCCTGGACGGCCAGGTGGACGGCCACCAGCGAGGTCGAGCAGGCGGTCTGCACCGTCACGGCCGGGCCCCGCAGACCGAGTTGGTAGGCGACCCGCGACGTCAGGAAGCTCATCCCGGTCCCGAGTCCCAGCAGCAGGTCGCTCGGGCCGCCCAGATGCTCCCGCGCGGCACGCAACGACTCCAGGTGGCCGGTGTGGCTGCTGCCCGCGTAGACGCCCACCGGCCCGGGGAAGCGGGCCGGGTCCTCACCCGCGTCCTCCAGGGCCTCGACCGCGCACTCCATGAAAAGCCGGTGCTGAGGGTCGATCAGCATCGCCTCCCGCGGGGCGTAACCGAAGTAGTCCGAGTCGAAGCAGTCGGGATCGGTCAGTGCGGCGTACACCGCGTGGTGCGACACCGGTGCGGGGACCGGCACCGGCTCGACCGACTCCACCCCGTCCGCGAGGTTCTGCCAGAACCCGTCCAGGTCCGCCGCGCCCGGGAACCGGCCCGCCATGCCGATGACGGCGATGTGCGCGGGGTTCACGTCGAACTCTTCGCCGTTGCTCATCACTTGTCTCCGTTCGAGGACCGGCGGTTGCGTCGCCCGCTCAGGCGCGCCCGGCCGTCCTGCCGGGCGCGCACGAGGGCCGTGGTGTCGACCCGGGCCGCACCACGGTCGGACAGGTACCGGGTCAGGGCCCGCACCGAGGTGTGCTGGAACAGGGCGATCATCGGCAGCGTGACGCCCAGCCGGGCGGTGACCAGGTTCCGTACCTGGGTCAGCAGCAGGGAGTGTCCGCCGAGGTCGAAGAAGTTGTCGTGGACGCCGACCCGGTCGACGCCGAGGACCTCGGCCCAGATCCCGGCGATGACGGTCT
>NZ_JBHWBZ010000131.1:1607-3582 GCF_042735475.1 Kitasatospora sp. NPDC059577 | reverse complement strand
TTCGCCGCCCGGGAAAAGCCGCCCGGTTGCGCCCCCCAGCACGCCCGGCGCAGGCTGCCCGAGCCGGAAAGGGGAACCACCAACCCATCCGACAAACCAGGTCACACCACCCGGACACCCACCAGGACCCCTCTTCACCACTGACAAGACCCGGACACGACACCACGCACCCGACAAGCCGATCCGACAAAGGCTGCAGAAAGCCCCCCACCAGCTGCACAGCAGCAGCAGGCGACAACGGGTACAGGCGGTGGGGGGAACGGCGTTTCCACCCCCGGCTGTGCAGCAGTGGCGCACTTGGGCCGTGCCGTTGCAGACGTCGGCCTGCATGATGGTGGGGACCGGCCCGAAGACATCCATCGCCAGGGCAGTGGGTATGGCTCAGCGGTCCAGTTCGCGCACGGCCTCGATGTCGTCGAACGGTAGGGTCTGGGTCCCGATGATCTGGTAGCTCTCCGATCCCTTCCCCGCGATCAGGACGATGTCTCCGTGCGAGGCTGTAGCCAGGGCGTGTCCGATGGCCTGCCTGCGATCGGTGATCCGGTCGAAGGGGGTACCGGTAGGGATGATCCCCCGGGTGATCTGGTCGATGATCTCCTCGGGGTTCTCGCTGCGTGGGTTGTCCGAGGTGAGGACGCACAGATCCGAGTAGCGTCCGGCGATCTCGCCCATCGGCGCTCGCTTGCCTGGGTCCCGGTCACCACCGCAGCCGAAGACCGTGATCACACGACTGGTTGCGAACCCCCGGACGGTGGACAGGACGCTCTCCAGCGCGTCGGGGGAGTGTGCGTAGTCCACGATGACGGTCGCGCCGCGGCGGGTCCGGAGAGTCTGGAACCTTCCCGGGGCCGTGGGTAGGCCGTCGAGGGCGCGGGCCAGGGATGCGGGGTCGTGTCCCAGGACGGCACAGGTCGCCACGGCCGCCAGGGCGTTGGCGACGGCGAAACGACCGGGGACGGGCAACTTCACGGGGTGCTCCAGGCCGGCGTGGTGGAGGGTGAACGACGTGCCGTCGGCCGTGACGGTCACGTCCGTCGCGCGGTAGTCGGCGGCCGGGTCGTCGAGTCCGTACGTGACGGCGCCGGCCGTCACGGCGGCGATCTCACGGCCCACCGGGTCGTCCGTGTTGACCACCGCGGAGCGTGCGATGCCGCGGAAGAGCCTGAGCTTGGCGTCCTTGTACGCGGCCATGCTGCCGTGGTCGTCCAGGTGGTCCGGAGTGAGGTTGGTGAACACGCCGACGTCAGTGAAGGTGTGTGCCACCCGGTGCTGGGCCAGGGCCATGGAGGACGCCTCCATGACGACGGTGCCGGCGCCGCGCTCACGCATCTCGCGAAGCAGGTGCTGGAGGTCGACGGCCTGGGGGGTGGTCGGGGTGGTGGTGGCGATGTCGACCGGTTCGTCGCCGATCCGGTGGCCTCCGGTGCCGATCACCCCGACGCGCGTGCCCGTGGCGGCGTGCAGGAGGGCCTCGATCGCGAACGCGACCGAGGTCTTCCCGTTGGTCCCGGTGATCGCGACCACGTCCAGTTCACGGCCGGGTTCGCCGAAGTAGCGGGAGGCGACGGCTGCGGCGGCTTCCCAGGTGTCGGCAACGCGGACCGCGCAGACGCCGGGCGGCAGTTCGAGGTCCGCCCGGTCGACCAGGAGAGCGGACGCCCCGTTCGCGACGGCCTGGCCGAGGTGTTGGTGGCCATCGGTCCGGCGGCCGGGCAGGGCGATGAACAGCCGGCCCGGTCCGGCGCTACGCGAGTCGGTGGTGATGCCGCCGGTGATGTCGACCTGCGGGTCCCCCTGCAGGGTCGTGTGGTCGAGGCCGGCCAGTGCATCGATCAGTTTCACGTGGTTCTCCGATGTGAACAGAGGCTGGCGGGGGGGGGGGGGCGCGGGGGGGCGCCCCCCCCCCCCCCCCCCGCGCCCCCCGCGCGTGTTTTGAGGAGTGTGTGTGGGGGGGGGACGCGCCGCGCGGGTGACA
>NZ_JBHWBZ010000131.1:0-1597 GCF_042735475.1 Kitasatospora sp. NPDC059577 | reverse complement strand
CCGCAGGCGCACGCCCACCCCTCACTGGCAGCCTCTCAGTTCGTGTGACCGGTGCTGGGTGGGTAGGCACCCGGCCGGGTGCCTACCCACCCGGGGTCAGGCCTGGGATCCGAGCCAGGCCCGACCGATGGGGGCGATGTCGTTCGGGCCCACGGTGATCAGGGTGTCTCCCTCCCGCATCCCGTGCAGCGCGCCCAGGATGCTCTCCGTGTTGGGGGCCTCCTTCACGTCCGGGACGTACTGCACGTCGAGCCCGGCCATACGCAGCACCTTCAGGACGTGCTTCGGAGTCATCCCGAAGGTGTCCTTGTCCCGCCCGCGGAAGATTCCGGTGAGCACGATCCGGTCGTCGCGGGTGAAGGCGTCGGGGTAGTGCTGGAGCAGGTCCCGCACTCGGCTGTAGCTGTTCGGGCGCAGGACGACGGTGATACGCCCGGTGCCCGCCGCGCCTCGGAGCGCGGACATCGTGGCCTGCATCTCCTCGGGGGTGCAGGCCAGGTCGTCCCAGACGTTCACCCCGTAGCGCTTGCCCTGGAACTGCAGGCGGCGGGGTGCGCCGGTGAACGACTCGATCGGCTCGCGCATATCGTCGAGCGTCAGACCGTGCTGGTGGCCTGTGGCGATCACGGCCAGGGTGTTGGTGACGTTGTGCTTGCCCAGCAGGCCCGAGGCGATCTCCCCGAGCGACTCGCCCCGGTACAGGACCGCGAAGCGGGCGCGCCCGCCGTCCCAGCCGAGGATGACCGCCTGGTAATCGGCCTCCGGGGAGAACCCGAAGGTCACGCGTCGCAGGTCGCGGCCCTGGCCCAGGTTGCGGGTCCGGGGCTGGTCCGCCGAGGTGACGAGCAGGCCGCCCTGGCGGATGTTGCCGATGAAGGTGTCGAAGGCGTCGTACATGTCCTCCGGGTCCGGGAAGTAGTCGCCGTGGTCGCCGGGCACCATGTTGAGGACGACGGCCGTCCCGGGCCGGATGTGGTGGAAGGCCCGGTAGTACTCGCACGCCTCGGCGACGACGTACTTACCGCGGCCGTTGCGGTAGTTCGGGCTGTCCGGGGTCGTGGGGCTGCCCACCACGGTCGTCGGGTCGAGACCGACGCCGGTGAGCACTCGGTCGAAGAGCGTGGTCGTGGTGGTCTTGCCGGCCGTTCCGGAGACGGCGATGGACTCCTCGTACTGTGCCATCACCGACCCCAGGAGGTGGGCCCGGTCCGCGACGCGGATCCCGATCTCGCGGCCCCGCAGGACCTCCGGGTTGGTCAGGCCGACGGCGGCGAGCGATGCGACGATCACCGAGGTACCGACCCGGACGTTGGACGGGTCGTGGCCGATGGTCACCTCGATGCCCGCGTTGCGCAGGGCCTTGACGTTGCCGCTCTCGGCCGAGTCGGAGCCGATCACGGTGTAACCCTGCTCCCCGAGCAGGAACGCCAGGCTGCTCATGCCCACACCGCCGATGCCGACGAAGTAGATCGAACGGTCCTTGTCCAGCGCTTCAAGGTTGATCATGTGTTTCTCCCTGGTGGGTGGCCGGGAGGGGTGGCCGCCTGGTTGGCGGTCGGGGTTGGTGGGGCCCCTTTCCGGCGCGGGGCACCAGCGC
>NZ_JBHWBZ010000130.1:0-3990 GCF_042735475.1 Kitasatospora sp. NPDC059577 | reverse complement strand
CTGGATGTCGGAGAGGGCGGTGCGCCAGGCGGTGCGGGCGGCTTCACGGTCGCGGTCGGCGAGCCAGGTCAGGTAGTCCTTGTACGGCGCCACCGGGGGCAGGAGGTTCTCGCCGGCGCTGTACAGCGTGAACAGCTCACGGAGGAGTGTGGGCATCGACCAGCCGTCGAGCAGGATGTGATGGCACGTCAATAGCAGCGTGTGGTGTTCGGGGGCGTGGTGGAGGAGGGCGAAGCGCAGCAGCGGGGGCTTGGCCATGTCGAACCGCCGGGCGCGTTCTTCGGCGAGGAACCTCTCGACGGTGCCGTCGGCGTGGCTGACGTCGGTTTCCGTCCAGGGGAGTTCGACCTCGGCCGGAATCACCTGCACCGGCTGGCCGCTGCCCTGCCGCCGTTGACGGAAGGCGGCACGGAGGTTCGGATGCCGCTTCACTACTCCGGCGGCGGCCGCCCGTAGCCGCGGGGTGTCCAGCTTGCCTTCGAACCCGACGGCCAGCTGGACGACGTAGACGTCCGACGCCTGCTCGTCGTACAGCGCGTGGAACAGCAGCCCCTCCTGCAGCGGAGTCAGCGGCAGGATGGCTTCGATTCGTGCCTTGCTCATGGGTTCTTCGCCTCTCAGAGGTCCAGGTCGTCTTCGAATTCGTCGATCTCGCTCTGACTCAGCTCCAGCAAGGGCAGGTCGGAGGGGGTCAGGCCGCCGGCGTCGGGGGCGTCGGCGTGTTCGGCGAGGACCGTGAGGGCGTGGACCCAGGTGTCGCCGAGCTCGCGGATGTCGTCCTCGGCGAGGAGCTCGCCGGCCCAGGTGAGGGAGATGGACAGCTGCGGGCCGTCCGGGTGGTCGTGAGTGATCGCGTTGATGCCGATCGCGTGCTTCAGCGGCATCTCCCCGGCGCCCAGGCCTTCGAGGGCGTCCATCTCCGCTGCCGTTCCCCAGTCGCTCTCGTGGGGCGTGGGGAAGCGTCCGAGGTAGTTGAAGGCGATGTGGGGTTGGGGGAGTCGGGCGAGTTGGGGGGTGGTTTCGGGGTTGAGGTGGCGTAGGAGGCCGTAGCCGATGCCGTGGTGGGGGGTGGTGCGGAGTTGTTCCTTGATGTGTTTGAGGGCGGTGTCGGTGGTGTGGGGGGTGATGTCGCCGTGGAGGGGGGTGTGGAGGCGGACGGGGTGGGTGGTGGTGAACCAGCCGATGGTGCGGGAGAGGTCGAGGTTGTCGGTGAGTTCGTGGCGGCCGTGGCTTTCGAGGTCGATGAGGAGGCTGGTGGTGTGGGTGGTGTTGTTGCGGGTGTTCTGCCAGTGGGTGTGGGCGAGGGTGAGTCCGGTGAGGAGGACGTCGTTGATGCCGCAGTGGTAGGCGGTGGGGATGCGGGTGAGGAGGGGGGTGGTTTGTTCGGGGGTGAGGGTCCAGGTGTGGGTGGCGGCGGTGTGGAGGGTGTCGCGGGTGGGGTCGAGGGGGCGGGTGCCGGGGAGGGGGTCGGGTTGGTCGAGGGTGTGGGTCCAGGTGGTGAGTTCGGTGGTGTGGGTGGGGTGGTGGGCTTGTTCGGTGAGGAGTTTGGCCCAGTGGCGGAAGGAGGTGGTGGTGGTGGGGAGTTGGGGTTGGGTGTCGGTGGTGGTGGCGTGCCAGGCGGTGGCGAGGTCGGGGAGGAGGATGCGCCAGGAGACGCCGTCGATGATGAGGTGGTGGGCGAGGAGGAGGAGTCGTCCGGGGGTGTGGGGGCCGAGGTCGAGCCAGACGGCTTGGAGCATGGTTCCGGTGGTGGGGTCGAGGCGTTGTTGGGCTTGGGTTGCTGCGTGGGTGATGGTGGTGCGCAGGTCTTGTTCGGTGGTGGGTGTGTGGTGGATGAGGGTGTGGGCGTGGAGGGTGCCGGGTTCGGTGGTTTCGAGGTGTGGGCCGTCGGTGGTGTTGTGGGTGAGGCGGGCGCGGAGGATGTCGTGGTGGTCGATGACGGTTTGCAGGGTGTGGGTGAGTTGGTCGAGGTTGGCGCCGGCCGGGACTCGTAGCAGGACGGCTTGGTGGAACTGTGCGAATCCCGGGCTGTCGATGTCGAAGGCGTGCATGATCGGTGTCAGCGGGATCTTTCCGACGCCGTCGATGGTCGGCTGGCTGGTGGTGGTGTCCTTGGCCACGGTGGCGAGTTCGGCGGCGGACTGGTGTTGGAAGACGTCCCGGGGGGTGATGGTCAGGCCGGCCTCGCGGGCGCGGCTGACCAGCTGGATGGAGACGATGCTGTCCCCGCCCAGGTCGAAGAAGCGGTCGTCGATGCCGACCCGGGGCAGGTTCAGGACGTCGGCGAAGAGTTCGCAGAGCACGCGTTCGCGGTCGTTCCGGGGTGCGCGGTTGCTGGTGATGGTGGTGAAGTCGGGTGCGGGCAGAGCGGCGCGGTCGAGCTTGCCGTTGGCGGTCAGCGGAAGGCTTTCCAGCAGCACGACTGAAGACGGGACCAGGTAGTCGGGCAGCGATCGGGAGAGTGCCGTCCGGATCTCGGCCGGGTCGATCGTGGCTCCGTCGGTGGGGACGACGTAGCCGACGAGGCGTTTTTCGCCGGGTTGGTCGGTGCGGACGGTGGCGGTGGCCTGGGCGATGTGGGGGTGTCGGGCGAGGGCTGCCTCGATTTCGCCGAGTTCGATGCGGAAGCCGCGGATCTTGACCTGGTGGTCGGTGCGGCCGAGGTATTCGAGGGTGCCGTCCGCCCGCCAACGCACGAGGTCGCCGGTGCGGTACATGCGGCTGCCGGACGGACCGAACGGGTCGGCGACGAAATGCCCGGCGGTCAGGCCGGGCCGGTTGACGTAGCCGCGGGCCAGGCCGGAGCCCGTCGCGTACAGCTCACCCGCCACCCCGACCGGCACCATCCGCAGGTGGCCGTCCAGCACGTACACCCGGGTGTTGTCGAGCGGGCGGCCGATCGGCAGGGTGTGGCCGTGGAACCCTTCCGCCGGGACCCGGAAGCAGGTGGTGAAGGTGGTGTTCTCCGTCGGGCCGTAGCCGTCCACGATGGCCAGCTCCGGGTGCACCTCCCGGATGAGGCGCACCGCCTGCGGGTCGACGACGTCACCGCCCACCCACAGTTCGCGCACACCCGCCAGACAGCCGGGGTTCTCCCGGGCGATCAGGTTGAACAGCCCGGCGGTGAGCCACAGGGCGGTCACCCTCCCTTGCCGGGTCACCCGTTCGATCTCGCCCGCGTCGAGGTTGCCCGGAGGCGCCACCACGACCTGGCCGCCGGACAGCAGCGGGGCCCAGATCTCGTAGGTGGCGGCGTCGAAGGTGTGCCGCGAGTGGAAGAGGACGCGGCGGTGGTTGCCGTTCTGCCACGACCGGTCCAGCGCGAGGTGGATCACCGCCGAGTGCGGGACCGCCACCCCCTTCGGCCGGCCCGTCGACCCGGACGTGTACATCACGTACGCCAACTGCGCAGAAACGCCCGGGACTTCGACCGGGTCGGCTGCGGCCTCACCCTCGTCACATGCGAGCGGCATCACGCCGGCGGGCAACTCGACCCGTTCACGGGTGGCCCGGTTCGTCACCACGACACGCGCACCGGTCTCCGCCAGCAGCTGCCGCAGGCGCGGACCCGGATCCCGCCCGTCCAGCGGGAGGTAGGTCGCGCCGGCCTTGAGCGCCGCCAGGAGACCGACCAGGAGGTCCACCGAACGTTCGAGGAGCACGCCGACCACGTCCCCGGGGCGCACACCGGCCGCGACGAGCCGGCCCGCCAGCCGTCCCGCGCGCAGGTCCAGCTCCTCGTAGGTCACCGTCTCGTCACCGGAGCGGAGCGCGACGGCGGACGGCGTGCGGGACGCCTGTTCGGCGAAGCGCCCGTGGACCGTACCGACGGCGTCGGCCGTGTGCGCCGTGTCCGCTGTGCCGGGAAGCGGGTGGTCCGTGTCGTTCCAGGTGCGGAGGAGTTGGTGGTGTTCGTGGTCGGTGAGGGTGTTGATGTGGTGGATGGGGGTGTCGGGGTTTTGGGTGATGGTGTGGAGGAGGTTGTGGAGT
>NZ_JBHWBZ010000129.1:0-4103 GCF_042735475.1 Kitasatospora sp. NPDC059577 | reverse complement strand
GCCACCACCTCGGCAGGCACCCCGAACTCCAACGACGCACCCCGACCCGACCGCTCCGCCGGCCGCACGAAATCCGTCGGCAACTCCAACGGCTCCACACCCGCCAACCGCCCACGCCAGTACCCGAGCTGCCGCTCCAGCACCCCACCCCGCAACCACTCCCGCTGCCACACCGCGAAATCCGCATACTGCACCGGAAGCACCGGCAACACACCACCACGGCCCTCCACCGCCGCCGCGTACAACTCACCCAACTCACGCGACAACACACCGATCGACCAACCGTCAGCCACGATGTGATGCATCGCCAGAACCAACACATGATCCTCGGCCGACACCCGCACCAGACACACCCGCAACAACGCGTCAACCGCCAGATCGAACGGCCGCACCGCCTCCGCCTCGACCACCCCACGCAACCGCGCCTCCCGCACGGCCACATCCCCGATCACCGACAGATCGACCACCGAAACCCGCACCACACCCGGCTCATCCACCACCTGAACCGGCTCACCACCAACGCCCACCACAAAACGCGACCGCAACACCTCATGCCGCGCCACCAAACCCGAGAACGCCGACTCCAACGCCCCCACATCCACCACACCCCGCAACCGCAGGACGCGGGGAACCAGGTACTCCTGCTGGTTGCGGCCCAACTGGTTCAAGAACCAGAGACGCTGCTGCGCGAACGACAACGGGAACCCAGCCGGATCCTGCTCCGTGCCCGACGGGTTTCCAAGGTGGGCCGGCCGCCGAGACTCAGCAGAGAAATCAGGGGTGCTCAAAGCGGCTCAAGCCTTTCCGTGTCATCCGGGGGGGACGTTCCAGGTCGTGACCATTTGCCAGACCGGCGGGCTACCGCGCGAGGCCGCCTCAGCCGGCGGCGGATTCCATGGCCGCGACCAGACTGGCAGGCCGCATGTCCGTCCAGTTGTTCTCGACGTACTCCAGGCAGGCGCTCCGGGTGTCGGAATCCTTCACGACCTCCCATCCGGCCGGCACATCCAGTGCGGCGGGCCAGAGCGAGTACTGCTTCTCGCCATTCTGCAGGACCCGATATTCGGCGTCATCGGATTCGAACGGATTCGCCATCATTGCTTCCTTTTCCCATATCCGGATCGCGGGCCCGGTGCCAGACCCAGCCGCCGACACTAGGGGCCACAGTGGCGCACGGTAAATCCTTCCGTGGACCCATCGCCGCGAGAATTGGGCCGGTCGAAGGAGCTCGTTTCCGCCACTTCTCCTCCGATCGGGGGAGAAGGACCGACCGCGGGCCGGGTCCGGGCCCCGACCCCACAGCCGGCGACCCGGCACATCCCGGTTGGGCCGACAGCTTCCTCAACGCGCCTACCAGGAAGGGTGGTTCAAGTCGACCGACGACCGGGTAGCGTACCGCCGGGGCGCGCCCTCGACTACAATGACCATCCGTTAGCACGCGTCACATTGCTTGTACGAGCAATGATCGGCAAGCGCAAGGATATTGAATGTTGGAATTAGGAATCGCCCTCGCTGCTATTCTGGTACTCGCACCCCTCGGCGTGGGCATCATCCGCTGGCTCAACAGGAAGCGCCGGGAAACCTCAGGTTACGCCTCGAACTTCGAATTCATGGACGTCTTCCATCCGGCCCAGCAACACGTACGGGATGAATCCCAGCGACAGCAGCTGCCCAAGGAGGACGAAGGCAGCGGGGCGCCCCCGATCGACCTGAAGTCGGGGCGGGCCGTCATCTCGCGCCCCACGGAGAACGATCGCGAGAACGAAAAGCCCGGCGACTGAAACGGTGAGCCAACGCGGTGGAGTGCTCACTCCGGGCGAACGCTCCGCCGCGCCGCCCTCCCGCCTCTCCTCCCAATGGGGGAGGAAGCCCAAAAACCGACCCTTAGGATGATGTACACGTCAACAGTCCTCCTCATAGCGTTCCGGAGACGAAGCTGCTAGCGCGAGTGCGCAAACGAAGCAGCGATTCTTCCGAACCGTGCATGGGGGTACAGCACAATGGCCGCCGAGTCTGAATCCCGGACGTCCCGTGAGGACCTTCTCCGCGAACTGTTCGCCGAGGTCCTGAACCGTCCGCAGGTAGGGGTCGACGACGGGTTCTTCGATCTGGGCGGTGACAGCGTCGTCGCCATGCAGCTGGTGGCCCGGGCTCGGGAAGCCGGCCTGGAGATCAGCCGCCGCGAGGTCTTCCTGCTCCAGTCGGTCGCCGAACTGGCCGCCGTCGCACGCGACGTGCCACCCGCAGGAACCGACGGGCCCCGCTCCGACGCACCACAGAGCGACGGCGCCGCGCCCGCCGACCGGCACGACCGCCCGCTGGTGCCGCTCTCCCCGACGGAGCTGGACGACATCGCCCGACAGCTCAAGTAGGGCACACGACTTCACCCGGTCGGCAGCCACACCGTACGGTTGCTCACCCAGTCCGGCGGGCTCCCGCAGACCGGCGATTCACGCAACAGCGGCAGCACGGCCGGCACGCCGATCCCGCACCCCATGCGACAGCACCACTCCGCCGTCGAGGCGAGCAGGACATCTCACCCACATACCTGGCCGGGCCCGCGGA
Source organism: Kitasatospora sp. NPDC059577 (assembly GCF_042735475.1). Lineage (NCBI taxonomy): Bacteria > Bacillati > Actinomycetota > Actinomycetes > Kitasatosporales > Streptomycetaceae > Kitasatospora > Kitasatospora sp. NPDC059577. The sequence continues at coordinate 1,538 of NZ_JBHWBZ010000129.1, read as the reverse complement.
CGCTTCGCGCCGCGAGGCCACGGCCGAGTGTGCGCTTTCGCATGCCCGCTTGTTTCTGCCCCTGATCGAAGCCGCTTCCCCGCTGAAGTCACCGCGGCGGGCAGACCAACTCCCTTCTTCTTCCGGCAACACGCGTCACGGACCCAACGGACCCAAAGGGGCAGATCTCATGCAGCCGAGTTTCCTGGACATCCTGCCGTTGGCACCGTTGCAGGAAGGGTTGCTCTTCCACGCGATGTACGACGAGCAGGCGTCGGACGTCTACGTCGTCCAGCTCGCGCTGGAACTCCAGGGCGAACTGGACGCCCGACGGCTGCAGGCCGCAGCGCGGGCACTGCTGCACCGCCACCCCAACCTGTCCGCGCGCTTCCTCACCCGCGCCACCGGCCGGCCACTCCAGGTGATCCCGGCCGAGGTCGAACTCCCGTGGACCCAGGCTGACTTCGCCGCCGGAAGTGAAACCGTCGCGAAGTTCCTCGCGGAGGAGCGGGCACGGCGATTCGACCTGGCCAAGCCCCCGCTGCTGCGCTTCGCGCTCATCCGTCACGCCCCCGAGCACCACACCCTCGCCTTGACGATCCATCACATTCTGCTCGACGGCTGGTCCGTCCCCACCCTCATCCGCGAACTGTTCACCCTCTACAGCGCCGACGAGGAGGCGCTGGCCCCGGCCGCCCCCTACCGGGACTACCTCGCCTGGCTCGCCGACCGCGACCAGGAGGCGGCCCGCACGGCCTGGCGCACGGCACTCGACGGCCTCGACGAGCCCTGCCGGCTCAGCTCCGGGGAACTCGACCGCCCCCGGGACGTCCCCCACCAGATCAGCCGGCATCTGAGCGCCGACCTCACGCGACGGCTCCACCAGCACGCCCGCAGCCACGGCCTCACCCCGAACACCCTCATCCAGGGCGCCTGGGGCCTGCTGCTCGCCGCCCTCACCGGCCGCGACGACGTCGTCTTCGGCACCACCGTCTCCGGACGCCCCCCGGAGATCCCCGGCATCACCACCATGGTCGGCCTGTTCATCAACACCGTCCCGGTCCGGATCCGCCTGGACTTCGCCGAGACGCTCACCCGGTTCCTCGCCCGGATCCAGCGCGAACAGGCCGAACTCCTCGACCACCAGCACCTCAGCCTCGCCGACATCCAGCAGACTGCCGGCCACACCGAACTCTTCGACACCACCACCGTCTTCGAGAACTACCCGCTGGATTTCGCCGACTTCGCGGAGTTCAGCGGCGGTCTGCGCCTCACCGGTCTGGGAACGCACGGCGACGGCGTCACCCACTATCCACTCTGTCTCTCCGTCGTGCCGGGCGAGCGGATGCGGCTGCGCCTCGCGTACCGGACCGATCTGTTCAATGAGGACGCCGTCGAAGCAATCGCCGGCCGACTGGTCGGACTACTCGAAACCATCGTCTCGGATCCGGAACGGCGCATCAGCCGGATCGACGTCCGCACCGAGGCGGAACGCGTGCCGGCCGCCGTGCGGAACACCGCTCCCGACGACCCGTCCGTCTCGAACTGCATCCCGGACG
>NZ_JBHWBZ010000128.1:0-4158 GCF_042735475.1 Kitasatospora sp. NPDC059577 | reverse complement strand
CACACCCTCCCGGTCGGTGGTGTGGTCGTCCGCGAAACGACGGTCACCCGTCGCGTCCGGCACGTACTTCACACAGACGACGATCCTCAAGCTCACGGCCTTGTCTCCTGTACTGGTCTCGTCCGACGGCTGCGGCTGTGCAAGCGGGGCGAACACGGAACGCACCCGCTCCGGGCAGCGAATTCCCGTGCCGGTCCGGAACTTCCTGGCAGCATACTCGCCGGTAGCCCAGTGGTCACTACTGGCCAGTAGCTTATGCCGGGCGGCCGCGCCGGCCGCCTGCACCCATCCTGCCCCAGGCGGGGGCCGACTCCACCCGACGGGGCGGACCGACCACGACGGGATCCTCCCCGAGGAGGTCCGGCGAGGGTCCGACAGGGGTCCTCAGACCGCCTGGCCGACCGCCGCGATCACGTCCGCCCGGCGCGGCTGCCCCGTTGCCCGCCGGACCACCCGGCCGTCCGCGTCCAGCACCAGCACGGTCGGCGTCCGCCGGACCTCCAGCCTGCGGACCAGCTCCAGCCGCGCCTCGGCGTCCACCTCGACGTGCGCGACCCCCTCGACCATCCCGGCCACCTCCAGGAGCACCCGCCGGGTCGCCCGGCACGGCTGGCAGAAGACCGTCGAGAACTGCACCAGCGTCGCCCGCGCGCCGAGCGGCCCGCCCAACTCCGCCGCCGACAGCCGTACCGCCCCGTCCGTGGCCCGCACCCTCATCCTCCCGTCACACACCGCCCTTACCAGCCCGAACGCGGTCGCCAGCGCCAGCACGACGACGCACACCACCAGCCCGGTCATCCCCCCAGTCTGCGCCAGCCCCGGCGGGCGCCGAAAGACGGTCGACCGCCGGGGGCGGGCCGCGTACGATCGGCCGGTGGACTCCGAGCGCTCCTCACCGCCGCTGCCGACCGCCCGCCGCGTCATCGCCCCGGGCCGGGCCCCGGAACCCCACTGACGCCACCGTCGCCACCGCCCGCCGCCACTGCCCGCCGCTGCCGCCCGTCGCGACCCTTCCGGAGCCCCCGTGCAGACCGACCCCCGCGGTCCCCGTTTCTCCGCCGCGCTCACCTCGGCCGTCCTGATCGTCGTCCTCCTCACCGGCAGCAGCACCCTCCTCGTCGGCCAGGCGCTCGTCTTCGCCCTCGGAGCCTTCGGCGGCTTACGGCTCTCCCCGTACGACTGGGTCTTCCGGGTCCTGGTCCTGCCCCGCCTGGCCCCGCCGTCCGAGACCGAGGACGAGCGGCCGCTGCGCTTCGGCCAGGGGATCCTCATGGTGTTCGCCGCGGTCGGCACCCTCGGCCACATCACCGGGGTGACCTGGCTCTGCCTGCTGGCCACCTCGGCCGCCCTCGCCGCCGCGTTCCTCAACGCCGCCTTCGGCTACTGCGTCGGCTGCGAGCTCTACCCGGTCGTCCGGCGCGCCCAGGGCCGCCTCACCGCCGGAGCCTGACCCGGCGCCTCCACCGGGCGCCGGCCCGGCCCGCCGGTGCGGCCCGCCGGTGCGGCCCGCCGGTGCGGCCCGCCTCCAGCCGCAGCCCCCGGCCGGGGAACGAAAAGGTTCCCGTTCGAATTCATCACAGAGATCACATCGTGAAAATCGGCTTGACCGCACGCCTCAGGTGACAGCAGGCACTCGTTCGGGGGATCATCTCCGTGTATCACCCGTGACCGCCGCGGCGTGCCGTGCTCCGGTCGGCACCGCCCGCGCGACGTCACGGGCCCCCGCCGAACCGGGTTCCGGCCCGTGGAAGTCAGGACTGACCGTGGCAGAGTTCGTGTACCCGCCGGTAATCGGCGCCGCACTCACCGCCTTCCGCGCGCTCGACGTGCGGATCAAGATCGTGGGTGCCGAACACATCCCCGCCAGGGGGGGAGCGGTACTGGTCAGCAATCACATCAGCTACCTGGACTTTCTCTTCGCCGGCCTCGGCGCCTACCGCGGCGGCAAGCGCAAGACCCGTTTCATGGCCAAGGACGACGTCTTCAAGCACGCGGTCTCCGGCCCGCTGATGCGCGGCATGAAGCACATCCCGGTGGACCGCACCGACGGCCAGCCCGCCTACGAGGCCGCCGTACGCGCCCTCAAGGCCGGCGAGGTCGTCGGGGTGTTCCCCGAGGCGACGATCAGCCGCTCGTTCATGCTGAAGAAGTTCAAGACCGGCGCCGCCCGGATGGCCGCCGACTCCGGCGCCCCGCTGCTGCCCGTCGTCCTCTGGGGCACCCAACAGCTCTGGACCAAGGGCCGCCCGAAGACCCTGACCAAGCGCCACGTCCCGGTCACCATCATGATCGGCGAACCGATCCACCTCGGGCCGGGCGACAAGCCCGTCATGGTCACCAGACGACTCCGCAGCGCCATGAGCGAGATGCTCGACCGGGCCCAGCGCGAGTACCCCGGCAAGCCCTCCGGCCCCGACGACACCTGGTGGCTGCCCGCCCAGCTCGGCGGCACCGCCCCCACCCTGGAGGTCGCGGAGGCCGAGGACGAGGCGGAGGCCATCGCCAAGGCCGAGCGCCGCGCCGCCCGGGACTGACGAACCCCTCCCCCGCACTACTCCGTGCGACCGAGTGAACGCGATCCGTCGCGTGTCGCCGGCCCGCCGACCCTCCCCGTCTGACACAGTGACAGTTCCTTTCAGGGGGCCTTCGTCCTGAATCGGCGACGGGGGCAGACGTCGAGCGGTCGACAGAGGTCGGAGGCGGAGATGGCAGGGATCACCGGTACGAGGCAGTCACCCACGAGCAGGGCCCGCACACGCGCAAGCGCCGGTGCGGGCCTTCTGCTTCTGGGCACCCTGCTCACCGGCTGCGGGGCCGAACCCGGGGAGATCCCGCTCTCGGAAATCCGGCCGGAATCACCCACCGCCACGCCGACACCCGCCGTGATCGGCGCCGCCGCAGCAACCCCCGCCGCGGCCACCGCGCACAACGGACTGATCGTCAGCCGGGCCTACACCGACGCCTCCCGCACCACCAGCGCCATCGTCACCCTCGCCCCCGACGGCAGCGGCCAGAACCAAATCACCCAGCCGCCGGACCGCGCCCACGACGACCGCCCCGACTGGTCCCCCGACGGCACCGCCATCGCCTTCGACCGCACCGACCCGCAGACCGGCGCCGCCCGGCTCTGGACGGTTGCCACCTCCGGCGAGGGCGCCCACCAGATCAGCCAGCTCTGCGACAGCTCCAGCGGCGGCGCCGACTGCGCCAACGAGGACGAACGCGCCCCCGCGTTCTCCCCGGACGGCAAGCAACTCGCCTTCAGCCGTTCCTGGGGCGCCCTGGACCCGGCCGACAACACCCGGACGCAGTACTCGGACCTCTACCTGATGAGCCCCGGGGGCACCGACGTCCAACGGCTCACCTTCCTCACCAACGACAAGCCCTACTCCGGCTCGGTCAGCAACCCCAGCTGGTCCCCCGACGGCAAGCAACTCACCTTCGAGTACCGCACCAGCGCCACCGGGCAGCCCGCCAACAGCCGCGCCATCTACGTCGTCAGCGCGGACGGCACCGGCCTCCGCCAGCTCACCCCCTGGGAACTGCGCGCCGGCGAGCGCGCCGAATGGTCCCCCGACGGCACCCGGATCCTCTTCACCACCTACCCGGCCGGCCCCGACAACGCCCCCGGCGGCGGCATCTACACCGTCCACCCCGACGGCACCGCCATCGGCGCCCTCACCACCGCCCCCTCGGACGCCTTCTACGGCGCCGCCGCCTACGCGCCCGACGGCCAGTCCATCGTCTTCACCCAGGCCCCCGCGGGCGCCGGCGCCGACCTCTACAGCATGCGACCCGACGGTACGGGCGTCGCCCGCCTCACCAACAGCGCCGACAAGTGGCTCAACCGCCCGGCCTGGGGCACCGCGGAACCTCCGGCTGCCCCGGCAGGTTCGGCCGCCCCGTCCGCTCCGGCTGCCCCGGGCCAGGGTGCCCAGCCCGAGGCCCAGCCGCCGGCAAAGGCCCAGGGACAGGCGCCGACGGAGGACCCGGAGGCCGACGACGAGTGAGCCGGCGGCCGCGAACGGCCCGGAAACGCGAAAAGACCCCCTCCCGAAAGGGAGGGGGTATTTTGAGTAAGAGTGTTCGGGGGGGTCCCTCACACCCACAGGGTCCCCCCTGCCGTTCCCTCGGCGCTGTGAGGGGTAGCTTACGGGG
>NZ_JBHWBZ010000127.1:0-4784 GCF_042735475.1 Kitasatospora sp. NPDC059577 | reverse complement strand
GGGGGGGGGGGGCGGGCGGGGGGGGGGGGGGGGGGCGGGGGGGGGGGGGGGCCGGGGGGCGGCCCGCCCCGCCGGAGGGTGCGTCAGAAGGGCCTGGTCGGCAGGTACTTGCCGTCCAGGGTGATGACGGCGCGCTCGCCGCCCTCGGGGTCGGCGACCTTCTTCACGTCGAGCCGGAAGTTGATCGCGGAGATGATGCCGTCGCCGAACTCCTCGTGGACCAGGGCCTTGAGGGTGGTGCCGTAGACCTGCAGCATCTCGTAGAAGCGGTAGATGGTCGGGTCGGTGGGGACGGCGCCGGGGATCGAGCCGCGGGTGGGGATGGTCTGCAGCAGCAGCGCGGCGTCCTCGTCCAGGCCCAGCAGGGCGGCGACGGCCTCGGCGGCCTCCCGCGGCAGGGCGTGCTGGCCGAGGACGGCGGCGGTGGTGAAGGCCACCGACAGCCCGGAGGCGTCGGCGATCTGCTGCCAGGACAGGTCCCTGCGGGTCTTGGCGTCGACGGCGGCGACGGCCAGGGCCTGGCGGGCGGTGGGGTCGAACTGGGCGTGCACCATGGCGGTACGTCCTTGTCTCTCGGCTGGTATCGGAGAAGGGGGATACGGTCGTGGGGGAGCGGGGGCGCGGGGGCGGTCAGGCGGCGAGCGCGGGGCCGGCCGCGGTGAGCTCCTCGACGGCGCCGGTGGCGATGTCGAAGACCCAGCCGTGCAGGGCGACCTCGCCACGCGCCAGGGCGCGGGCGACCGGGGGGTGGGTGGCCAGGTTCGCCAGCTGCGCGCGCACGTTGTGCCGCACCAGGCCCGCGACGTCGCCGCCGCCGGCGCGGGCCCGGGAGGCGTCCGCGTGCCGCAGCCAGGCCGCGACCGCCGGGGCGCCGGTGAGGTCGTGGCCGTCGGCGAGGGCGGTCATCGCGCCGCACGCGGAGTGCCCGCAGACCACGACGTCCCGCACGCCCAGCACGGCGACGGCGTACTCGATGCTCGCCGTCACCCCGTCGGCCCCGGGGGTGTGGGCCGGCACCAGGTTGCCGGCGGTGCGGATGACGAACAGCTCGCCCGGCTCGGCGCCGGTGATCAGCTCCGGGACGACACGGGCGTCGGAGCAGCCGATGAACAGCGTGCGCGGCGCGTGGTGGCCGGCCAGGCGGGAGAACAGCTCCGCCCGGGCGGGGAAGACGTCCTGCCGGAACCGGGTGACGCCCCGGGTGAGGTCGGTGAAGTCCTGCACGGGTCACTTCCTTCGGTGGTTCCCGGCCCCTGCGGGCTGGTGAGATCCACCATGCATGACCTGCTCCTATAGTGTCCAAGAGCTGTCCGCCATGAAACCGATCGATGCCGTCTATAGTCGGTTACAAGGCCGCCCTCGAACTGCGTCACCTGCGCTACCTGCTCGCCGTCGCCGACCACGGCAACTTCACCCGCGCCGCCGAGGAACTGCACATCTCCCAGCCCACGCTCTCCCAGCAGATCAAACAGCTGGAGAAGACCCTGGACGTCCAGCTCCTCGACCGCACCGGGCGCACCGTCCGCCTCACCGACGCCGGCGCCGTCTACACCGACCACGCCCGGCGCGCCCTGCGCGACCTCGCCGCCGCCGAACGCGCCGTCCACGACGTCCAGGACCTCACCCGCGGACGGCTGCGCCTGGCGGTCACCCCCACCTTCACCGCCTACCTCGTCGGCCCGCTCGCCGCCGAACTCCACACCCGCCACCCCGGCATCACCCTGACCGTGCGCGAGACCAGCCAGGACCGCATCGAAACCGGCCTGCTCACCGACGAGTTCGACCTCGGCATCGCCTTCCGCGGCCCCCACCCGCCCGGCATCGACGCCACCGCCCTGTTCACCGAGACCCTCACCCTGGTCACCGCCACCCCCCACCCGGCCGGCGCCGGCCCGCTGCCCGTGCACCACCTCGCCGAGCGCCCGCTCGCCCTGCTCGGCGGCGACTTCGCCACCCGCGGCCACATCGACGCCTACCTCGCCCGCCACCGCGTCAGCCCGCACATCGCCGTCGAGGCCACCTCCGTCCAGGCCCTCACCGAGATCGTCCGGCGCACCCCGCTCGCCACCGTCCTGCCCGACGCCGTCACCCACGACCGCCCCGGCCTCGCCACCCTCCCCCTCGACCCGCCCCTGCCCACCCGCACCGTCACCCTCCTGCGCCGCACCGACGCCTACCGCAGCGCCGCCGCCCGCGCCTTCACCGACCTCACCCGCCACCTCGTCCGCACCCGCGGATACCCCCCGGCACCCTGACCGCACCCGGTGCGCCCCACCCCGGCCGGGCACGAGCACCGGTGGCGCCCGGACACCGCGCACCGCGCCGCGCTGACCGCCGCCTTCGCCCCCGGCCCGGCCCGCCTGGTCACCGCCCACGGCGCCGGCCACAACCTCTCCCTCGGCCACGCCGCCCGCCCCTGCCACCTGCGCGCCCTCGCCTTCACCGGCGACTGCCGCACCAGCCCCGCCGCCGCGGCCACCGCCACCGCGGCCACTGCGGCCACCGCCACCGCGGCCACTGCGGCCACCGCCACCGCGCGGCCCGTACCGGTCGCGGCCCGCCGCGGGCCCGCCGTCCCGGGGTCGCGGTCCCGGCGGACCTGCCGGGGCTCCGGGCCCAGGAGCCGGGGAGGGCGGCAGGGGCGGGGCGGCCCGTCCCACCGGACGGTGCCTCGGAACGGCCCGGCCGGCAGGCACGTGCCGTCCCGGGGTGACGACGGCGCGCTCGCCGTCCCCCGGGGCCGGCGGCCTCCGTCAGGTCGGACCGGATGCCGCCCGCGCAGATGATCGCCGTCGCCGGACTCCCCGTGGACCGGCGCCCGGAGGGCGGAGCCGTGGACCGGCGCACCTCGTGGGAGCGACCCGCGGCCGGGCCGGCGGGGGCGGTCCGCCGCCCGCGGACGGGCAGGGCCGCCCGGCGCCGGAGCGGCTGTGCGCGGGTGGGGCGTTGCCCTCGTGCGGACCCGGTCGTCGCGCCGGGCGTGGTCACGGTGCGGGTTCGCCGGCGCGGGCGGCGCCGGCGGACCGGTCGGGGGTGTGGTTCAGGCGGCGCGGCGTTCGCTCCCGAAGCCGGGGGCGGGGCCCGGGCCGCCGGTGGTCCGGTCCCGGACGTCCGTGGATGCGGCCTTCCGTTCCCCGGTCGTCGCGGCCCGCGGCAGGGCGCCGGCCGTCGCCTCGGCGGCCCCGGTGACGAGCCGGTCGACGACGGCCGACGGGTGGTCCGGGGTCGTGTCGCCCTCGACGTTCCCGCTGCCCCACGTGCCCACGAGGCTCCTCCCCGGGGTACCGCCGCTTCCGGGTGCCGTCGCGGCAGGCCGCACGGACCGGGCCGCTTCCCTGCCGTCGTGTCCGGGAGACGGCGGCAGGGCCGCCCGGCGGCCGGGAGAGGGGACGCGCCCCCGGGCGGCCGAGCGGCCCTGCGTGCACACGCTGCCCGGGGTCAGGCCTTGCGGATGGAGTAGGCGACGCCGCTGCCGTAGCAGTTGCTGCTGGGGTAGTAGCTGCTGACGACCCATCCGGCGGGCAGCGGGGAGAAGGAGCAGACGACGGCGGAGGTCTGCGTGGTGATCTTGAAGAGGGTGTAGGAGATGCCGGTGCCGGCGCAGTTGCTGCTGCTGGCGGAGCTGGTGACGACCCACCCGGCCGGGACCGGGGTCATGGAGCACGCGCCGGTGCTGGTGTCGTTGACCGTGTTGTGCAGCGAGTAGGCGACGCCGGTGCCGGCGCAGTTGCTGCTGCTGTACGAGCTGCTGATCACCCAGCCCGCCGGGATCGGGGTCATCGAGCACGCGCCGACGTTGAGGTCGTTGGCCACGTTGTGGAAGCCGTAGGCGATGCCGCTGCCCGCGCAGTTGCCGGTGCTGTAGGAGCTGGTCACCACCCACCCGGCCGGCTTGGGGGAGAAGGAGCAGATGGTGAGGTTGGTCTGCCCGGCCGTGTCGGTGATCGTGTACGAGACGCCGGAGCCGGGACAGCCCCAGCTGCTGTACGAGCTGGTGACGACCCACCCGGCGGGGACGGGGGAGAAGGAGCAGATGGTCGTGCTGCCGGTGACCCGCTGCGGGGCCGCCTGCGCCTGCGCGCTCGCGGCGGTCATCATGCCCAGGAGCAGCAGCACGACCGTCACCAGGTGCGAGGTGTGGGTCCGTAAGGTCTTCATGGCAGGCCTCAGATCTCTCTCGACGACTCGGGATTTGTGCAGCTGAGGTGAACGCTTGGTACACGATTCGTTCACGTCGGCTGAGATGGTGTCAGAGATCGTCCGGCGGCGCCAGGGTGCCGCAGGCAGCAGCCCTTCCCCCCGGTGAGCACCGCCGCGCGGCCCCGGACGCACCCGCCCCGACGCCGCCGCGGCGAAGGACGGCCGAGCCGGAGCGGCGCCGGAGCGCACCCCCACCGCCTTCGGGCCGCCAAGCCGGGCGTCGGGGTCACCTCCGGGCCTCCAGGGGGGCAGGGCCGTCGGAGCGGCGCCCGGCCGGCTCGCAGGTCGTCCGCCGGTCGCCGGCTGCCTCCGGAACCCGGGAAAGCAGCCCGGAAGAACACGGTGGAACGCCGCGGAACACCGCCGAAATCGGGCCGGGTGTCCGGGGGGAAATCCCCCCGGGCACCCGGCCCGCCCCGGCGCCGGAACGACCGACGGGAAACGGCCGGCGCGGGCAAAAGGTTCACCCGGCAGCCGGACAACTCCCTTACGGGCCAGGAGAGATGCCCTCCGCGGCGGGGGGGGGGGCGGCGCCGGCCCGCCGCGGGCGCGCCCCCAGGGAAAATGTATAGAGCGGGGGGCCG
>NZ_JBHWBZ010000126.1:0-4800 GCF_042735475.1 Kitasatospora sp. NPDC059577 | reverse complement strand
GGGGGGCCCGCCGGCGGCGCCGGGGCGCGCCCCGCCGCGGCGCCCCCGACCGCCCCCCCCCCGGTCGGGGCCGCCGGCCCGGGGGCGCCCCCCCGGGCCGGGGGGGCTCGCCGAGGTCAGCGCAGTCCGGCGAAGAGGTCGTTCTCGGGCAGGGCCGCGCCGGTGGTGTCCCGGACCCGGAGGAAGGTCTCCACGCCCCACAGGTCGTTGAACCGCTCCTTGCCCATCCGCAGGAAGAAGATGTTCTCGCCCTGGCTGGCGTGCGCGGCCAGGGCGTCGAACTTCTGGTCGCCGAACGCGGTGGTGTCCACCCAGGTGCTGATCTCCTCGTCGGGGAGGCCGATCTGGGGCATCTCGGCGGCCTCCGCCGGGTCCGGCTCCTCCCAGTCCGCGCCGAACTCGCGCATGACCTCCCCGAACCGCTTCATCATCGTGTGCGGCGCCGTGGTCCAGTACACCTTGGGCGCCGTTTCGGTCAGTTCCAGCGCCGCCATCGTGATGCGGTGCGCCTGGATGTGGTCGGGGTGGCCGTAGAACCCGTTCTCGTCGTAGGTGACGACGACGTCGGGCCGGTACCGGCGCATCAGTTCGGCGAGCCGGGCGGCGCCTTCCTCGACCGGGGTCTGCCAGAAGGAGCCGGGGGCCTCGTTGGTCGCCCAGCCCATCATCCCGGAGTCGGCGTACTCCAGCAGTTCGAGGTGGCTGACCTTCAGGACCTCGCAGCTGGCTTCGAGTTCCTGACGGCGCATCGCGGCGACGGCGGCCGGGTCGTGGCCGGGGTCGCCCGGCTTGACACCTCCCGGTCCGTCGCCGCAGCCGCCGTCGGTACACGTGACGAGGACCGTACGGATGCCCTCCGCCGCGTACCGCGCGAGGACACCTCCTGTTCCGCTGGCCTCGTCGTCGGGGTGGGCGTGCACCGCCATCAGCGTCAACGGCCGGTCAACCATGAAAACCATCCTCCGGTCTGTAAGTGCTCGGTTCGAGTCTGCGGTACGACGGCGAGCAACCGCCCCGCATTATCGGGGTGACCGGTGACAGTCCGAGGGTGACCCAAGTCATTGCTTGGGTCATCCCGAGGAATCTCCAGGATTGACTTGGGTGTCGGGGGATTCGATCATCGCTACAGGGCCCGGGCGGCAACCGGCCCGGCCTCGCGGCGGATCCCTCCGCACGGCGAGGTCGCGCGGTGCCGACCCATGACGTGCCGAGAGGAAACCACCGTGTCCGTACCGTCCTTTCCGTCCCTCCCCCCTGCTCCACCCGCCGTGTCCGTTCCGCCCGGCGGGAGCCGTGGTGCTTCCGCCGCGGCGTCCGGCGTCGGCCGCCGCCGGACGGTGGCGGTGCTCGGCCCCGGGGGCGTCGGCGGCCTGCTGGCCGCGATGCTGTCCCGCGCCGGTCACCGGGTGATCTGCCTGGCGGGCGAGCCGACCGTACGCCTCCTCCAACGGGACGGAATCCACGTCCGCAGCGCCCGGTTCGGGGACTTCACCGCCCCGGTCGAGGCGTGCACCGAACTGCGCGAGCCCGTCGACCTCTGCCTGGTGACCGTCAAGCAGACCGCGCTGTCGCAGGCTTGTACCCGGATCGCGCCCGAGGCGGTCGCGGACGGCCTGGTCGTGCCGCTGCTCAACGGCGTCGAGCACGCGGACGGGCTGCGCCGGCGGTTCGGCGCGCAGCGGGTCGTCCCCGGCGTGGTGCGGGTCGAGTCGACCAGGGTCGCCCCCGGGAGGGTCGAGCACGGCAGCCCCTTCGTCGAGATCGACCTGGCCGGGCCGCCGGACCGGCTCGCGGACCTCGCCGGACTGCTGGGGGCCGCCGGTGTCCGGACCGGGGTGATCGAGGACGAGCCGACCGTGCTCTGGGGCAAGCTCGCCTTCCTCGCGCCGTTCGCGCTGCTCACCACCCGGTACGGGCTGCCGATCGGCGCGGTCCGGACCGGGCACCGTGCGGAGCTGTCGGCGCTCGTGGCCGAGGCCGCCGCCGTCGGCCGGGCGTGCGGCGCGGCCGTGGACCCGGCGCGCACCCTGGCGCTGTACGACGCCTTCCCGGCGGAGGCGAAGTCGTCGATGCAGCGGGACGCGGAGGCGGGCCGGCCGCTGGAGCTGGACGCGATCGGCGGCGCGCTGCTGAGGTCCGCCGACCGGCACGGGGTGTCCGTGCCGCTGGCCGCCCGGCTGGTGGCGGAGCTGACGGCGCGGGTCGCGGCGGCTTCCTGAGGGGGAGGGGGCGGGCCTGCCGGCCGCTGGCCGCCCGGTCGGTCGGCCCACCTGCCCGTCCCTCCCGGTCAGTTCGCCGCGTCCGGCGGGAAGGGGACCGGGTAGGCCTCGGCGAAGTCGGCCGAGCGGGAGACCTCGCGCCACCGGGTGTCGTCGGCGAGCAGCCTGCGGTCCATGGCGATGGAGCCCTCGGCGGCGTTGACCCCGAGGGGCAGGTGGTGGGGGATGTCGTTGCGCTTCGCCATCCGGACGAGGATCTCGGCGGCGCGGACCGGGTCGCCGGCGACGCCCGCGCCGTCGGCGTTCTGCCGCAGTCGCCGGTTGACGGCGCCGACCGTCTCGTCGTAGGCCGCCGGGATGTCGTGGACGACCATCGAGGAGCCGGCCCAGTCGGTGCGGAAGCCGCTGGGCTCGACGACCAGCACCTTCACGCCGAACGGCGCGGTCTCGGCCCGCAGGACGCGGCTGAAGCCGTCGATGGCGAACTTCGCCGCCTGGTAGGACGCGATGCCGGGCGAACCGCCGACCCGCCCGCCCATGGAGGAGAACTGGACGACCAGGCCGCCCTGCTGTTCGCGCAGCAGCGGGATCGCGGCCTTGGTGACGTGGTAGACGCCCCAGAAGTTGGTCTCGAACTGGGCGCGGAAGTCGGCGTCCTCGGTGGTCTCGATCGGCGAGACGTTGGCGTAGCCGGCGTTGTTCACCAGGACGTCGATCCGGCCGAAGTGCGCGTGGGCCTCGGCGACGGCCGCGCGGGCGGCCTGCGGGTCGGTGACGTCGAGTGCGATCGGCCGGATCCGGTCGCCGAACTCCGCTACGAGGTCGGCGAGTTGTTCGGGGCGGCGGGCGGTCGCGGCCACCCGGTCGCCGGCTCCGAGGGCGGCGCGGACGAGGGTGCGGCCGAAGCCGCGAGAGCTGCCGGTGATGAACCAGGTCTGTTCCATGTCTTTAGTGAAACACCGTTGCGGTAATAGCGCAACACTGTTTCGGTAATACGGCAACGGTGTTGCTCTACGATGGGCGGGTGGATGCACCATCGGAGTTCCAGCGGGCGCGCTCGCCCGAGGCCAAGCGCCGGCGCGAGGCCTCGATCCTGGAGGCGGCCCGGGCACTCGGCCGGGAACGCGGCATCAGGGACGTCTCGCTGACGGACATCGCGGCCGCGGTCGGCATGCACAAGTCGGCGCTGCTGCGGTACTTCGAGACGCGCGAGGAGATCTACCTGCGGCTGACCGCCGAGGGCTGGCACGAGTGGTCGGACGCATTGACCGCGCAGCTGCGGGCGAGCGACGATCCGGGCCCGGCTGCCGTGGCGCGGGCGTTCGCCGCCACGCTCGCGGCCCGGGGCATGTTCTGCGACCTGCTCGCCCACGCGCCGCTCAACCTCGAACGCAACGTCTCGCTCGACGCGGTCCGCGACTTCAAGCTCGCCACCAGGGCCGCCCGCGAGCCGATCGCCGAGGCCGTCCGCGAGCAGGTGCCCGTGCTGAGCGAGCAGGACGTCGTCGACCTGGTCGCCACCGCTGTCGCGCTGGCCGGCGCGATGTGGCAGATCGCCAATCCGGGCGCGGAGGTCGCCGCCCTCTATCGCAGCGATCCGCGCCTCGCCCACGCCGTCATCGAGGTCGAGCCCCGGCTGGCCCGCATCCTCACCGCGACGCTCCTCGGCCTGGCGGCGCAGGCCGGTGCGGCGCAGGCCGGTTCGACGACGGGCGAGCCGTCGGCCTGAGCCGTCGGTCCGGGCTGCCGGTTCGAGTTGTCGGTCCGAGCCGTCGCTCCGGGCCGTCGCTCCGGGCCGTCGCTCCGGGCCGCGGGCGTGACCGGGCCGGGAGGGATCGCCCCTGGTCAGGGGTGGTCCCGCTCGAAGGTCCCGGGTGGTCGGTCGGAGGGGGCGTGGAGCCTCCGTTCACGATCGCTGGAGCGTGCTCGCCAGGGCGTCGGCGATGCGATTGTCTGATTGCGGGCCGGAGATCGCCGGTGCCGGACCGCACCGAGGTCCCGGCTCGGCGCCACCGCGTCACAGCACCACCGCACTTCCCGCAGGCCCGGCCTGCGCTGAACAGCCTTCCAGGACTTTCCAGGACTGCAGATCAAGGGAGAACGCGCGTGAAGATCAGCCGGAAGCTCGTCGTCAGCGCCGTCGCAGGCGGCATCCTCGCCGGGACCGTCGCGCTCGCCGCGCCGGCCAGCGCCGACGTCAAGCAGATCGACTGCGGTGCGGCCCAGGGCCGCGGGGTGACCGTCTACTCCGGCGGCCCCAACCACTACAACGCCGTGCGCTGCTACGGCTTCACGGGCAGCGGCTCCCAGACGGTCAGCGTCTGGCTGACCGGGACCTCCGCCGTGGGTTCGGGTGTGAACACCGGTTACACCAACTACTACACCAGCGGCGGCCGTGACACCGGTGCACGGTTCAACCCGTGGAGCATCACCCCGTACATCGACATGAACTCGACCACGTACTCGGTCAACATCTGGTCCTAGTCTCCATCGCGGCGGGCGGCGGGGCCCCGCCCCGCCCCCCCCCCCCCCCCGACCGCCCGGGGCGTGAGTTTTTAAAAGCTCGGTGGGACCGCTCAAC
>NZ_JBHWBZ010000125.1:0-5240 GCF_042735475.1 Kitasatospora sp. NPDC059577 | reverse complement strand
CGCGAGGCCCTCCAGCTCGGCGCCGACACCCCGGTCGTCACCTTGGACGCGCGCCGCCGCGACAGCGCCAAGAGCGCCCTCATCACGCTCGTCGAGCACGCCCTGCTCGCCCGGCTGCGCTGAGCGGACGCGGGAGGACCGGAACCGTCCAGCCCCGTCGGCCCGTCACTGCGACGGGGCGACGGGGCCGCGCCGCTTAACCGGCCGGTGTCCTCCCGGGGCCCCGCGCAAGACCCGTGTATAAGCAGCGGATAACAGTTCGGTAGGCATTTTGTGATCAACAATGACGCAGCGTGGCGAATCAGCGTCACTCAGCGCCAGGTGACCACGGTTTTGCTCCGTCATGTTGGTGAATGTCCGGATTGCTCCTGCACGGGCGCCGTACGGCGGCTGTTTGTCCCCCATCCCTGCACGTGCTGAAATTCCAGCTACCCCTGAATCTCTCGTGCCGGCCCGTCCGGCGACGGGTCAGGGCCCGGGGGTAGCGCTGGATTGATCCATGGCCGGCAGTCGGCCGAGAGGTAGTTGTCGAGTGAGGCGTAAGCAGCAACCCGCCCCGCAGCGGCGCTCCGAGCCCCGCCAGAGCGAGCCGAACGGTACCCCCGCGGGCCCGGCCGGATTCTCCGCGTTCACTCCCACCGAGGAACGCCCGCAGGCCGCGTCGGCTCCCACGCCCCCGAGCATCGCCACGGCGCCCCGCAGCGGCGGCGCACCGGGCGGCACACCGGGTGGCGACGACGGTGCCGGAGGGCGGTACGAGTTCCTCCGCCCGCGCAACTGGCGCGTGCCGACCCGTCTGATCGCGATCCTGCTGATCCCCGTGATCATCAGTCTCGTCTTCGGCGGTCTGCGAGTGAACACCTCGGTCGACGGTTACATCAAGGCCTCCCGCGCCGAGAAGACCGCCGAGCTGGCCAAGTCCGCGACCGAGCTCGCCGAAGCGCTGGAGAACGAGCGCGACAAGACGCTCATACCCCTGCTCACCAAGCAGGACCCGAACAACGAGGTCACCAAGCGCCGCGCCGACACCGACGCCGCGCTGAAGGCGTACAACGCCGCCTACGCGGCCTCGGACAAGTCCGGTGAGCTGCCGCGCCGCCACGAGGCCTTCCAGGCCCTGCTCGTCGACCTGCCGCACCTGCGGGCCAACGCCTACAACCCCGAGCTGTTCATCACCGCGACCGCGAGCGCCTACTCGGCGATGTTCGCTCCGCTGCTGGCCTACGACAACTCGGTCGGCCTGGGCTCCGCCAACGCCACCAGCAAGGGCCGCGCGATCTACGCGATGTCGCTGGCCAAGGCCTCCGCCTCGACCCAGCGCTCGCTGATGCTGAGCCTGCTGGTCGGTATCGCGCAGAACGGCACGACCCGGTACGAGAACGCCGACGCGACGCAGGCGATCGTGGTCGCGGAGAAGCTGGAGCAGGTCTCCCTCAACGAGTTCAACACCGGTAGCGCCCCCGAGGACGTCAAGAAGTACGCGGACGCGCAGGTCGCCCTGGCCACCGCCCAGGACCGCTCGGCCTACAAGATGCCGAACGGCTCCGCGCCCACCATGCAGGGCCTGATGGCCCTGGCCGCCATGTACAGCCAGGCCGCAGCGGAGGGCCAGCTGAAGGGCAAGGCCACCGCCGACGCCGCGTTCGCCGAGGCGAAGAACGCCGGTCTGACCCCGGACAACTGGAACCAGGCCGCCAACACCCACATCCAGGCCCTGCGGAACACCGAAGTCGTGCTGCTGGAGGACGTCCTCACCGACTCCCGCAGCCTGAAGGACAACGCGCTCTACGACGCCATCCTCAACACGGTCATCGTCGTCGCCGCACTGATCCTGGCCGGCCTGCTCACCGGCTACGTCGCCCGCTCGATGATCCTCGGCATGCGCACCCTGCGCAGCGCCGCCCTGGAGATCGCCGACCACCGCCTGCCGGACCTGGTCGAGAAGCTCTCCAAGACCGACCCCGACCGGGTCGACACCTCGGTGACCCCGATCCCCCTGCACGGCAAGGACGAGATCGGCGAAGTCGCCCGGGCGTTCGACCAGGTCCACCAGCAGGCCGTGGCGCTCGCCGCCGAGCAGGCCCTGCTCCGAGGGAACGTCAACGCGATCTTCACCAACCTGTCGCGCCGCAGCCAGGGCCTCATCCAGCGCCAGCTGGCGCTGATCACCGACCTGGAGAACAACGAGGCCGACCCGGACCAGCTGGAGAACCTCTTCAAGCTGGACCACCTCGCGACCCGCATGCGCCGCAACGGTGAGAACCTGCTCGTCCTCGCGGGCGAGGAGGCCGGCCGCCGCTGGAACACCCCGGTCCCGCTGGTCGACGTGCTCCGCGCCGCCGCGTCCGAGGTGGAGCAGTACGAGCGCGTCGAGCTCTCCGGCATCCCGGAGGTCGACGTCGTCGGCGCCGCCGTGACCGACCTCGTCCACCTGCTCGCCGAGCTGCTGGAGAACGCGACCTCGTTCTCCAGCCCGCAGACCCGGGTGCTGGTCAACGCGACCCGTCTGCCCGACGGCCGCGTGCTGGTCGAGATCCACGACAAGGGCATCGGCCTCACCGCCGAGGACTTCGCGGAGATCAACGAGAAGCTGGCCGAGCCGCCCACGGTCGACGCCACCATCTCCCGCCGCATGGGCCTCTTCGTGGTCGGCCGGCTCTCCCAGCGGCACGACATCCGCGTCCAGCTCCGCCCGTCCGGCGAGTCGGCCGGCACCACCTCGCTGGTCATGCTCCCGCCGTTCGTCACCCAGGGCGGCGCGATGCCGGAGCCGGAGGAGCAGTTCACCGTCTCCCGGATCTTCGCCGACCAGGAGCCGACCGCCCAGTGGGCGCCCGACGCCGGCAACCGCAGTGCCGCCGAGCTCGGCTTCGACGACCACCTCACCGGTGTCGGCAACGCCGGTTCCTCCGGCTTCAGCCCGGCCCTGGAGTCCGTCCAGCGCTCCCAGCGCCTCGACCAGGTCCGCCGCGCGGCCCTGGAGGGCGGCCCGGAGCCGGTGCTGGACGCGGAGGTCGAGGAGGACTACCAGCAGGGCTACGACCAGTACGCCCAGCAGGGCTTCCAGCAGCAGGGCGCCTACGCCGACGACCAGTACGGCTACGACCAGCAGGGCTACGACCAGCAGGGCTACCAGCAGGACGGCTACGCCCAGGACGGGTACGACCAGTACCCGCAGCAGGGCTACGACCAGCAGGGCGCCTACGCCGACGAGCAGTACCGCTACGACCAGGGCGGCTACGACCAGTACGGCCACCAGGCCCAGGAGGCCCCGGCCGGCCACCCGTACGCCCCGGAGACGCCCGCGCTGCCCGCAGCCGAGCAGGCGCCCGCCACCCTGGCGTCCGGGCTGCCGCAGCGCCGCCCCGGCGAGCAGCTGGCCGGTGGCGGCCCCGGCACCGCGCCGCCCGGCGCGCTGCCGTCCGGCGACAGCCCCAACTGGTTCGCCGGCGCCAAGGACACCTCCTCCGCCGCGGAGTCCCGCGGCCACGACGTTTCCTCGCTCGGCGGGTACGGCCCGACCGGCCCGACCGCCAGCACCGCCTGGCAGTCGCCGAACGACGGCGACTGGCAGCGGGCCGAGCAGCTGCGCGAACCCTCCTCCGCCGGGACCACCCAGGCCGGTCTGCCGCGGCGCGTGCCCAAGCAGAACCTGGTGCCCGGCAACGCCAAGCCCACCCCGCAGGACGGGCCGCAGGTCTCCCGCAACCCCGAGGAGGTCCGTGGCCGCCTCACGAACCTGCGCCGCGGTGTGGAGCAGGGCCGCAGCGCCGGCAACACCGGAAGCTTCCGGATCGACCCCGATCAGGTAGACCAGTCCGGCAACGGACAGAACCGCAGCACCGATCTCTTCGGCGGCTCGAACCACCAGGAGCGTTGAGTTGACTCAGATGAGCCAGGCCGCACAGAACCTGAACTGGCTGATCACCAATTTCGTGGACAACACCCCCGGGGTGTCCCACACCGTGGTGGTCTCCGCGGACGGCCTCCTCCTGTGCATGTCCGAGGGCTTCCCGCGCGACCGCGCCGACCAGCTCGCCGCCGTCGCCTCCGGCCTCACCTCCCTCACCTCCGGCGCCAGCCGGATCTTCGAGGGCGGCGAGGTCAACCAGACGGTGGTCGAGATGGAGCGGGGCTTCCTGTTCCTCATGGCCGTCAGCGACGGCTCCGCCCTCGCCGTCCTGGCCTCGCCGGACTCCGACATCGGCCTCGTCGGCTACGAGATGGCCCTGCTCGTCGACCGAGCCGGCGCCGTCCTCACCCCCGCTCTCCGCGCGGAACTCCAGGGCAGTCTCCTGCACTGACGGTTCGTCGGATACCGTCCAGGTATTCGAAGTACCTCCGCGTCCTTCCCGGGCCCGCTTCGGCGGGCTCGGGTTCGGACGTTGTACGGCCTTCGCACCACCGGCTCCGGACTTGCGCCGAAGCTCGCAATTGCACCGCCGCACCCTGTGAGGAGAGGAACCGTGACACCGCCCGACGACCGCAGTGGCCAATACGGTCTTCCGTACCCTGGCACAGGCCATGACGCCTTCGGAGCACCCGGCGTCGGCCACGGTCAGGAGTACGGCCGGCATCACTACGGGCAGCCCCAGCACCCGTACGCCAGGCCCGAAGAGCAGTACGGCCAGTACGAGCAGTACGCCCAGCAGCAGCCGTCCTACGGCGCCCCGGCACCCGGCTACCCGGGTGCCGTTCCCGAACCGGCGCCCGGCTACGCGCCGGCCCAGGAACCCGGGCACGTCGAGGAGTTCGAGGACGAGACCGACTCCGGGCCGCTGATCCGTCCGTTCGCGATGACCGGCGGTCGCACCCGGCCGCGCTACGAACTCGCGCTGGAGGCACTGGTCTCCGCCGACGTCGATCCGCAGCGGCTGTCCACCCTGCTCCCCGAGCACCAGCGGATCTGCACGCTGTGCACGGAGGTCAAATCCGTCGCTGAGGTGTCGGCGCTGCTCTCCCTTCCCCTGGGAGTGGCCCGCATCCTCGTGGCCGACCTGGCCGAGGCCGGCCTGGTCGCCATCCACCAGCCCGCTTCCGGCGGCGAATCCGGAAACCAGCCCGACGTCACGCTGCTCGAAAGGGTCCTCAGTGGACTTCGCAAGCTCTAACGCGGCCGCCCCCACCCGCGCCACCACCTCCGCGAAGATCGTCGTCGCGGGCGGCTTCGGTGTCGGCAAGACCACGCTCGTCGGCGCCGTCTCCGAGATCAACCCGCTGCGCACCGAAGCCGTCATGAC
>NZ_JBHWBZ010000124.1:0-5403 GCF_042735475.1 Kitasatospora sp. NPDC059577 | reverse complement strand
ACCACGGGCGGCGGCCGGGGCCGCTGTGCGTCAGCCTTCGCCGCCGCGCGTCAGCCGGCGGGGCGGGCGAACCTGCGGGCGATCCGCTCGCGCTGCCGGGCCGCGTTGGTGCCGTCCAACTGCCCGGCGAAGGCCCGCCGGGCCGCCTCGACCAGGGCCGGCGGCACGTCGGGACAGGCCGATTCGACCGCCCACAGCGCCTCGTCGGTGTCGCCGTCCAGACCCAGGCAGGTCGGCACCCCGCGCCCGGCCAGGGCACCGGCCAGCACCGCCTCGAAGACGGCCCGCAGCCGCTCCCGCTCCTCCCGCTCCTCCCGCTCCTCCCGGGCCTCCCGGGCCTCCCGCTCCTCCCGCTCCTCCCGGGCCTCCCGGGCCTCCCGGGCCTCCCGGGCCTCCCGGGACTCCCGTTCCGTCACGCCTCAGTCACCGCCGCCGCCGTTCGAGCCCCTGCGGCGCCGGTTGCGCTGCGCGCTGCGCACCACTTCCCCCGCGCGGACGGTCAGGGCCGCGACCGCGCGCGTCCAGGCCGGGCCGCCGCGGTCGGCCCACACCACGCACACGCACCCGAAGATCACCAGCACCAGCAACCCGATCAGCGCCGCACCGATCACCACGACCACCCGCCTTTCCCGCGCACGTCCTGCGTGCGCCCTCGGTAGGTCCGACGTGGGGATCCTTCCACCCGGTTCGGCCGTGAACCCCGGGGCTGTGCCAGGATGCCGTAGCCGGTCTTCCCGATCCGCCCCACGCGTCCGTCGCACCCGAGGAGCCACCCGTGGCCACTGCCCGCTTCGCCACCCTGCACACCACGGCGGGCCCGATCCGCCTGGAGCTGTTCCCGTTCCACACCCCGAAGACGGTCCGCAACTTCGTCGAACTCGCCGAGGGCACCCGCGAGTACACCGACCCGCGCACGGGCGAGCCGGGCAGCGGCCCGTACTACGACGGCACGCCGTTCCACCGGGTGATCGCGGGCTTCATGATCCAGGGCGGCGACCCGACGGGCACCGGCACCGGTGGCCCGGGCTACGCCTTCGCGGACGAGTTCCACCCGGAGCTGTTCTTCACCAAGCCGTACCTGCTGGCCATGGCCAACTCCGGCCCGGGCACCAACGGTTCGCAGTTCTTCATCACGGTGGGCACCCCCGGCCACCTCAACCGCAAGCACACCATCTTCGGCCAGGTCGCCGACGCGGCCTCCAAGGCCGTGGTGGACGCGATCGCCACCGCCCCGACCGAGGGCGACCGCCCGGTGCAGGACGTGGTGGTCGAGTCCGTCGAGATCACCTGGTCCTGACCGGTCGATCCCGATGAGCGTCGAACCGGAGAGCTTCCCGCCCCGTCCGATCCGCGGCGTGCGGGCCCGTTACGTCCGCCAGGCCGGCTGTCCCTGCGACGTGGCGGTCGTCGAGGTGGACTTCGAGCCCTGGGAGGAGGGCGTGCACCTGGAGGCGGCCCCGGGGGCCGTGGTGCACGGCGACTCCGATCCGAAGTACCTGGCGCTGTTCCACGCGGCGCTGGCCGAGGGGGTGCGCGAGGAACTGGCCGAGCGGGCGCCGGGTCGGGCGGTGGCGCTGGCGGTGGTGGTGCACCTGACCGTCGTGCACGAGGTGGACTCGCGCGAGCACTCCTTCCGGGTGGCCGGACGCCTGGCCGCGCGCGAGGCCCTGGTCCGGGCGTACGGCGACCCCGGTCGGGACGCGGACGGCCGCCGCCCGTAGCGCGGGCGGCGGCCGAACAATTGACGGTACGTCAGGCGCAGGTGGTGAACGTCGGGCTGGTGTTGGCGACGTAGAGGGTCGGCCCGGCGTTGGGGTCCGAGGTGACCGGGACGGTGATGGTGTCGTCGGCCGTCCACGGGATGCCGTGGGCGTCGAAGGTCCAGGAGCCGGTCACCTTGCGGGCGACCTCGGCGAGCGTCACCCAGCCGTACTGCTGCGGCGGGACGGTGACGGCGACGGCGTTGTTGACGCTGCGCGAGCCGTTCCAGACGTTGGTGAAGGTGAGGGCGGTCGTGACGGCCGCGGTGAACACGCCCGGGGTGCCGCCGGAGATGGTGGAGCTCAGCGTGCTGCCGATGCTGCTCGACCAGCCGCTGGTGTCGGTGACCGCGAAGGACTGCTGGACGGTGCCGCTGGTGTTGTTGAACCACACCGCGGAGGAGCACACCCGGGGCAGCGGCGCGGCCGGGGCCTCGCTCTGGACGGCCCAGGAGCAGGTGGAGGCGTCCTTCTGGCACTGCTTGGCGGCGTGGTCGACGGCCAGGCTGCGGGCGGCCTGCGGGAAGCCGGTGGCCCACTGCTGGTTGGCGGTGCCGTTGCAGGCGTACTGGTCGGTCCAGGCGTCGTCGTACTGGGCGCCGTTCAGCAGGTCCAGGCAGGTGCTGTCGCCGGCGTGGCGGATGAAGAACGCGTCGCCGCCGCTGGGTGCGGGCTGCATGAACCAGCGCTGGCTGGCCTGTCCGGCGCAGGTCTGCTGGCGCAGGACCGGGACGAACCAGGAGGCCAGGTCGATGCACTTGCCGGTGTCGTTGTTGACGATGGTGAAGGTGTAGTCGGAGGTGTCGACGTTCAGCCGCCAGGACTGGTGGTAGCCGGGCGCGGAGTTGGTGACGACGTAGACGCCGTCGCCGGTGTTGCCGTTCTGGACGTCGAGCCGGCGTCCGTTGCCGAGCGACGTGATGGTCAGGCACTGCTGCGGGGTCGCGCAGGCGGCGGCCGCGGCGGGTGCCGGTGCCGGGGCGGCGGCGTGGGCGGGCGCGGCGGCCAGGCCCAGGGCGGCGCAGCAGGTCACCAGGAAGGCCGCGAGCAGGCGCAGCCAGGGCGCCGTGCGGCCGGGGGTCGTGGTGGTGGGCAAGGGGGGTGTCCTTTCAGCGGGAGGCAGGAAGGGAGAGGAGAGGGACGTCAGGGCGCGGCGGCGAAGGCCGCTTCCAGGCGCGGGACGTAGTCCACGAGGTCCTGCGCCCAGCAGCCCGCGGTGTGGCCGCCGTGGCAGTCGGCGCCCCAGCCGGTGCCGTCGCCGTAGTCGACGTAGTGGTAGGGCAGCTTGAGGGCGTCCAGGCGGTCCTTGACGCGCTTGGCGGTGCCCTCGGCCCAGAACTCCATGTCGGCGGGGTTGCCGTTGCCGTTGCCGGTGTAGACGGCGATGCCGGTGCGGTCGAGCAGGGCCAGCCGGGAGGCCGGGTCGGCGGCGTTCCAGCGCCAGTCGGCGTTGAACACCGGGTACGGGGTGCCGAAGATCGCGTCGCTGGAGACGGTGGGCCCGTAGTCGAAGCCGCAGGGGCGGCCGTCGCTGGGGCCGCACAGGACGGTGCCGGCGTTGGTCAGCATGGCGACGACGGCGCCGCGCAGGATCATCTCGTCGGTGGACAGGTCGTTGGCGCCGGACATGGTGAGGACCTGGCCGAACAGGTCGGGGCGGTCCTGGGCGTAGTGCAGGGCGCCGAAGCCGCCCATGGACAGGCCGCCGACGGCCCGGTGGGCGCGGTCGGTGCGGGTGCGCAGGTTGGCGTCGACGAACGGGAGGACCTGGGTGAGGTGGAAGGTCTCCCAGTTCTGCGCACCGGCGGGCGTGCCCTGGTCGAGCCAGTCGGTGTACCAGCCGCGCAGGCCGCCGTCCGGGATGACCGTGATCATCGACTGGGCGGCGGTGAGCGCGGGGTAGGCCAGCGCGGGGTCGCTCGGGTTGTCGGAGGCGCCGTGCAGGAAGTACAGCACGGGGTAGCGCTTGTCCGGGTGCTGCGCGTAGTCGGCGGGCAGCAGGATCCGGATGGTGTGCGGCCCGGCGACCTGCGGGGTGGTGACGGTGACGACGAAGTTGGTGGCGCTGCCGGTCGCGGTGCCGACCTGGGTGAGCCCGAAGCCGTCCGTGAGCGGCGGCGGCCCGCCGGCGTCGGCGGGAACGGCCGTCGCGGCGGCCGGACCTGACGCGGCCGGACCTGACGCGGCCGTCGCGGGAACGGCCGTCGCGGGGGCGGCTGCCGACGGGGCGGCGGAGGCCGCGGGTGTCGCGGCGAACGGGAGCAGGCAGGCGGCCAGGGCGGCGACGGCCGTGCGGGCGCGCCGCAGCCGGGCGGGCAGGTGCCGGGCTGGGGTCATGGGGGTCGTCCTCGGCCTTCGACGGTCGGTGGTGGCGGGCGGTCCTCGCGGGGTGCGCAGACGGTCGTGCCGACGGGCCGTCCTGACGGTCCGTCGCACCACTCCTGTCTGAACATCGACAACTCTCGTCACACGGACCGTCCCGCGCCAGAGCACCCGGCGGCGCACCTGGGCCACTGGCGCATGTGGGCCACCCACCCGGGTAGGCTCCCCCGGCCACCCGGGACCACCGGGCGGCAGGGGGACACGATGACCGGGGGGTGTCGTGCACGACGTCTTGGATCCCGACTCCGAACGCGGCCGCGTCTACCGCTGCCTGGTCGGACGGCCCAGAGCCCGGGTGGCCGACCTCGCGCACGGCGCGGGCCTGGACGAGGACACCGTGCTCGCCGTGCTGCGCGACCTCGCGGACGAGGGCGTCGCCGTCGCCTTCGACGGCGCCGGCACCGCCGACGACCGCGACCACTCCTGGGAGGCGCTGCCGCCAGGCCGGGTGGTCGAGACGGTCCTGCAGCGCGACGCGCTGCGCCAGGCCACCGCCCGCCGGGCCGGCGCCGAACTCGAACGCCTCTACCGCTTCGCCCGGCGCGACGCCGGAAGCTACGGCGCGCTGGAGGTGGTCGAGGACCCCGCCCAGGTGCTCGCCGCCAGCCGCCGGCTGCAACTGGCGGCCCGGCACCAGATCCGGGTCATCGACGTGCCGCCGTACTCCGGCAGCCACGCCCACTACGCCGACCAGGAGGTGCTCCAGCGCCGCCGGATGGCCGCGGGCGTCGTCTACCGCGCGATCTACCAGGGCTGCGCGTTCGAGGACCCGGTCGCCGGGCCCAACATGGCGCGCATGGTCGAGGCCGGGGAACAGGCCCGCACCCTGGACGAGCCGCCGCTCAAGCTCGCCATCGGCGACGACGACCTCGCCATCGTCACCCTGCCCGCCGACGACCGCCCCGGCGTGGTCTCCCTGCTGATCCGCCCCTCCAGCCTGCTGCAGGCCATGACCGCGGTCTTCGAGACCCTGTGGCGCCTGGCGGTGCCGGCCAGCGTGGCCGGCGTCGACCTGCGCATCGACGAACGCGACCGGCGCATCCTCACCCTGATGGCCGGCGGCGCCACCGACGACGCCATCGCCCGCCGCCTCGGCCTGGGCCGGCGCACCGTGGTGCGCCGCGTCTCCGTCCTCCTCGCCCACCTGGGCGCCACCACCCGCTTCCAGGCCGGCGTCCAGGCCGCCCGCCGGGGCTGGCTGTGAGACGGATGCGGAGACGGACGCGGAGACGGCAGCGGCGGCGGGGCCGCGGGGCAGTTC
>NZ_JBHWBZ010000123.1:0-5523 GCF_042735475.1 Kitasatospora sp. NPDC059577 | reverse complement strand
GGGGGGGTGGGGGGGGGCCGCGGGCCCCGCAGCGCCACCGCGGGGGCGCCGGCGCCGGCGCCGGGGGGGGCGCCGCCCCGGCGCCCCCCGCCGGCGGCCGCGCGGCCCGCCGCCGGGAGGGCGCGGCCCGCCGAACTCGCCTCCCTGCAAAGGGCGGTGGGCAACGCGGCGGTGACCCGCCGGCTGCAGCGCCAGAGCGACCCCGCCGTCCGGCAGGAGGCGCGGCGCGACGCCGCCGATCCGACCGGGCACGGCGAGTGGGACGCGTTCCGCGAGGCGATGGCCCGGGCGGGCTTCCCCGACGCCGTCACCGACGTCGCCTGGCAGCTCGTCCTCGGCGGCATCGCCGAACAGGGCCGGCTCAACGACGAGGCCATGGCGACCTTCACCGCACGCCAGGACCAGCGCGATCACCGCGCCTCGAACAGCTGGTACCAGGAACTGGTCAAGGTCGTCGGCGACTACCTGGAGATCGACACCCCCACACTGGCCCTGTGGTCCGGCGGTCGGGAGGTCAGCGACTACGCCCGCGGCAAGGGCCACACCCCGCTGGAGGCCACCCCCTTCGGCGGCGTGGTCGACAAACTCGTCCTCACCCCGGACTGGCTGCTCAAGACGCCGATGTGGAACGTCCTGTCCAAGGCCTTCGTGAGCCGCGCCCGCGGCCCCGTCCACATCTTCCTGCGGGCCTACGACCCCGACAGCGTCCTCATCGCGCAGGAGGTCCCGCAGCTGCGCGTGGTCATGGCCCTCGACCCGGCGGTGCGCCTGGTCTGGCACCCGGTGTACGCGGCCTCCGACGGGAAGCTGATGGAGGTCACCGACCGCCTCGGCCTGGCCGCCGACGCCTCCTACCCCACCCGGGACCGGTGCGTCCAGGTCCTCTACGACTACCTGCGGCTCGTCCACGACCCGGCCAACCCGCACTCGCGGCGCGCCCACGCCGAGATGGGCACCCGCCTGGCCGCCAACGGCAACCCCCAGTAGCGGCCGGGCCGCATGCCGCCGGCCCCGAGGCGCGGGGCGCTGTGCCGCGGGGGCCCTGTGGTGCGGGGCCCTGTGGTGCGCGCGCCGTCAGTTCCCCGCGGTGCCGGCGGCGGTGACCTCGCGCACGGCGTCGGCGACGGCGCGGAAGTCCTTCTTCAGGATCGTGCCGTGGTTGCTCGCCACCTTCGCGCTGATCTCGATGGCCGGGTTGCGGGCGGCCACCGCCGTCAGGCTCGCCCGGATGCGTTCCTGCTCGTCGCCGCGGCTGCCCAGGGACGCCCCGGAGGCGACCACGTACCGGGTCGGGACGCTGATGGCGTCCAGCACGGGCGCCAGTTCGCGTTCGCGGGCGACCCGGCCCAGCTCGATGTTGCACCGCGCCAGCTCGTCGGCGTTCATCCGCGGGGCCAGGCCGGTGGGGCGCAGCAGCGGCAGGAACCAGCCCCACTGGCGGAACTGCTTGCGGATGCGCTGCTCCATGGCGTCGTCCAGCCAGTCGTGGGGCTGGGCGCCCTCGACCAGGACGGCGCCCAGGGCGCGCCGGGAGTTGCGGGAGGCCCAGTGGGCGGCGACGAACGCCCCGTAGGACCAGCCGACCACCAGGGCCCGCTCCACGCCCCGGGCGGCGAGGACGGCGTCGACGTCGCGGACGGCGGCCTCGAAGGAGTAGTCGGCCGAGCGGTGGGACTTGCGGCCGCGGGCGCGCTCGTCGTAGGTGATGTGCCGGTAGCCGTGGCCGAGTTCGGCGGTGACGCGCCGCCAGTAGCCCTGGGTGGCGAACTGGCCGTTGAGGTAGATCACCGGGGTGCCGGGGCCGCCGCTGTCGGTGACGGCGAGGGCGGTGTCGTCGACGGGGACCATGCCGCTCCAGGCGGACGGCTGGACGTGGGTGCTCATGGGGTGCCTTCCTGCGTGCGGGGAAGTGGGGAAGTGGGGGAGTGGGGAAGTGGGGAAGTGGGGGAGTGGGGGAGTGGGGGTGTCCGGGTGCGTGGGTCAGAGGCTGCGGGCGGTGATGTCGCCGTGGGAGGTGGTGGCGCGGATGTCGAGGGTGGGGGTGCCGTCGTTGCGCAGGGTGTTGTGGGTGCGGCCGTGGGTGGTGCCGGCGTCGAGGGTGGCCGAGATGCCGGTGGCGGCGCCGACGGTGATGTTCCCGGCCCGGGTGGTGAGGGTGAGGGTGCCGTGGTGGGCTTCGGTGACGTGGATGTCGCCGCGGGCGGTGGTGAGGTCGGCGGTGCCGGTGAGGCGGCCTATCTCGATGTCGCCGTCGGTGGCGGTGAGGTGCACGTTCGCGGCTTCGTCGATCTTGGTGTGGCGGTAGGCGCCGTCGAAGGCGAGGTCGCCGAGGCGGCCGACGACGCGCAGTTCGCAGGCGGCGGCGCGGCCCTCGACGCGGGAGCCGGCGGGCAGCCGGACGGTGACCTCGACGGAGCCGGCGCCGAGCAGGGCCTTGCCGCTCTCGGGGGCCTGGATCCGCAGGACGCCGTCGGCGTGGGTGACGGTGGTCTGCTCGGCGCTGCGCACGTCGCGGTTCTTGGCGGGGTCGGCGGGGCGGACCTCGACGACGGTGTCGGTGCGGTCGGCGGCGATCAGCCGGACGCGCCCGGCGGGGATGTCGAGGACGGCGGTGATCGGCGCGGCGGTGGCGAAGGTCTGCATGGTGTTCTCCGGTGCTCGGTCGTTCTTTCTGATGACGGAAACGCTACGTTGCCTTTCTGAAGCTGACAACGTGCTCGTTGCGTCAAATCTCTATCTCTGCAGGTGAAGTGCCGAAAAGTGTTGCAACTGGCGTGCAGATAACGCAACGACCCTGCTTTCGTTCATTGCAATGGTGAAGGGTGAACGCTCCGGTGCGGATCCGGGGCCACCGCCCGGCGGCCCGCTCGCGGCCGCACCGAGACACGGATGAAACGCTCTTTACCGGACCCTGACGTGTTCGAGGGGAGGACGAAACCCACTCCTGACGTGACCCTGACGTGAAGCTCCTACGGTGCGACACATGCCACCCACACACGGTCGCACCAGCACCAGCACCCGCACCCGAGCCCGCACCCGAGCCGCCCTGACGGCGGTTCTGACCGGAGCTCTGACAGGGGCCCTGACGGTCGTCGCGGCGGCGGCAGGCCCGGCGTCGGCCGCGCCGGCCGGGGCCGCCGCACCGGACACGGCCACGGCGGCCGCGAGCCGGGTGATCGTCCATCCGGAAGCGGTCACGGCCGCGCAGCAGCAGGCCGTCCTGGACTACTGGACCCCCGCGCGGATCGCCGCCCTGACCACGCCGTCCTCCGGCGCCGCGCCCAGGAGCGGCCCCGACGGCGCCCCGTGGACCGGCGCCGACACCCTGAGCAGGACGGTGGGCAGACTCTTCTTCACCAACCACGGTGAGGACGAGAGCTGCACCGCGACCGTCGTGAACAGCGCCAACCGCAGTACCGTCGTCACGGCGGCGCACTGCGTCAACAGCCCCGACCTCCTGGGCGACAACAACGAGTGGCTGGCGAACGAGATGTTCGTGCCGGGCTACCACGACGGCCTCGCGCCCTACGGCGCGTTCGTCGCCCGCGCCGGGGTCGCCGACGCCACCTGGCTCCTCAACGACGAGCAGAACGCCCTGGCGTACGACGCGTACGACCAGGCGTTCCTGGTCCTGAACACCGACGCCGCGGGCCGGCGCGTCCAGGACGTCGTCGGCGCCGCCCAGCGCATCGGCTTCGACCGCCCCGGCGGCGCGGTGGTCCACGAGTTCGGCTACCCGCGCGAGGCCTCCGGCGATCCCGCCCGCGCGGGCCTGCCCGAATACACCGGGGCCAGGCTCGCCCACTGCACGGGGCCCGCCCGCGAGAACCCCGGCACCACGGAGCACCCGGAGCCCCGCGGCCAGTGGGGCGCCCCCTGCGTGATGGGCGGCGGCTCCAGCGGAGGCCCCCGCATCGCCGACCTCGACCCGTCCTCCGGGATCGGCACCGTGGTCGGCGACGACACCCAGGGCGCCTTCCTCGACGCCTCCGGCCGGGCCTGCCCCCGCGGCGACACCGCCTGCACCCGGCACCTGGTCGGCCCGCAGTTCACCTCCGCGATCACCAAGCCGCTGTACCGGGCCGCCGAACACGCCTGAAACGCCGGCCCCGACCGCCGAACACGCCTGAAGCACCGGCCCCGCCGACCCCGCCGACGGACCGTCAAGCACACCGCACCCGAACGAGAACGGTGACCATGCCCGCCACACACCGCACCCTCCCCCGCAAGCTCGCCACCGCGGGAGCCCTCCTGCTGACCGCGGCCACCATCGCCGCGCTGGCGCCGGCCACGGCCCTCGCCGCGGAGCAGGACTCCGTCACCACCCACACCGGCGCCACCACCGCACAGGAACGCAGCCGGATCGACACCTACTGGACCCCCACCCGGATGAAGCTGGCCGGCGCCGTCGTCCCCGAGATCACCCCCGTGCCCGAGGACGACGACACGCCCGACGACCCGCGCCCGCTCCCCGCGAACACCCCGGACCCCGGAGCCGTCTGGACGCACGGCGGAGCGGCGGACCGGAACATCGGCCGGCTCTTCTTCACCTTCTCCGACGGCTACGACGGCAGCTGCACCGCGACGGTCGTCACCAGCGCGAACCGCAGCACCCTCGTCACGGCCGCGCACTGCCTCAGGGGCGTCGGCGCCCCCACCGCCGACGACACCTGGCGCCACAACCTGTACTTCGTGCCCGGCTACCGCAACGGCACGAAACCGCTCGGCGGCTTCAGCATCAAGACCATGGCCACCTCCTCCCACTGGGACGCCGCCCCGGGCACGACCACCTCCGACGCCGTCGCCGTCGCCGGCCACGACGCGGCCGTGCTCGTCGCCAACCCCTCCGCCGAGGGGCGGCGGATCGCGGACGTCACGGGAAGCCAGCGGATCGCGTTCACCGAGCCCGCCGAGGGCGAGTTCATCCACACCTTCGGGTACCCGAAGGACCGGCTCAACAACGCCGCCGCCCTCTACGCCGGCTCACGCATGATCCACTGCGCCGGACCGGCCCGGCCCGGCCCCAAGGCCCCCCTGCTGTGGGGCGAGCCCTGCACCATGGGCCACGGGGCGAGCGGCGGCCCCCACCTCGCCCGGTTCGACCCCCGCACCGGCACCGGCACCGTCGTCGGCGTCACCACCACCACCGACGAACTCGTGGGCGGCCCGGCCGGCACGCTCTACGCCACCCGCCTGGGGGACAGCGCCCACCGCCTCTACGACTGGGCGCAGACCCGCCCGGTCTGACCCCGGCCCGGCCCGGGGGCCTGGCCCCCGGGCTCGGGCCCCGGGCCCGGCCTCCGGCTCGGCCTCCCGGCCTGGCCCCTGGCTCGGCCCCCGGCCTGGCCCCTGGCTCGGCAACCTGACCCGGCATCCTGACCCGGCCCTCGTCCGGGGCCCCGCCCGCCCGGGCCCTCCTCGCCCCCTGTGCCGCAGGCGGCCGCCGGCGGCCCCGGGGGGGGTTTAAGCAAACCGAGCCCACCGGGCCGGGGTGTGTCGGGGGTGGGGGGGGGGGGGGGGTCT
>NZ_JBHWBZ010000122.1:0-5586 GCF_042735475.1 Kitasatospora sp. NPDC059577 | reverse complement strand
TCGCGATGATCGGCCTCATGACCCGCCGACTCACCGGAGAATCCACCCCGACCTGGCGCGGAACCTGACCCCCGAAACCAGGGACGAAACGCCCAGTCAGAGCTCCTGATCAAGCGCCCTGGTCGTCAGCCTCAGGCCGGAGGTCTGGTAGAAGGCATGGGCAGCCGCGTTGAAGTCCCAGACCTGAGTTACCAGTCGTCGGCAGCCGGCGGCCCGTCCGATCTCACGCACCTCCTCCAGCAGCGCCGAGCCCACGCCGCTTCGTGAAACGCTCGGGTCCACGGCGATCTGCCGAAGCGAGATGACCGAGTCACCAACGGTGAGCGCGCTGCCGTGCCGTTCGATGAGTTCGGCCATTGCGTAGCCGATGGGCTGACCATCGGGTGCCTCGGCGATGAGAAAGGTCACATGAGGATCCGCCAACTGGCTGATCAGCAGCGCTTCGAGAGCTTCTGGCGAAGGCGTTCCAACGAAGAGGTCGGGCCTATTGTCGGCATGTGCCTTGTGCGCGATGGCGGTGAGCGCCGCGAGTGTCACGAGGTCGTCCGCGGAGGCAGCGCGAATGGTAGTCATACCGGCATCCTCTACCCTCGCCCGCTAGGCATGCCACGGAGTTGTCACGGAGCAATGGCGGCAGACCCCGTCTGCGCCTGGGAAGCCACGCCACCGCCACCTCCTGCCAAAGCTCCCCTGGCCTCCCCCACCACCTCCGAGCCCATCTCCCCGCCCCTGCTCCCAACCGCGCCGGGCCTCCGGACCGGAAAGCAGGCTCAGCATCCAGGGGCCGGAGGAGGGCCGCCAGGCTCGTGAGCGGAGGTATTCATGCAGGCGGGTCTGGGTCGAGGTCCAGCGGCGCCCACTCCCGGCAGCGGCGCTCGGCGTGCCAGCGCACCAGCCGGTCTCCCCACACCACGCACCCACCCACACGCTCGGGAAGGCGACGGCCATGTAGACGTCCGGGTCGGACTCCGGTGCCGCGAGGCGTAGCTGCCCGGCCGGCAGGTCCGCGGTTACCGCCCCGTCCAGCCGGACCCGGTAGGCACGGGGCAGGCCCGGCTCGATGTCCTGGCCGTCGTGGTCGGGCTGCCATACCGGGACGTCGATCAGCCCGGCCCGGCCCTGGTACTCGCCGCCGGTGATCCGCACGACGTCGTCCCGTCCCCAGGCGCTGCGCTCGGCCGCCAGCGCCAGGGAGACAGCCTCGGCGGCCCCCACCAGAACGTTCACGCCCTCGTCGCCTCGTGCCCGTCCGCGCAGCCCGTCGGCCAGGTGCCACAGCAGCGGCCCGAGCCTCACCTCTTGACCGTCCGCGCGGAGGTCCTCCAGCGCGGCCGCCACGACGTCGATGACCGCCGCGCGGGCATCCGTCGCGACGATCTCCAGGGCCTACTCCTATGCCCATCTCCGCTGCTCCACAGCCGTGGCCGGGGCGCCGCTCGTGATCCAGTTGCCGACCGTGGTGGTCGAGAGCCGGGACCGATGATGTCGCTTCGCTAGCTCCTGGTTGGCCAGCGTGATCGTATTTGTCTGATTCCTGCCCTGAAGTGCCTTGCGCTCCAGCTCCCGCAGTGCCTCACACAGCGCGGCCCGTCCTGGGCTCAATTCCGCTGTCTTGCTCACCTGCGTGTTTCCACTTCATCCGGATCCATCCGATCCATCCAGTTATAAGAGATACCCGCATGAGCTGGCTTTTTGTCGGCCCGATCCAGGTGATCCCGCGGGCCTTCGTGGGCCCTGCTCCGACATGTCAGTTTGTCTCCAGAGCCGCTCAACGGGGGCAGCGCAGCCGAAGGGACCACCATGAACCTCAACGCCTGGGCCCTCGTGCCTGTGTCCGGCATGCTGATTGTGGCCATCGCAGCCGTAATGATCGTCATCCGTCGCGCTCAAGGACACCGCGCCACACGATCGTGTCCCTGTTCTGAGGGCCGTCGCCGAGGTTGTCGCCGGGTTGCTACAAGGGCGAGTAGGTCTGGTACTTGCCCTGCAGGGACGAGGCGGCTGCACCGGCCACATCGGACCGGGGACCGGCTGCGCACTCGTGGAGAAACCTCGTGACCTGATGCCTCGGCCAACCCGCTGCGGCAGCCGCGGCCCAGAACCGGAGACCGTCGTGGGGGCCCAAAGGCTCAAGGAAGCCCAGGACGTGGTCGATCGTGGCCGTGTCCGGGCACAGCCGCTGCATCGCCACGGCACGCAACGCGCCGTCGGCAAGCATCGGGGTACCGCTGTCCAGGCACCAGCGCAGGGAGTCGCCTGTGGCCGCGAGTGCGCTCAGCCGCACGATGGCGTCGCCGAGCGCGGTGTACACCATGGTCGCCTCGAACGGGCGCTGAGCAAGGTCCCGGAGTAGGCCGAGCGCGGGGCGGTGACCGCACATCCCCAGTGCCATGACCATCTGGTACTGGGTCTCCCACGTACGGGAGTCACGAACCTCCCGCTCAAGGGCCTCCAGGAGCGGCGGACCCGCTGCGGGATCGGCAAGTCGGCGCAGCCGCGTCGCGGCGCAACGCCGCTTCGGCGACAACCGGTGACCGAGCTGCTCCACGGCCTCATCCAACGTCAACACCATCACGGTCCCTGTCTGCTCGGCTTCGTTCCCGGCGCAGCGTAGGCCCCCTACCGACACCGCCTGCCAGGCAGCTGGGGGATGCGCCCGCTCCGGTGTCCTGGGCCGAGGAGGGGACCCGATCGATGAACACGGCCGGACGGTTGGCGTCGGTGTACTCGTCCGCGATGTTGAAGACGCTGGCGCACACCGGGCATTCCGCCTCGCCGAAGAGGTGGGCGATCCCGTCGGCGAGCACCGCCTGCCCGTCGCGGACCGCGGTCCGGTGCATCCACTGGCCGGTACTGGTGAGTTCCTCGGCAACGGCCGGTCGCAGGTCCCGTCGCAGGTCCCGTCGCAGCTCCTCGTCGCCGTCCCACACCTGCGAGTAGCACCCGAACCGGCCGACGACGATCTTCATCGCCACAGCGCAGTGCGGGCATTCCAGCTCGTAGATGTCGTCCGTGAAGCCCTCCAGAGCGTTCGCCCAGTGGTACTCCTGCGCGACGGCGAGCAGAGCACGGAAGGAGACGAGGTAGTCGGCCGGCCGCGACCGCAGGTGCCGGTCCAGCGCCTCGCCGAACTCCTCGATCGTGCCGGCGCAGTCGGCCAGCAGGTCGTCGCAGCCGTGGTGCCCGGCCGCGCGCTCGAGGATCCGCCCCGCCAAGGCGCGCGCCTGCACGCTGCGCGGCGCGAGGCGCACCAGCTGCGGCAGGACGGCGAAGCCGGCCGGGAAGACCAGGTCGCCCTCGAGGACGAGCCGCCAGCCCAGCTCCTGCCACGCATCCGCGTCGTCCCGGTGCTCCAGCTGCGCCAGGAGCGCCGGGACGCGATCGACATCGAATCTGCTGTCGCGTATGCGTGCCCAGTCCACCACCCCGGTATTGAATCAGTGAGCCTCATGGCCCTCACTGGAGAAGCATTAAGGCCACCACCCCGTGGGTAGCGGCCTCCGGATCCCGGTTCTGCAAGTCGGCACCGGCAAGCAGAACCCGGTGTCGACTGGGCCGCGGGCCTCAAAAGGTGGACCACTCGGTGCCCGGGAGGTGGTCCCAGGTGGCGACCACCCAGTGATAAGGCATGAACACCGGCCGGGAGAGGGCGACGTCTTCGGCCCGCTGCGCGCGCAGCACGAGTCCCAGCTTCCGCGATCCCGGGTCTCCCGTGTGGGTGTAGACCAGGCCGCCCTCTTGCATCCCGCGGTCGAGCAGCCACCGTTCGAGTTCGGAGGGCACACGCCCGACCAGCGGCGTGCCTCCAGCACGACCTGGGGGCCGGTTCGCGCGTCGACGGCCACGCAAGCCAGGCCCGGTTCGGTTCCTTCGTAGTAGGTGCTCACGCCCAGCGCAGGGAAGTGAGCTTCCCGGAGTCGGGGTCCACTGCCCGGTGAGTGCTGCCACCTGCTGTTCGGCGCCTCGTCGCCGAGGGCTTGCTCCACGTCCTGCGGGCTCATGCCGAAATGCACGGGCCCGACCCCGACAAACGGGGTGAACGTCCAGTGGGCGCGGCCCTCGCTTATCACGACAGCCCGACTGCCCGCCGTCGGCCCCTGTTCTGTCACAGGCTCGGGTTCAAGTCGTTCAACTAGGTCGGCAGGGCCGGGCTGCGGCACGGGTTCGGGCCGCTGGACAGGTTGGAGTTCTCCCGTCCGCCGGCGTGCGAGCCAGGTCGGCTCCGCGGTGTCCTCGGGGCGTTCGGCCAGCCACAGGTGGGCGTCCGCCGAGGCCTGCGGGTCGGCCCAGGGGTCCTCGGCCACGGTGGCTGCCTCTCGTTCGGCGCGGCAGAGCACTTCCTCCTTCGCGGTCAGGTCGTCGATGTCCTGGCCCCAGGCCTGCAGGCAACGACGGGCGATCCACCGGTAGCGGGAGTTCGCGCTGACAGCCAGGATCCGGCGCACGGCTGGCGCAGTCGCCGGAATGTGATGCACGAGTTCCGGAGCAGCGAGCAGCAGGGCGGCGGCGGCGAGAGCGGCCTCCCGCACGCTCGGGTCCGCATCGTCCAGGAAGACCGCGATGTCGGCGTGGAGCGCGAGCCGCACGGCCTGGCTCGCCGCGACGTGACCGGACGCACCAGGGCCCTCGTACGACGGACAGGACACCGTGTCGGCGAACCGGCCCAGCCAGTTCAAAAGCTCCGCGCGCAGCGGCCGACGGCCCGGCCGCCCCTCCCACAGGGCTTCGGTGCAGGTACGCGGATCGCCGAGGACCGCGGCGACGTACCGGGCCGCGGGCGCGGTGGCGGCGTGGACGGTCTCCTGGTGCAACACCAGGTTGTCGAGGTTGTGCACGGCCCGGACACGGCGGGCCGGGTCATTGTCGAGCAGGCCGAGCAGGATGTCCGGTGTGTCGGGTACACCGTGCATGCCAGTACAGACGTGGCGCAGTGCGCTCCAGTCGGTACCGGCAAACAGTGCCCGCGCGGCAGGAGGCAGACTCTCCAAACGGGCTGCATCATCGCTGATCATGCCCGGAGTATGACTGCCAGGCCAGACAGCCCGTCCTCCAGGACCTGGGCCCTATCGGACCGACGACCCGCATAGGGATCTGCATCAGAATGTCACCGGGCAGCGCCTCATAACGTCACCACACATCCGCATCCCTGTGGCACCTGGCACCCCTGATCCCACACGCCGCCCCAGCGACGAGCTGGTGACACCCACCCGCTCCCCAGTGACAACAAACCGCAGATTTGCAGCACAGCGCTGAGGCGGCTTCCGGTCCTGGTGAGAGTGGTGTCGGTGAGGCTGGGGCGGGGGCTTTCACGTTGCCGGTGCGGTTCCAGACGCCGGTGGATGAGAACGTGCTGGCGCTGTTCATCGCGTCGCGGGTGCTGGTCGGGGAGACGCAGCTGTGGCGTGAGGGGATTGGTCACGCGCGGCGGTGGTTCAAGGGGACCGGCGGGCTTGACGTTCCTTATTCCGCGATGGTCGGGGAGAATGGGAATTACCCGCTTGGAAAGTGGTTGTCGGACCGACGAGGCGAAAATGCGAATGGTGATCTGGCGTCATACCGGGTGGAGATGCTGGACGCGCTCGGGAT
>NZ_JBHWBZ010000121.1:3992-5669 GCF_042735475.1 Kitasatospora sp. NPDC059577 | reverse complement strand
TCCCTGGGCACCTGGCTGAACAACCAGAAGGCCCGCCGGGACAAACTGTCGGCCGAGCAGCTCGGGCAGTTGGAGGCCCTTGGGGTCGGCTGGTAGGGATGTCCCGGCTGGGGCCCGCTGGGCCTGGGGGACCGAGAACGGATAAGGGTGGGGAAGGGGCGAGGACGGGGCCCCACAGGCCGGGGAAGGGCCGGAAGAGGACTTCCACCGGCCCGGCCGGCACCCCGTCGAACGGCCCTCAGTGCAGACCCCAGCCTGGCCCCGGCACCACAGGGCGGTGGTGCCGGGACCGGGCGAGGTGCTGTCCGGGCAGTCCGGACGGCACGGTTCGAAAAGCGCGCCCTGGGGCCGGGTCAGCGTTCCTGGCCTGGCTCCTGTCCCGGGAACCGGCGCGT
The DNA here is from genome assembly GCF_042735475.1 of Kitasatospora sp. NPDC059577. Lineage (NCBI taxonomy): Bacteria > Bacillati > Actinomycetota > Actinomycetes > Kitasatosporales > Streptomycetaceae > Kitasatospora > Kitasatospora sp. NPDC059577. Next base: position 5,274 of record NZ_JBHWBZ010000121.1, on the reverse strand, counting down.
CGGCGAGGACGGCGCCGCCGGGGCCGGACGCGGGCCGCCGCGCGAGGCACGTTCAGCGGCCTCATTGCGCCGTTCTCCTGGCGTCATCGCCTCACGCGCGGCCTGCTCCGCACGCAGGCCGGTGATACGGGGCCGCAGCCGGGCACCGGTCGTCCGGAATCCCTCGGACGCCGCCCCAGCCTGGCGGATACGCCGGTCGTTGTCCGCGATGGCATGCGCCAGCACGGCTTCCCGGGTCCCGCCCAGCTCCTCCCAGCGGGACAAGGCCCGCTCACGGCCGGCGGGATCTCCGGCGAGCGCCTCATGGCGGGACCGGCGGGTGACGGCATCGTCAAGCCGCTGCTGCAGCGTCTCCAGTTCCCCGCCGAGGAAGCGGTGCCGCTGCTCGGCCTGTTCCCGGTCCGCTCCGCGCAACGCCGGACGTCCCAGACGCCCTGTGGCCGCAAGTGCCTCCTCCAGGCCCCCGAACTCGGTCAGCGCCGTCGCACGGCCGGACTCCAGAGCACGAACCTCCGCAGTAGCCTTGTCCAGAGCAGCGATCGCCTGGACCCGGTCATGCAGTGCGTCCACGCGCTGCTCGACCAGCCCACCAGGGCGCGCTGCTGCCCGCAACGACTCGGCTGTATCGGCCGCGTTCCGGGCCTCCTGCTGAGCGGTCCTGGCAGACAGCAGAGTCTGCTGCAACGCCTGACGCAACTCGGTGTCACCAAGCCTGCCGTGATGCCGTTCACGCCACGACACAACCGGCGGCGCCGAAGCCTCGGCCGACGAATCCGGGACCGAGACGCCGCTCTCCTCGACGGACGAAACGGGTGACGCCTCAGCCTCAGCCGGCGAGACCGGTGCTGTTGCCTCGGCAGAGGAAGCCGGGACCGGCGCCGGCGTCGCCTCGGCCGGCGAAGCCTCGGCGGTGCGCAAAACCGCCCCGGACACACTCCCGGACACGTCCTCAGCCGCGGTCTGGGACACGCGCTCCACGGCAGTCTCGGGCGCGTTCCCGGGTGCCGGACGGGTCGACTGCCAGGCCGCCACAGCGGCCGACGCGGCGTCGTAGTCCGCACGCTGCACCGCCTCGGCAGGCCGCTCACCAAGGGGATCCGTCTCGTGACCGTACCGCCACACCTTGCGGTAGGTATCCACCGCGGCCGCCGCCGTATCCCACTCGGTGCCGGGGGCCGCGCGGGGCGGGGGGGGGGCGGGCCCGGGGGGGGGGGGCCGGGGGGCCCGCCCCCGGCCCCCCGCCACCCCCTTCGGGCCGCGCCGCCGCGGCCCCGCCCCCACC
>NZ_JBHWBZ010000121.1:0-3982 GCF_042735475.1 Kitasatospora sp. NPDC059577 | reverse complement strand
CCCTCAACCGCGGGCTCCCCTAGTCTCCCCCCCCCCCCCCCGGGGGGTTGGGCCCCCCCCGGCCCCCCCCCCCCCCCCCCCCGGGGGCCCCCCCCCGCGCGGGGCCCCCCCCGAGGCCGGACAACCAGTCCGGAGGTCGGCTCCCGAACCTGTCCGCGAGCACCACCGGATCGGGCACGACCTGCGCCGCCCGCCACAATCCCCGCTCCCCGCTCCGCTCCCCGCCCGGAGCCGGGCCAGTCGGATCCGACCCCCGATAGCCAGTCAGATCACGGTAAGCAGCCGCCGCGGCAAGCCGCTCCCCCCACACGGCCGCGTGCCCCGGATCTGCCGGTTCGGGACCGTAAACGGCCGCCCAGCCCTGACCGGCCGCGGCGTCCGCGCGGGCCGTCTCAGTGACCTGAACAAACCGCCGCTCAGCAGCCACGGCAAGCTGATGCAGATACACCGATCGGCCGTCGGACGGGTCCGCACCGGGCAGGGACAGGCCCATCGCCCGGAACAGGTCGTCCCCGCGGGCCTGGCCCGCACCTCGGTGACCGACAGCGGTGACGGGCCGCTCGGCGCCCTCCGGCAGGCGGAGAAGCGCCGCGGCCGACTCGTTCTCCATCACCTTGGCGGCACGGGCGTGGAGGATCGCCGCCAGGTCGTTGAGCGGCCTGCCGTCGAAGTCGAAAGTGTTGCCCTGGGGGTCTTGGAAGGCTTCCCTGAGCAGCCGGTCGCTGTCGAAGCCCGCCTCCGCGAACCCGGCGAGCTGGTCCCGCAGGGCGGGCCATGCCGGGGCCCCGACGAGTTGCGTCGAAGCACGCTCGCCGAGCAGTCCGGCGACCGCCCGCCGGGCCTGCACGTCGGCGAGATCGTCGAGGACATAGGTCATCCGGTCGGCCTGCGTGCGCAGGGACGCGGCCTTCCGGGCGAGCAGGCGCTCGACCGCGGTGACGGAGTACCGGGCGCCGTCACGGCCGAGAATCCCGGCGAAGACCTGGCGTGCCGCCTGCTCCGTACCTGGTTCCGCAGCCTCGTCGCCCGGCGTCTGCGTGACCAGGTAGAGGTGGTTGGCCAGCCGCCCCCGGGTGGCCGCCGGATAGGCACTGTCACGGTCGAGGGAGCTGTCGAACAGGGCGTGCGCGGTGTCGACCGTGAGTTCCCGCGCCCGGTCCTTGGAGACGGAGTAGGCGAGGTCGACGGCCTGTGCGCTGTACTCGGCGGGAAGGGTCAGCTGTCGGCTGGTGCGGTCGTTCCGGACCCTCAGCGAGCCGTCCTCACCGACCGCGCCGACGGTCCAGACGTCGCCGTTGCGGACCCACTGGCGACCGTCCTCGCTGAGGATCTTCCGGTTGTTCGTCCGGGTGACGATCCGGTCGCCCACCCCGCAGCGGGAGCCGCCGATCAGGGCCACCGTGGCGGTGTCGTCGACCTCGCCGAGGGTGATCCTGGCCTCGCGGGCCCGCCGGGACAGCTGTGCCGCGAGGGCGTCGGAGGGCGCGATCATGACGCTCTGCAGACCTTCGGCACTGTCGCGGTGCCAGGCCTCGAACACCGCGTCGAGCATGGCCTCGGCGGCGCCGTGATGGATGCGTCCGTGGGCGTCGTAGACGTCGTAGCAGCTGTCGTCGCCGAGCGACAAGGCCTGTGCCGCTTCCACCTCCCAGCCACGTATCGCGCCGCCGGTCTCTCGGAAGCGGCGGGCCTCCGAGAGCCTCGCGACCCCGGCGTCTGCCTCGATGAGACTGAGCGCCCCGGTGCCGGTCGAACCCTGCCGGCCGGCGTCCCCGATGAGGATCAGGCGCCCGTCGACCGCCTGGACCTGGCGGAGCACGGCATGCAGATCAGGGGTCGACGCCTGGCCCGCCTCGTCGACGATGACGATCTGCCCTGGGGCCAGGGTCCAATCCCCGGCACCGCTCGCATACCGCTCGGACATCGCGCGCCAGCGGGCGGTGCTCGTCGTCCGGACGCCCGTCTCCTCGGCCAGGTTCCCGGCCAGTATCTGGCTCGAGGTGAGAGCGATCACCGGCACCTCGCGCGCGTCCGCGGCTTCCTTCAAGAGCCGCACGACGGCCGACTTGCCGGTTCCCGCAGGACCGGCGACCGCGTTGACGTGGACGTCGGATCCGAGGACGTGATGGACGGCCGCGCGTTGCTCCGCCGACGGCGTGAAGCCGCGGCCTCGATCGCCGGCCGCCAGCACCCGGTCGATGTCGACGGGCTCGAAGCGGGCGATCGGGACGGGCCTGAGTGCCGCGTCGAGCAGGTCTGCCTCCGCCGCTCGCAGACGGTGCGAGCTGTACTGCTCCGCCCCGGGATCGGCGAACAGGGCGGTACCGTCGGCCCGCTGGTACTCCGCCGGGACCTCGACCGTGTCGGCGGGGTTCAGCGGCGCGCAGTGAGCCGGCGCCAGCACCGTGCCGGCTACTTCCTCCACCACCTCGTCGAAGCTCTCACCGGCCGCCAGGTGCCAGCCCGTGGCAGTCAGCTGGCGGTACGTCTCGGCCGCGACATGGGTCCGCGTCCAGGCCGATCGTGAGGACTCGAGGGTCGAGAGAACCCCGTCGACAACGTCGCTGAGGGACGCCGGATCCGAGCGCGGGGAATCGACCTGTCGGGAGAGCTCCGCACACTCGTCGAGCCAGCGCTCCGGGCTTTCGACACCGAGTTCGTTCGCCCTTCTGCGCCACTCGATCCGCTCCGACTCCGGGTCGCTCTTCTGCTTGGCCGGACGCTGCGAGAGCGCCGCGCTCTGGGCGAGCGCATAGGACTCCACCCGGGTCGGCTCACGCCCCTCCCGGGCCATGAACACCCGGGTCAGGTGCTCCAGCTCCCGCTCGGTGGAACGGCGCCTCGCGGAGTACGCGCGGACCACTTCCGGGCCCACTCCGACGAACTCCCGGACCGGTCGGCGGTCCGGACGGATCGTGTCGATACGCGGCCCGGCAACCACGCCGAAGGCCTCGTACATCCCGCGCTCGACCTCGGTGGTGTACATCTCCGACAGCGCCACGGTCATCTTGTGCAGCGGGCGCGCATCCAGTGCGAGCCACCGCCCGTCAGCGGTACGAACCTTCGCCGATATCAGGAGGTGACGGTGGAAGTCGGGATCACCCGCGCGGGAGGAACGATGGATGAACGACGCCGCGATGAACCCCTCCGCTCTGATCGTCACCTGGGACGCCGCAGTGGGGCCGCTGCGGGTCCAGCACGCCTCCGACTCCGTCCGGGCGAAGACCTTCTCGAAGGCCTTCTGCTCCACTTCCTCGAGCCGTGCGCGGGTCTCGTCGTCAGCCGTTGCCCAGAGAACCGAGAAGCTTTTGACGGGCGAGTAGACCATCTCCCAGCCGGAGCGAGCCGTACGGCTCCCTTCCCGGTTCGCCTTCACCCGGAGCTTCTCGCGACGACTCTCGGACGCCTCCGGCTCGGCGGCGAGCAGACGCTCGTACAGCACGTCGGCCGGAGTGTAGCGAGGAAACGCACGGCCGAGCTTCTCACCCGTGACGGGGTTGAGGGCATACTTGAAAACGGCGTCCGACGCCTCCAGTTCCACCAGCGAACCGGCGATTCCGAGCGCCTGTGCCTGGGTTCCGATCCACACCCCCGGGGTGTCACCTCCGCCGGCCCAGTACTCGTCGAGACCGTTGACCGTCGACCTGTAGTCGTCCCCCACAACGGTGGCCGTTAGGTAGTCGGCCCCGGTCCCTGATGACGCGCCATGAATGGTTACCGTCATGCGCCCACACCCCCCACTTCGCCCTCTTCAACTGTGATCTTGGTATGCATCGCTGACATGCTCTCAACCCACTGAACCGAATAGCAAGAGGTGTGCTTCTCCGAGAAGGCTCTCTGCCGCATCGGTGACGGGCTTCGAATTCGGACGCCGAGCAAGCCGGGAAGCCCCGGGACGGAGACCGCGCCAGCGGGCTCCGGCCCCCGGGACGGAGACCGCGCCAGCGGGCTCCGGCCCCCGGGACGGAGACCGCGCCAGCGG
>NZ_JBHWBZ010000120.1:0-5779 GCF_042735475.1 Kitasatospora sp. NPDC059577 | reverse complement strand
CGCCCGATTTCGGGTGTGCGGTTGACAGTTTCATAGTGTTTCGGTGGTCATAGCGTGAGGGAAACGCCCGGTTACATTCCGAACCCGGAAGCTAAGCCTCACAGCGCCGATGGTACTGCAGGGGGGACCCTGTGGGAGAGTAGGACGCCGCCGAACAACCTTTGTGAAGAACCCCCATCCGGATTCCGGATGGGGGTTCTTCGCGTTTCCCGGGCGTTCTGTCCGAGGTGCGGCGTCGGACCTTCGGTCAGACCTTCAGCTTGAATCCGACGTGCGACGGAACGAATCCGAGCCGTTCGTAGAAGCGGTGGGCGTCGGTGCGGGTGGCGTCGGAGGTGAGCTGGACGAGGTCGGCGCCGAGTTCGCGGGAGCGTTCGACGGCCCATTCGATCAGGTCGGTGCCGAGCCCGTTGCCCCGTTCGTCGGCGTGGACGCGGACGGCCTCGATGATCGTGCGGATGGAGCCACGGCGGGAGAGACCCGGGATGACGGTCAGCTGCAGGGTGCCGACGGTCCGGCCGGCCCGGTCGGCGACGACCAGGTGCTGGTGCGGGTCGCCGTCGATGCGGGCGAAGGCGGTGCGGTACGCGGTGAGGTCGTCGGGGCTCTCACGGGTCGCGCCCAGCGGGTCGTCGGCGAGCATCGCCACTATCGCCGGGAGGTCCGCCTCGGTCGCCCGGCGGATCGTCAGATCGGTCATGTCGCTCATGATCAGAGAATAGAAGGCACTGGTTGACCTCGATCGCCCGTCTACGCCCGTAGCACCCCCTCACGCCCCTTCTCGGGGACGATCCGGGGCCGGGTGGGCGGGGCGGGGTGAGCGGGTGTCACGCGCCGGGCGCGGCACTGGTGATGACGGCGAAGACCGCGCCGTGCGGGTCGGCGAGCCGGGCGAGGCGGCCGACGCCGTGGACGTCCGTGGCGGGGAGCCGGACGGTGGCGCCGAGGGTGTCGGCGATGGCGAGGCTGGCGTCCGCGTTGGGGACCTCGAAGTACGGGAACCAGTGCGAGGCCGTGCCGGCGGCGGTCTGGTCGGGGTGGAGCTGGACGATGCCGCCGTGCGCGTCGTCGGTGCCGCCGCCCGCCGGGGTGAGGACGGTGTAGAGCGAGTCCCCGAACGGGACGTCCTGTTCCTGCCAGCCGAAGACGGTGCGGTAGAAGGATTTGGCGAGTTCGGCGTCGACGCTGAGGCACTCGGCCCAGCAGAGGCTGCCCTCCTGGTCGACGAGGTCCAGGCCGCGGGTGTCGTGCGGTTGCCAGACGGCGAAGTCGGCGCCGGTGGGGTCGGTGTAGCCGGCCATCCGGCCGGAGGTGAAGACGTCGAAGGGGGTGTAGCGGACGCGGCCGCCGGCCTGTTCGACGAGTTCGGTGGTGCGGTCGGCGTCGAGGGTGGCGAAGTAGAGGGTCCAGGCGGGTGCGGAGCCCTCCTCGGTGAGCGGGCCGAGGGCGGCGACGGTGCGGCCGTCGAGCCGGAAGAAGCCGTAGCCGCCCGCTTCGGGGCCGGCCGAGTCGAAGGTCCAGCCGAACAGCGCGGTGTAGAAGTCCACGGAGGCCCGGGTGTCGGGGCTGCTCAGGTCGAGCCAGTCGGGGGAGCCGGGGCGGTAGGCGGTGTTGAGCATGTCGGCACTGCTCCTCGGACGGGGCCGGCCCGGGCGGGCGCGGTCGACGGTCCCCCTGCCTACCCTCAGCCTGGCACTTCGGCGGAGGCGCTGCACGGCAGGCTCCGCAGGCCCGGGCCCGGGCCGGGCCGCCGGGTTCCGGGGCTGTGGGCTTGTCGGGGCCGGGCGGTACGGTGCGTAGCGGAATGATCCACCCGTACCGGTCGAAGGGGGCCCGGTGAGCAAGCACGCGCCGTCGGGGCAGCAGCCGCTCCAGCTCGCGCAGGTCGAGGGCGTGTTGGAGCGGATCACCTACGCCAACGAGGAGACCGGCTACACGGTGGCCCGGGTGGACACCGGCCGGGGCGGGAACGACCTGCTGACCGTGGTGGGCGCGCTGCTGGGGGCGCAGGTCGGGGAGTCGTTGCGGCTGCACGGGCGGTGGGGCTCGCACCCGCAGTACGGGCGGCAGTTCACGGTGGAGAACTACACGACGGTGCTGCCGGCCACGGTCCAGGGGATCCAGCGGTACCTGGGCTCGGGGCTGATCAAGGGGATCGGGCCGCGGTTCGCCGAGCGGATCGTGGAGCGGTTCGGGGCGGACACCCTTGAGGTGATCGAGAACGAGCCGGGCCGGCTGATCGAGGTTCCGGGGCTGGGGCCGAAGCGCACCAAGAAGATCGCGGCGGCCTGGGAGGAGCAGAAGGCCATCAAGGAGGTGATGGTCTTCCTGCAGGGGGTCGGGGTGTCGACCTCGCTGGCTGTGCGAATCTACAAGCAGTACGGCGACGGTTCGATCGGTGTGGTGAAGAACGAGCCGTACCGGCTGGCCGGGGACGTCTGGGGGATCGGTTTCCTGACGGCGGACCGGATCGCCCAGGCGGTGGGGATCCCGCACGACAGCCCGGAGCGGGTGAAGGCCGGCTTGCAGTACGCGCTGTCGCAGAGCACCGACCAGGGGCACTGCTTCCTGCCGGAGGAGCGGCTGATCGCGGACGGCGTGAAGCTGTTGCAGGTGGACGTCGGGCTGGTGATCGACTGCCTGGCGGAGCTGGTGGCGACGGAGGGGGTGGTGCGCGAGCCGGTGCCGGGGGACGGCGGCGGGCCGATCACCGCGGTGTACCTGGTGCCGTTCCACCGGGCGGAGATCTCGCTGGCCAACCAGCTGCTGCGGCTGCTGCGTTCGGACACCGACCGGATGCCCTGGTTCGCCGGGGTGGACTGGCGGGTGGCGCTGGACTGGCTGGCGAAGCGGACCGGGGCGGAGCTGGCGCCCGAGCAGGAGCAGTCGGTGCGGTTGGCGTTGACCGAGCGGGTCGCGGTGCTGACGGGCGGCCCGGGCTGCGGCAAGTCGTTCACGGTGAAGTCGATCGTGACGCTGGCGCTGGCGAAGCGGGCCAAGGTCGTGCTGGCGGCGCCGACCGGCCGGGCGGCGAAGCGGCTGTCGGAGCTGACCGGGGTGGAGGCGTCGACGGTGCACCGGCTGCTGGAGCTGAAGCCGGGCGGGGACGCCGCGTACGACCGGGACCGGCCGCTGGACGCGGACCTGGTGGTGGTCGACGAGGCCTCGATGCTGGACCTGATCCTGGCGAACAAGCTGGTCAAGGCGGTGCCGCCGGGGGCGCACCTGCTGTTCGTGGGGGACGTGGACCAGTTGCCCTCGGTGGGGGCCGGGGAGGTGCTGCGGGACCTGCTGGCGGCGGGCGGGCCGATCCCGTCGGTGCGGCTGACCAGGATCTTCCGGCAGGCGCAGCAGTCGGGGGTGGTGACGAACGCGCACCGGATCAACGAGGGCAAGCCGCCGTTGACGGAGGGTCTGGCGGACTTCTTCCTGTTCGCGGAGGACGACGCGGAGCTGGCGGCCGGGCTGACGGTGGACGTGGTGGCGCGGCGGATCCCGCAGCGGTTCGGGTTCGACCCGCGCCGGGACGTCCAGGTGCTGGCGCCGATGCACCGCGGTCCGGCGGGGGCGGGGAACCTGAACACCCTGTTGCAGGGGGCGGTGACGCCGGCCCGGGAGGGGTTGGCTGAACGCCGCTTCGGCGGCCGCACGTTCAGGGTGGGGGACAAGGTCACGCAGATCCGCAACAACTACGACAAGGGGCGGAACGGGGTCTTCAACGGCACAGTGGGAGTGGTGACCGCCCTCAGCGTGGACGACCAGCGGCTGACGGTGCTCACCGACGAGGACGAGGAGGTGGCCTACGACTTCGACGAACTGGACGAGCTGGCCCACGCGTACGCGGTGACGATCCACCGCTCGCAGGGCAGCGAGTACCCGGTGGTGGTGATTCCGGTCACCATGTCCGCTTGGACGATGCTCCAGCGGAACCTGCTCTACACCGCTGTGACCAGGGCTCGGAAACTCGTGGTGCTGGTCGGGTCACGGAAGGCGATCGCGCAGGCCGTACGGGCTGTCAGCGCAGGTCGGAGGCATACCGCGCTCGATCATCGACTGACTACTGGATGATTATCCAACGGGATGGTTGCCTCTAATGTTCTCTTGACGTGAAGAGATTTACGGCAGAGCCTAGGGTGGTGCCGATCTTGTCCGGTTCGTACCGGCTGCGGCGGCAGGTTTTGTAGGGGCGGGCCCTTTCGGGCCACCCCGGGTGCGCGACTGTCCTCCGGATGGGGGATGGTAGAGACAGTCAGGGCACCTTGGAAGAGGATTCATTTCGTCGGTGAGGAAGACGTGAGCGACAACTCGGTAGTACTGCGGTACCAGGACGGCGAGTACGAGTACCCCGTCGTCGAGAGCACTGCGGGCAACGCCGGCTTCGACATCTCGAAGCTGCTCCCGCAGACCGGCCTGGTCACCCTGGACAACGGCTTCGGTAACACCGCCGCGTACAAGTCCGCGATCACCTTCGTGGACGGCGACAACGGCATCCTGCGGTACCGCGGCTACCCGATCGAGCAGCTCGCCTCGCAGGGCGGGTTCATCGAGACCGCGTACCTCCTGATCAACGGTGAGCTGCCGAACGCGGGCCAGCTGGCGGAGTTCAACCGCGAGATCACCCAGCACACCCTGCTGCACGAGGACGTCAAGCGCTTCTTCCAGGGCTTCCCGCGGGACGCCCACCCGATGGCGATGCTGTCCTCGGTCGTCGGCGCGCTGTCCACGTTCTACCCGGAGAGCCACAACCCGTTCGACGCGGCCCAGCGCCATCTGTCGACGGTCCGCCTGCTCGCCAAGCTGCCGACGATCGCCGCCTACGCGTACAAGAAGGCGATGGGCCAGCCCTTCGTCTACCCGCGCAACGACCTGAGCTACGTCGAGAACTTCCTGCGGATGACGTTCGCCGTCCCCGCCGAGGACTACGAGCTCAACCCGGTCGTGGTCAACGCCCTCGACAAGCTGCTCATCCTGCACGCGGACCACGAGCAGAACTGCTCGACCTCCACCGTGCGTCTGGTCGGCTCCAGCCACGCCAACCTGTTCGCCTCGATCTCGGCCGGCATCTCGGCCCTGTGGGGCCCGCTGCACGGCGGCGCCAACCAGGCCGTCCTGGAGATGCTGGAGAGCATCCAGAAGGACGGCGGCGACGTCGACGCCTTCATCACGAAGGTGAAGAACAAGGAAGCCGGCGTCAAGCTGATGGGCTTCGGGCACCGGGTCTACAAGGCGTTCGACCCGCGCGCCGCCCAGGTGAAGCTGCTCGCGCACGAGGTCCTCGGCCAGCTCGGCAAGAGCGACGAGCTGCTGGACATCGCGCTCAAGCTGGAGGAGCACGCCCTCAAGGACGACTTCTTCATCTCGCGCAAGCTGTACCCGAACGTGGACTTCTACACCGGCCTGATCTACCGCGCCATGGGCTTCCCGACCAGCATGTTCACCGTGCTGTTCGCCCTCGGCCGGCTGCCGGGCTGGATCGCCCACTGGCACGAGATGATCAACGACCCGACCAGCCGGATCGGCCGCCCGCGCCAGATCTACACCGGCACCGCGATCCGCGACTACGTCCCGCTCGACGGGCGCTGACGACACGCGCGACGACGCCGACGCCGGGCACCGCCCGGACGGGAGCTGAAAGGGGCCCGGCCGCTGACTGAGCGGCCGGGCCCCTCCGCGTCCCCGCGCGGGGGCCCCCGCAGGGGCGCCGGTCAGGGCCCCTGCGCCACCCGCCTCCAGGGGTGGCCGGCCCCCGCGCCGGCCAGCGACCGGTTCGCCCAGTCCC
>NZ_JBHWBZ010000119.1:0-5929 GCF_042735475.1 Kitasatospora sp. NPDC059577 | reverse complement strand
CGTCGGCTCGCTGGAGACCGGCAAGCTCGCCGACCTCGTCGTGGTCGACTCCGGGACCTACGACCTGGTCGCCGTGATGCGCCGCGGCCGCTGGGTCCTGGGCGCCGACGGCTTCTCCACCGTCAAGCCCGCCTGACCGCCGCACCGCGGAACGACGACGGCCGCCCTCCCCCGGACGGGGACGGGCGGCCGTGGTGCGTCGGCGACGAGCGGCGGCTCAGCCGCCGGGCTCGATGGTGACCTGGTCGATCAGGACCGCCCCTGAGGGCACCGTGAACGTCACCGAGTTCGGCCCGGCCGCGAACTGCGGCAGTATCCAGGTCGTGTACCAGGCGGAGTTCTGGTCCTTGGGGGCCGGACCGTAGACCTTGTAGGTCATCCCGGACGGCCAGTCCTTGCCGTTCACCGCAGCCGCGCCCTTGATGTCCGGGCCCAGGTAGTTGTAGTGGACGGTCAGCTTGTACGAACCGGCCGCGGCGACGTCGCCGGACCAGGTCACCGAACCGCCCGGCTGGAGGGTCAGGTAGCTGCCGTCCGTCGACTTGGCGCCCTTGACGGTGTTGCCGGACGGCGCGTTCTGCGCCTGCAACTGGCTCGCGTCCACGGTCGACGGGCCGGAGATCACGGTGGCGCTCGACGAGGGGGAGGCTCCGGCCGTGGTGCCGGTCGGCCCCGGGGTGGTGGGGCCCGGCGCGGCGGTGGTGGCGGCGCCGCCCTTGCCTGTCTTGTCGCCCTCCTGGCCACCCGTGGACAGCGCTATCCCGGCACCGATCGCGATGGCCGCGACCACGGCGACCGCGCCGATCACCGCGCCCTTGCTCCGGCCGCTGCTCGGCCGCTCGTCACCCGGCTGCGGGCGGGAGTGCTCGGCGTAGCGGGTCTGCTGGGTCGGCGGGGCGCCGTACTCGCCCGGCTGCTGCGGCACGCCGGGCTGACCGTACGGGGCCTGCGGCTGACCGCCCGGGTACCCCTGCGGCGTGCCCGGCTGGCCGTACTGCTGCTGCTGCGCCCGCGGCGGGTAGCCGTAGCCGTACTGGGCGCGCCCGACCTCCATCGGCCGGTTGTACGACGTGCGGGGGACACCCTGCTGCGGCTCGGCCGGCTGCCCGGTGGAGCCGTCGGCCGGACGGTAGAGGTAGCCGAACGGGTCGTCGTCCTGCGGGGCACCGCCCCCCTGGCCCTCGGGCACTCCGTTGCTGCCGGCGGTCGTCACGGTGGTCTGTTCCCCCATCCGGTGCGCGCCGCCGGGCTGCGGGCGGCGCAGATCGTGGACGCTGTCGTACCGGGAACCCTACCTGTCCTGTGTGACGGCGGGAAAAGAACCCTTGACAACTCACGGGTAACCCGGCCAGGGCGCCGCCGCGGCGGTGTCGTCCGTCCGCGTCCGGTCTCAGCCCGCGCGCCGGTGCGAGCGCTCTCCGCGCGCCCCGCGCACGGCCCCGCCGCGCGCCCGCTTCTCGTCGTACATCCGTTCGTCCGCGGTGTGCAGCACCTCCTCGATGCTCATGCCGCAGCCGGCCCAGCCGATCCCGAGGCTCACCCCCACCCGCATCGCCCGCCCGTCGATCCGCATCGGCGGGATGATCGCGTTGCGCAGCCGGTGGGCGAGGTCCTTGGCCTCCTCGCGGCCGATGCCGTCGGCCAGCACCACGAACTCGTCGCCGCCGAGCCGGGCCACCGTGTCGCCGTCCCGGACGGCCTGGCTCAGCCGCCGCGCGACCTCGACCAGCACCGCGTCGCCCGCGTTGTGGCCGAAGCGGTCGTTGATCGACTTGAAACCGTCCAGGTCGCAGAAGAGCACCGCGAGCCCCTTGTCCGGCACGGCCGCGCCGCCGGAGCGGAACGGCGCGGACCAGGCCTCGCCGCCCGGCCCGTGGTCGGCCGGGACCACGGCGTGCACGTGCTCCCCGTAGCCCGGGCCGATCCCCGGCGGCGGACCGCCCTCGGGCAGCCCGTAGCCGTGCACGGCCCCGGCGTACGGGTCCGCGCCCTCCAGGCCGTCGTGCGCCGCGTGCGCGCTGTAGGAGTCCGCCGGGTAGCCGTACGGCGGGGGGTAGGCCGCCTCGACCGGACCGGCCGGGTAGCCGTACGACGGGGGGTAGGCGGCCTCGACCGGACCGGCCGGGCCGGCCGCGGCGCCGACCGGCTGCGGCTGGGAACAGAGCCGGCGGGCCAGCCGCGCCTTGAGCTCGGCACCGTTGGGCAGCCCGGTGAGCGCGTCGTGGCTGGCCCGGTGGGCGAGCTGGAACTCGTGCCGCTTGCGGTCCTCGATGTCCTCGACGTGGGTGAGCAGGAAGCTCGGCCCCTCGGCCGCGTCCGCCACGATCGAGTTGCGCAGACAGACCCACTGGTAGCCGCCGTCCCGCCGGGACAGCCGCAGCTCCGCCCGGCCGCTCTCCGCGCTGGTGCGCTCCAGCAGGGCACGGTCCTCGGGGTGGACGAGGTCGGCGAAGCTCTGCTGGCGCAGCACCGCGCGGGGGCGGCCGAGCAGTCGGCAGAGCGCGTCGTTGACCCGGGTGAGCTGGCCGCGCCCGGCGCCGTGCAGCTCGGTGATGGCCATCCCGCTGGGCGCGTACTCGAAGGCCTGGCGGAAGCTCTCCTCGCTGGCCCGCAGCGCCTGCTGCTCCTTCTCCAGCCGGGCCAGCGCGCGCTGCATCTCGGCCCGCAGCCGGGCGTTGCCGATCGCGATGGAGGCCTGCAGCGAGAACATCTCCAGGGCCTCGCGGGTCCAGGCCCCGGGCCGTTTGCCGCTGCGCGGGCGGTCCACCGAGAGCACCCCGAGCAGGTCGCCGCCGGCGCTGTACATCGGGGCGAGCAGCCCGTCGGCGGGGTGCCAGTCGTTGGCGTACACGGGCAGCGTGCCGTCCCCGATCCAGCGCGGGATGTCGCTGGCGACGGCCCAGCCGCGGTCGTACGGCAGGAAGCGCAGGGTGCCCCAGTGGTCGCTGACGCCGAGCAGCCGGTCCCAGGACTCCCGTGAGCCGACCTGGCCGAGCAGCACGGAGGGGCCGCCCATCGGGCTCTCCTCCAGCTCCCAGACGGCCGCCACCACGAGGTCGCCGTCGGGCCGGACCAGGCTGACCGCGGCGGCGTCGAAGCCGAGCCCGTGCACCGCGCCCTCGACGACGGCCTGCAGCGTGCCCGCGAGGCTGCGGGCAGCGTTGAGGTCCGCCACGACCCGGTGCAAGGTGCGGAGGGTCGCGAGACGGACGTACGGCTCCGACTCGGCTTCCATGCGGGGGCTCCCCGGCTGCTTCGGATAGTTCTTGATTGGTTATCGTCCGATTGCCAGAAGAACTGAATCACAGGGAGCACAGCGTTCGGCACGCTCGGTCAGCAATAGGGCGCCACTTGTGACTTAAATCACACGACACTAATGCGCCCTTAATCAGCTCATCCGCCCCATAGCGGGACATAAAGCGCTATCAGGGCCTTTTCCCTGGTCGACCTCGGCGGCCCGGAGCTGAAGCCGGCTGCACCCGCCGGTGCGCCGACTTCACCCCTGCGAGTGAGTCCGGACACCGGCCGCGACACCCCCGGCACACCGCCGGTCCTACGACCATGGCCCGATGCCGTTTCCCGCGGGTGACGACTACCGTGCGGTACGTGTACCCGTCGCCGCAGCCCGAAGCTGCCCCCCATGCCACGCCCGACGAGTTCCGGGCAGCACTCTCCCAGCTCGCCGCCGGTGTGAGCCTGGTGACCGTCCACGACCCGGAGGACGGCGAGGACATCGGCATGACGGCCACGTCCTTCCTGTCCGTGTCGCTGGAGCCGCCGCTGGTGCTGATCTCGGTCCGCGAGGACTCCCGGACGGACGAGGTGCTCTCCCGGGTCGACACCTGGGCGGTCTCGGTGCTGACGGAGGGGCAGAAGACGATCGGCTCGCGCTTCGCCATGAAGGGCCGGCTCAGCGACCGCCTGCTGTTCGCGGACACCCCGCACCACCGCGGCCCGCACACCGGCGCCCCGCTGATCGAGGGTGCGCTGGCCACCGTCGAGTGCCGCACCGAGCAGCGGATACCCGCGGGTGACCACACCCTGCTGCTCGGCCGCGTCCTGGAGGCCGCGGTGCCCGACCCCGGCGGCCGCCCGCTGCTCTACTTCCGCGGCGGCTACCGCACCCTGGGCTGAGCTACTCGCCGCCCCGCGGCGGGCGGCGCCCCTGCTTCACCTCGGAGCGGTGCCGCTTGGTGAACAGCCGGCGCTCGACCATCCCCCGGCTCGGCTTGGTCGCCCGCCGGGACTTCGGCGGCGGTGCGCACGCCTCGGTCAGCACCGCCGACAGCCTGGCCCCGGCCGCCTCGCGGTTGCGCCACTGCGAACGGAACTCCGAGGCCTGGATCACCAGCACCCGGCCGTCCACGAGCCGACCGGCCAGCCGCTCCAGCGCACGCTCGCGCCACACCTCGGGAAGCGCCCTGGTGGAGGCCAGGTCGAAGCGCAGCTCGACCTTGGAGTCGGAGGTGTTGACGTGCTGGCCGCCGGGGCCGGAGGAACGCGAGAAGCGCCAGACGAGCTCGGCGTCGGGAACGACCACCGACCCCCGTACGCGGATGGGCTCGGGCATGTGCCCATCATCCCGCGCCCGACCCGCCCGGTCACCAGGTTATCCGCGGCCCCTCGCCGCCGACCGGCACCCGGTTACCCGCGAGCGCCGCGAGCCCCGACAATGGCGTACGTGATCGAGCTCGGCTACTCCCTCTCCAACCGCTTCCCCGACCCCCCGCAGACGGACTACCGCACCGCGTCCGTGCACGCCCTGCGGTACGACCTGTTCTGCGGCGACGTCTACCTGGACGCCGAGGGCGCCGAGCTGTCCACCGCGTGGGGCTGGGTGCCGGTGCTCGACTTCGCCTGGGCGCTGTGCGACATCGCCGAGCACCTGGACCGCGACCCGGACGGCAGCCGGGCCGCCCGGGTGCAGACCGCCGACCTGGACTTCACCCAGAACACCGAACTGCTGCGCTTCGCCCGCCGCTTCAACTGGGTCGAGGTCACCGCGACCTGGCTGCCCGACGAGCCGCCCGCCGTGATCCGCCACAGCGACCTGCGGCGCGAGGCCCGGGACTTCCTCCAGGACACCCTCGCCGACCTGTTCGACATGCACCCCGACCTGGCCGACAACCCGAACATCTGGTCGCTGCAGGGCCGGTTCCGCCGCGTCTGACACCTCTCTTTGCCGCCGCTTTGCCCCGGCATTCGCCCCCACGAAGAATTCACGGCACCTGCGGAACCAAGCCGCCGGAGTATTGCGTTGTCCCGGGAAAAAGCGCACGAAGCGAACGAAGGGACTGCAATCGTCATGCCAGTGAGCCTCTCCAAGGGTGGCAACGTCTCGCTGACCAAGGAGGCCCCCGGCCTGTCCGCGGTCACCGTCGGCCTGGGCTGGGACGTCCGCACCACGACCGGCGCCGAATTCGACCTCGACGCCAGCGCGATCGTCCTGAACGCGGACGGCAAGGTGCTCTCCAACGCCCACTTCGTCTTCTTCAACAACACCAGCACGCCGGACAACACCGTCGTGCACACCGGCGACAACCGCACCGGCGAGGGCGCGGGCGACGACGAGTCGCTCAACGTCAACCTGGCCGGCCTCCCGGCCGAGGCCGTCAAGATCACCTTCCCGGTCACCATCTACGACGGCACCGCCCGCGGCCAGAGCTTCGGCCAGGTCCGCAACGCCTACATCCGCGTGGTGAACGCCACCGGCGGCGCCGAGATCGCCCGCTACGACCTCTCCGAGGACGCGGCCACCGAGACCGCGATGATCTTCGGCGAGCTGTACCGCAACGGCGCCGAGTGGAAGTTCCGCGCCGTCGGCCAGGGTTACGCCTCCGGCCTGGCGGGCATCGCCCAGGACTTCGGCGTCCAGATCTGACGCACCCCCCGGACGACGCCGCGGCGCGGGGAGCCGGTCCTCCGGCTC
>NZ_JBHWBZ010000118.1:0-5950 GCF_042735475.1 Kitasatospora sp. NPDC059577 | reverse complement strand
ACGGCATGATCCTGCCGGGCGGCGCCGCCTGTCCCAACGAGCCGCCGCACGTCGCGGCGGCGAGGCACCTGCACGCCGAGACCGGCCTGCACCTGCGCCTGAGCGGCGTCGTCGCCGTCGACTTCACCCCGGCCGACCGCTACCTGGAACGCCTCAACCTCGTGTTCGACGGCGGCACCGTGCGCGACGGCACCTGCCTGAGCGTCCCGCCGCAGCACCGCAGCGGCCTGCTCGGCGCCCGCTTCGTCCCCGTGAACGACCTGCCGCACTGCACGGCCCCCGCCCAGTTCGCCCGCATCACCGAGGCGTTGGCGGGCTGCGCGCTGCCCGTCCTCCTGCACGGCCAGCGCGCGGCCTGACCGTGCCAGCCGGGCGACCCGACGCCGGTGCCGGTGCTGAAAGCACCGGCTGCCGGCCCAACTTGTTCGCGCCGGGAGGTTTAAGTGGCGCCGATCGCTCGTTCGAGTGATCGGTGCCAGTCGGTACACCGTAGTGATCGCAACGGATGGAGCATGGCGCTGACACTTCGTCACTTCCTCTTCCGTGAAAGGCGTTCACCGTCATGCCGATGGACAGCTCCCCGGACAGCCCGTTCACGCTCAACGCCGACGACCTCGCCAGGCTGGAGGGGATCCGTGAGGCGCTGCTGGACCCGTCGCCGCGCCGGATCGGCCGCCTCGACCAGTGGGGCCTGGCCGACACCTACGAGACGTACGCGGAGGTCGCCGCATACCGCGAGCTCTCGATCGCCATGGCGGACGGGACGATGCTCGACGCGGCGCTGAGCGTCCCGCGCAACCTCGCGCCCGGGCAGACCTGTCCGGCGGTCGTCCTGCCCGCCCCGCTGATCAACATCGGGCACCGGGCCTACCTCGGCATGTTCCCGCGCTGGGCGCTCGGCGGCTACGCCGTCCTGGCGTACAGCCAGCGCGGCCTGGCCGCCTCCGGGGGCGAGATCCACGTCGCCGGACCGCAGGACGTGGCCGACGCCACCGAGGTCATCGACGCGCTGGTCCGGATCGACGGCGTCGACCCCGACCGGATCGGCTTCTTCGGCTCCTCCTACGGCGCCGGGACGAGCCTGCTGGCGGCCGCGAAGGACCGCCGGGTCAAGGTGGTGGCCGGCACCAGCGCCTGGGGCGACCTGTTCGCCTCGCTGTACGAGAACGGCACCCGCCACCTGAAGGCCTTCGAGGCCCTCGTCCAGCTCTTCGGCGAGGAGCGCTGCTCGAAGGAGTTCCGCCGCGTCATCGAGAAGATCCGCAACAACGCCATCGACGACGAGGTCCGGGACTTCGCGGCGGTGCGATCGCCCCGCACCCACCTCGACGCGTACAACGACAATGCGACGCCGATCCTGCTGACCACCGCCTGGCACGAGACGATCTTCTCGGTGCCCGCCGTCGTCGACCTCTTCAGCAGCCTGACGGGGCCCAAGTCGCTGCTCGTCCAGGTCGGCGACCATGGCAACGGTGAACTCCCCGGCCTGGCCGGCCTCCTCTCCAAGCCCACCGAGACGGCCTACCGCTGGCTGGACCACCACCTCGGCGGCAGCGCCGGCGACGGACGCGAGCCCCGCTTCGGCGTCCGCTCGGAGTACATGCACAACCTGCTGTCCGACCTCTTCCACGAGGACTGGGCGAGCTACGCCCTGCCGCGCAAGCGGTTCCACCTGGCCGGCCCGGCGGCGGGCCAGGGAGACGCGCAGCTGGCCGAGGGCGCGCCGCAGCCGGGCTGGTCCCGCTCCCTCAAGGCCACCGGCCGGGACACCGCGGTCGTCGTCGCCCCGAAGCTGGTGCAGACCGGCCTGGCCGAGCGCATGGGCCTGCCCCACGTCTACAAGACCGCCGAGGTCGACCGCGACCTCGCCGCGATCTGGACCACCGAGCCGTTCCCGCAGCCGATGCGCGTCCAGGGCGACCTGGAGGTGCGGGTGACGGTGAAGCCGCGGGCGATGGACGCCACGATCGTGGCGTACCTGCTGGACTGCGACCCGGCCACCGGCAAGGGCCACATCATCACCAACGCCCCCTGTACCGTCACCAACCAGCAGGCCGGGCAGGCCACCACCGTGACCTTCGCCCTCCAGCCCGCCCACTACGTCCTGGCCAGGGGCCGCCGGCTCCAGCTGGTCATCGGCACCCACGACCCGTTCTTCTCCGACGCCAACTCGACCCCGACCACCGTCGAGATCACCTCTCCGGAGGGCACCGAGTCCTACCTCGACATCCCGCTCGGCACCGTCGACTGACACCGGCACACCGCAGGCGGGGCCGCCCTGGCAGCACACCGGGCGGCCCCGCCGTCCTTTCCGTGCGGCCCGACGTGCCGCCCGACGTGCGGCCCGAACTCCCCACCGCAGCACGGGACGTCGGCCCGGCCGACGTCCCGTGCTCCGCCCGTCCCGGGGCTACTCCATCGCGGCTCCTGCGGCGCCTGCGTGACGAGGGCGCCGTCCGCCGGGTCAGGGCACGGTCATGACGATCTTGCCGCGCGCGTGGCCGGTGGCGCTGGCGTCATGAGCCGTGGCGGCCTCCTTCAGCGGGAACACCGCGTGCAGCGGGACGGTGAGGCGGCCGCGGTCGGCGAGGTCGGCGGCCAGTGGCAGTCCCGCCCAGCCCGGCGACTCTCCCGCCTCGGAGCGGAGGTACCGCACCCCGTGCCGGTCGGCGTCGAAGTCCGCGATGGTCGCCACCCGGTGCCGGTCACCCCTTCTCCCACCTCGTCGACGATTCCCGCGGCATCCATGCCGGGTGTGTGGGGGAAGTCCACGGTGACGATGTCCCGCAGCAACCCCGAACGCAGGTACCAGTCGGCAGGGGTGACGCCGGTGGCCCGCACCGCGATGCGGACCTGGCCGGGCGCGGCGTGCGGCTCTTCGACCTCCTCGACGCCGAGGACCTCGGAACCGCCGTAGCGGTGATACCGGACAGCAAACACGGACAACCTCCGTACACACATGGGCACGTCGTTCGGCGGAAGAGCCGACGGCCGCTCACCTCTGCGGCGGAGAGGGGACAGCGGGACGCCGCGGCTCCGGATCACGCTAACCCGCTGAACGGCCGACCTCCTCCGTCGGTGATTAAGTGGGAGACATGCCTGCCCGACCGTCTCGGAACACGCCGCCCGCCGCCTCCGGAGCCTCCGCCCCGGGGCAGAGAGCCGACGCCCGGCACAACCGCGCCCGGCTCCTCCAGGCCGCCCGCGAGGCGTACGCCCTCGACGGCACCGACGTGTCCTCCGGCGCGATCGCCCGCAGGGCGGGCGTGGGTGCCGCCACCCTCTACCGGCACTTCCCGACACGCGACTCGCTGATCGCCGCCGCGTTCTCCGAACGGCTCGGCCAGTGCGTCGCAGTCCTCGACGAGGCCCTTCAGGACGACGATCCCTGGCGCGGACTCCGCACCGTCCTCACCACGGTGTGCACGATGCAGGTCCGGGACCGCGGGTTCAGCG
This sequence comes from Kitasatospora sp. NPDC059577, assembly GCF_042735475.1. Classification (NCBI taxonomy): domain Bacteria; kingdom Bacillati; phylum Actinomycetota; class Actinomycetes; order Kitasatosporales; family Streptomycetaceae; genus Kitasatospora; species Kitasatospora sp. NPDC059577. The sequence goes on along the minus strand of NZ_JBHWBZ010000118.1, from coordinate 2,494 downwards.
CCGCGTTCCTCTCCCGCTTCCCCGACGCGCCCGACGTCCGTCGTGAGCGGGCCCGCGCCGAGGCGGGCCTCGGCCGGCTGGTGCAGCGCGCGAAGGACACCGGACAGCTGCGCAAGGACTTCGACCCCAGCGACGTCACCCTTCTGCTCCTGGCCAACGAAGGCGTCCTGCGCGAGTCCCCGGCGGCCTCCACGGCCGCATCCCGCCGCCTGCTCGCGTACTTCCTCCAGTCCTGCCTGCCGACGGACGGCCCACCCCTGCCCCGGCCCGCGCCACTGCGCCTCGACGACCTCTACCGGCCACCGCATCGGACGGGGTGACCGCCGGCGTCCGCCCGGGGTCGGCCGACCGCCGGCGGGCGGTCAGTCACCCGCGCACAGCGCGTGCTCGATCAGGGCGCCGGCCGCCTTCTCCTGTTCCACGATGTGGTCCAGGGAGTCGCCGCGCGCCTCCGACATGGAGACCACCGCGCTGCGCCGGCCGTCCGCGGTGACGCCGTTGAGGGTGATGTAGCCGCCGTCCCCGCCCTCGTGGCTCCAGTACGACCCCTTCCTGCCTCCGCAGTCCAGCGGGATCTCGACCAGGCCCAGCCCGTACCGGGTGCCGGCGGGCCACATCGCGGCGGCCTGCGGGTTCCCGGAGACGTCGACCCCGTCCTTCATCGCGGCCAGCTGACGGGCCGGCAGCAGGCGGCCCGAGAGCAGGGCGCGGAAGAAGGTGTTCTCGTCCTGCGTGGTGGTGACCCACGACAGTTCGGTGGACACCGGGATCTGCACGGTGACGTCCTTCTCGGCGCCGGGGCCGTAGAACTCGTAGGCGCGGGCGTGCGGTCGGGGCAGGGTGGGCGAGGTGCCCGTCCACCGGGTCTGCCGGAGGCCGAGCGGGCGCAGGACGCGGTCCTCGATCTCCTGGTGGGAGGGGCGGCCGGTGGCCCGTTCGATGATCATGCCGAGCATGACGTAGCCGGTGTTGGAGTAGCTCCAGCCCGTGGCGGGCTCCTGGGCCATGGCGCGGGTGACCAACTCCTCGGAGCTGTAGGTGAGGAAGCGCTGGTGGGCGTACTCGTCCGCGGTGCGGTACCCGGGCAGGCCGGCGTCGGAGATGCCGCCGGTGTGCCGCAGCAGGTCGCGGACGGTGATCCGGGCGGGGTCGTAGGCGGTGCCCCAGGCCACGTCCGGCAGCCAGCGGCCGACCGGGTCGTCCAGGGACAGCCGGCCCTCGGCCTCCAGCTGCAGGACCACGGTGGCGACCAGCGTCTTGGCCGTGCTGGCCATGCGGAAGTAGCCGTCGGGCGACACCGGGCGGCCGGTGCGCAGGTCGGCGGTGCCGGCGGTGGCGACCGCCTGGCGGCCGTCGGGTGCGACGGTGCGGGCCTGCACGCCGCTGATCCCCAGGGCGTGGATCGCCGCCACGTCCTGGTGTAGCCGCTGCACGGTGGACGACGCGGTGGAAGGCGCCGTGGACGACGCGGTGGACGATGCGGGAGCGGAGGCGGGCCGGGCGACGGCGGTGGCCGCGTTCGCGGCGATCAGCGCGGCGACGGTGGCCGCCACGGCGAGGTGCTTTCGGTGATTCGACGTCATGTCCGGACGCTAACCAGGTCCGGCCCGCACCGGGGCGTGCTCGGGATCACCTCAGGGAGGATTGGGGGGGACAGCCTCATGGCGCGGACCGCGGTGGTGCGCAAAAGCCTCCAACTCCCTTTTCTGCCAAGGAAAATGAGGGTTCTTTCGGGGATTTCTCTCGGGGTTGGCCCTGATGCCGGCCGGGTTGCCGCGCCCGACACTTCGGGCATGCGCATCACTCGGGCCGGCTGGGCCCTCATGACGGTGTTGTCCACGCTGATCGTCCTGCTCGCCGCGCGCTACGCGGGCTTCGACCCGGAGGTGTTCTTCAGCAATCAGCGCGCCACCTATCTGGCGCACGAACTCCCGCTCGGCATCCACATATCCGGCGCGGCGGTGGCGCTCGCGGTCGGGCCGTGGCAGTTCGCGGCCCGGCTGAGGGAGCGGTGGCCGCACTGGCACCGCCGCGTCGGCGTCGTCTACCTGCTGGGCTGCCTGGTCGGCGGGATCGGCGCGCTGCTGCTGGCGCCGGTCGCCTACGGGGGGCCGGTCGCCCGGCTCGGCTTCGCCTGCCTGGGCGTGGCCTGGCTGGTCACCGGCGGCATCGGCCTGCGGATGATCCTGCGCCGCCGGATCGAGGACCACCGCCGCTGGATGGTCCGCAGCTTCGCGCTCACCTTCGCCGCGGTCACGCTGCGGCTGATGCTGGTCGCCGCCCAGGCGGCGGACCTGGACTTCCGCACCTCGTACACGGTGGTCGCCTGGCTGTGCTGGGTCCCCAACCTCCTCGTGGCGTGCTGGTTCACCCGCCTGCGCCCCGGCGGGCGGTGAACCCGCCGCGCCGGGGCGCTGGCCCCCCCCCCCCGGGCGGCCGCCGCGCGCGCCCGGACGGCGCTCCGGGGGGGGGTCGGGGGGGGGGGGGGGGAGGT
>NZ_JBHWBZ010000117.1:2535-6258 GCF_042735475.1 Kitasatospora sp. NPDC059577 | reverse complement strand
CGCAAGGCCCGGGCCGACATGGGCTACAAGAATGCCGTCGTCGAACACGGCGCCACCCTGGGCATCGACGTCGAGATCGTCCGCCGCGACCCCGCAACCAAAGGGTTCGCCGTCCAGCCCCGTCGCTGGGTCGTAGAGCGGACCTTCGGCTGGCTCATGAACCACCGCCGCCTCGCCCGCGACTACGAAGCCCTCCCGGCCCGCTCCGAAGCCATGGTCCACGTCGCGATGATCGGCCTCATGACCCGCCGACTCACCGGAGAATCCACCCCGACCTGGCGCGGAACCTGACCCCCGAAACCAGGGACGAAACGCCCAATCACAGCGCGCGCCCTCGACCTGGTCCCCGTCCAGCTCGAACAGCGCCGCCTCACCGCCGTCATTTCGCACCGGTTCGCTTTCCATGGCGTGATCGCAACCAGGCCCGGTGGCCGAATTTCATCCCGGGGCGCTTTGCCTCACCCTCTCCGGCGGTGGTCGCTGCCGGGAATTTCGCACCGCTCCGGATTCCGTACCGGCCGCCCGCGTGCGGGTTGTCCCACACCCGCACGCGATCGCCGGCCATGTTGTCCCGCTTGTTGTCCCGCGCAGCGTGCCGCGCACACGCAGGTTGTCCCCGCCGCGCAGCAGGTTGTCCCGCGCGGTGCGCGTGCGCAGCGGCCTCTGCGCAGCAAGGTCGCCCCTACTGCGCCCGTGACCGTCCGGTCCCGCTCGCGGTTGCACTGGTATGACGACCTCGCCTCCCGTCCCGCTGCCGCTCCACACCCCAGACCTCGACGGGGCCGAGGCCTTCGAGAAGCAGGTGCAGCGCGCGGCCGGGCCGGCGGCGCTGCACCGGGGCGCCGACGCCGGGGAGGAAGCGGCCCGGTGGGTACGTGAGCTGGCCGGCCGTCAGTGCGAGGAGGGGCACGCCCGGGCGTTGGAGCGCGTGGCCGAGGCGATCACCCGGGCGAGCAGCCGCGAGATCATCCCCGCAGCGAGGGCCTGCTGACCGAGGAGCTGCGCTACACCCTGGCGGCGGGCGTGGTGCTCGGCGCCTCACACACCATCGGCACTCTGCCGAGCTCCACGGCGGCGAGCGGGCCGCCCTGGTGGCGGTGTGCCCGCTCGCCGCGGCTCTGCCGTCCTGCGTGCTCGGCGACCTGAAGCGCGAGCTCACCGTGCTCGCCAGTGAGCTGGCCTGCGCCACCGAGGCTGGCCGCCTCGCCACCGCCGCCGGTGACGCCCGCGTCCTGCCCGTCCGCAAGCCCCGGACTCTCGGCCACGAGCACGGCGATCCGCTCGACCGCCTCGCCTACCGGAGGGTGTTCGCCGGCGCGGCCGAGTCATTCGAGATCGCCCTGCGCAACGCGGTCGCCGTCGCCGGGCCCGGCATCGCGGCCGCCGCCCTGCTGCGAGTGGCCGACGACCCCACGCTCGGCCTGAACACCGAGCAGTGGGAGCACCTGCACCGCATCGCCGCCGAGCTGAACCCGGACGTGGTCGAGGACCTGGGCGGCACAAACGACGACGACACCACCAACAGCGCCGACCGCCCGGCCGGGCCGGCCGCCGGTTGAGCGGCACCGTACGGCGCGGTCTCGCCTCCGGCACCGGGCTGGCCCTGCGCGCCACCACACTCACCACCCGCATCGCCGCCCTGATCCGCGACGCGGGCACCCCCGGCAGCGACTTTCTGGAGCGCGCGAGCATCCTCGACGCGGAGATCCGGACCGCGGGCGTGCGCGCGCCCAGGCCATCCACGTCCTGGCCGTGTGCTTCCACCACGCCGTCCTCGACGAGGCCCCCGCCTTCGCAGGCGCTATCCGGGCCCTGGACCAGCTCACCCGCGACCGCGACTACGCCTACTACACCGATATCGCGCACTTCATGGCCGGCCAGCCACTGGCCCACCCCTCACCGGCACGCTGGTTCGACTGCCAAGACGCTGTCCGCGACCGGTGGCGCACCCTCGCCATCACCCGCCGGACGCACCTCAGCACCGGCCGCCCGGATGACCCATCGTCGCGCATCTTCCACCACGCCTGCGGCCCCGGACCGTCTGACGTCAGCAGCCAAGGCCGTTCTCAGCCTGGAGAGCAACGCTGAAGAGGTTCAATGTGAGCGCGACAACGAGCGCGTCGCTGGCTGCCTGCGACAGGCCAGCCGGGGAGGTTACTGTAGCCAGCGCTCAGCCGACGGTGATGAACCTGCCAATGGAGGGGACGCGAGCCCCGTCGAGAACGAACATCAGGTACACGCCGGGGGGAGCGACCCCACCCGACGGAGGTGGAATGACGTGTAGGTGCTGGGCGTCAGCGACGCTGAATACCAGCTCTACGTAGCGCTGGTCCGAGCTGAACGCATGCGTGGTCGATGAGGTGCGAATGACTGCGACCTCCCCGATGGCGCTGGCCTGTGCTACCTCGACCGTGATCGCGTCCTTCGGCCCCTGCGCGTAGGCCATGCGCTCCGGGACGGAGATGAGTTGTGGTCGCTGCTGGTCGAAGTACCACGGTTGGTAGATTTCAATATGGAGTTCACGGGTGTCGTGATCAGCTCCACTGGGGTCGCCGTTCACGTTCGAGCCAGCAGTCCACACTGCCCCATCAGGGGTCAGCAGCGCCACCGAGTGGTAGTTGCGGACGACCGCCGCGTCCTGCAGCCGGTCCCAGGTGTTGCTATCGGGGTGGTACATCTCAGCGGTCCGGACCGTGGTGGTGTCATCCGCCTTGTTGGCGACACCGCCGCTGACGAAGACCTCGCTGGTGGGGAGCAGCACAGCATTGAGGTTGTACCTTGGCCCATTCAGCGGCCGCGGACCGGTTGTCCTCCATGCCGGCCTCTCATCGGCGAGGTCGATACGTCGCGGTGTCGCGCCTCCACAGAGCAACACGCTCGGCTCGTGGTTCTTCGACGGCCGCAGTGGCAGCAGGACGGAGGTAGTGTCAATGCTGCTGGCGATGGCCAGCGCCAGGTAGTCCGGATCGCCAAGGGCTGCGACCTGAGAGGACTCTTCGGTGTCGGGGTCGTACGTGATGCTGAAGCCGAGCTGACCCTCCGCCACGCTGTCCAGCGGTGTGGCACAGAACACTTTGCCATCGGGCAGCACATGCATCCGAGGGTATTGAACGAATGCCGATAGATCACCGAGAGCTGGGTGGATCGTCCAAGCGTCGCGGGCCGGGTCGTAGATTTCCGGTGTGTTGTTCCAGTGTCGGCTGTCGGTGCGGGCTGGGTGCCCGCCGACAGCTAGGACGCGACCGTCGGCGAGCGTGATAAGGGTGGGGTACCAGCGGCCCCCGCCAGCCAGCCCGAATGCGGTCCGATGGTTGGGACCCCACCCATCGGCCTCGGTCCACCACAGCGAATTGACAGCACCGGCGCGACTGGCCCAGAACAAGTCGATCATTCCGTGCCCGCGGCTGACACTCGCGACGGCACTCCCAGCCGCTGCGGCGAGGGGTGACCCACCGCCGACCAGCACGAATGGGTTGTGTTCGTGCCAGGGTTCTTGCTCGCTGTAGAAGTGAGAGTTGACCGCGCCGTCGCGGCCGGTCCAGAAGATGTCAATCTTGTCGGCGCTTCGGCTCACTGCCGCTATTGCACTGCCGGGGGTTGCCGCCAACGGCTCGTGGCCGGGAATCAGCACGAATGGGTTGTGTTCGTGCCAGGGTTCTTGCTCGCTGTAGAAGTGAGAGTTGACCGCGCCGTCGCGGCCGGTCCAGAAGATGTCAATCTGTT
>NZ_JBHWBZ010000117.1:0-2439 GCF_042735475.1 Kitasatospora sp. NPDC059577 | reverse complement strand
TTGTCGGCATTTCGGCTCACTGCCGCTATTGCACTGCCGGGGGTTGCCGCCAACGGCTCGTGGCCGGGAATCAGGATCTGAGGTAAAGACCATCTGCCTTCAACCGTCGGCCAGACCTGTGTGACGATGCTGCCGTCCCGGCTGACCCAGAACACTTGCAGCATCCCGAAGCGGCTAACTACGCTCGGAGCAGAGTGCCGCGCAGCGATGAACTCGGGCTGTGGGAGCAGTGAGGCGCGGTCCATCCACCGTGATTCCTGGACGTCGTAGATCCAGCTGTTGCGCAGCCCCGGCCAGTGGTCCTTGTGGAAGCCGCCCTCCGTAGCCGACTTAGCATATGACGCTGTGCCGCCGGCCGCGAGCAGGTTCCCGTCAGCAAGCAGCGAATGGCCGCAACAGAATAGGTCCTGGACCGGTGAGCCGACCACCGTCACCTCGCCGGTGGTGCAGTCGTACAGCCGCGTATGGTCGTTGCGGTTGTCGTTGTGCTGGTCCGCGTCGTATTCGCTACCACTGAAATGCAGGATTTTCCCGGTGCGAAGCAGCACAGCGTGCGCCGCCAGCACATCAGTCTGGCCTAGCCTCGGAACCCACCTCCCTCCTTGCTCCCGCAACAGACGGCTGAGCGCGGCGGCTCGAAGATCGGCCGCCTCAGCGTCTGAGGTGGCTATGACTGCCTCGTCCGGGCGCCCGGCGGCCTGCAGGAACGACGCGAGCGAGTGAAGTTCGGAGGCGAGCTGATCTTGGTGGTCCAGGTTGGCGGGGTCGGTGTCGACCAGGCGCCGCAGGATGGCGACAGCCTCCTGGGTCGGTGCTACGGCCTCGGATACCGGGAGATGACCCGCCAGTTCCACAACGCGGGAGAGGAACGACGGCGAATTCTGCTCCCCCGGGCTCGCCGCCAATCGGAGAAATATCCGAACGCCTTCGCGGGCCGCCGCGAGCGCCTCATCAGACCAACCAGCGCCCTCCAGTCGCACGCTCAGTACGAAGAACGTGTAGGCAAGCAAGGTGAGCGCGTGGCGGTCATCAGGCCTGGGAACCTCATCGCCCTGAGGGGTCGGCAGAGACCAGTCCCTCGCACCGGAGGAGGGACGTACGCGCAGCGTATGGTCGCTGGCACGCCAGACCGCGAGGTCCAGCTTGCCATCGCGATCAAAGTCGCACGGGACAGGAATGTCTCCATCCTGACCGAATTGAACCACGCGCTGCGCGCCGCCGGAACCGGGATCGATGAACCAGATTCCTTCAGCGGAACGCCAGAACGCCGTGTCCAGCGTGCCGTCTCCGTCATAGTCACCGGGCACCGGAACGTCAGTCATAACGATGCACCTCGCTGTCTTTCGTAGGCTCAGACAAGCCAGCAGCGCGCGAGACGAGGTTGACGCATTTGGGAGCTACGGTGCGTCAGCCTATGGTCAGCGGTGAGCAGTTCGGGTGGTCCTGGTATCGGCACCCTCGTCCGGCACTCATATGGCTGCCTGAACGGGGCTCGTCGAAGGATGCACGGGGCTGACACGGCGCGCTCTCAGCTTGGCGGACCCATACCACGGATGGCCTGCTACACATCAGGAATGACCTGCCAGCCATCTCTACGTGATGGCTGGTGACACTTTGATAGTGCCACCCGAACCCAGCGCCCGCAACGCACCTGAAAGCCCGGTTCTGCTGAGTTTGGACAGGCCTTCCTGCCAGCGCTTCGGCGGAGGCTGAGCCTGGCGCTGTACAGAAAACGTTCCCCACGTCCGACCTGACGGCTCAAGAAGGCTCAGATAAAAGAGAAGCTTAGAGCTCGCGCAAATTGGCAGTGTGGAGTACCCCGGCAGCGAGGCGGGCACAGATCTTCGTGATCATGGGTTGCGACGCTCTGTGATCACTGGGGGGATCTGTGCCTGTGCTTCCATCTTGGCTGACCAACCCGCTGTGGGACCAATTCTCGGCGCTGCTGCCCGAGCGTCCGACGGTCGATCCTGCCCATCCGCTGGGCTGCCACCGGCCCCGCATCAGCGACCGGATCGTGTTCGACAAGTTGCTGCAGTTGCTGCGGTTCGGGTGCTCCTACCAGGCGATCGCCGATACGACCTGCTCTGCGACCACCATCCGTAACCGCCGCGACGAGTGGATCCGGCTCGGCATCTTCGTCCGGCTCAAGCAGATCGCGCTGGAGTCCTACGACCGGATCGTCGGGCTCGTGCTCGACCAGATCGCCGTCGACGGCGCCATCACCAAGGCCCCCGGCGGCGAGGTCGCCGGGCGTTCACCGGTCGATCGCGGCAAACAGGGTCTGACTGGGCGTTTCACCCATGAAAGCGCTGGTTGATGCGGGTTTTCGAGCCGTCCGGTTGGAGCCCTTGGCGCGACTCCCGAGGCAGAAGTGACCGGCGTGGCACCTGCCCACGAAAGCCCGCCGAAGATGCGCACTCCGTCCTGTCTCATTCC
>NZ_JBHWBZ010000116.1:0-6389 GCF_042735475.1 Kitasatospora sp. NPDC059577 | reverse complement strand
GTGTCGGCGGCCCAGGTGAGGAGTTTGGTGATGTTGCGGTGGGTGATCACCACGCCCTTGGGGCGGCCGGTGGAGCCCGAGGTGTAGATCACGTAGGCCGGGTGCGAGGGCAGGGCGGTGGTGGCCGGGTTGGTGAGCGGGCGGGTGGAGACGTCGGCCCGGTCGAGCAGGATGGTGCGGATCCCGGTGTCGAGGCCCGTGGTGGTGCTGGTGGTGAGGAGGAGGGTGGGGCGGGCGTCGTCGAGCATGTGGGTGACGCGGTCGGTGGGGTAGTCGGGGTCGATGGGCAGGTAGGCGCCGCCGGCTTTGAGGACGGCCAGGAGGGCGGTCATCAGGTGGGTGGTGCGTTCCATGCGGATTGCGACGAGTGACTCGGGGCGGACGCCGTGCTCGGTGAGCAGGTGGGCGAGCTGGTTGGCGCGTTCGTTCAGTTCGCGGTAGGTGAGGTGCCGGTTGCCGTGGATGACGGCGATGGCGTCGGGGGTGCGGGCGGCCTGGGCTTCGAAGAGGGCGGGCAGGACGGTCTCGGTGGGCACGTGGTGGTTGGCGCCGGACCAGTCGTGGAGCAGTCGGTGGCGTTCGCGGTCGGAGAGGATGTCGACGGTGCTGATGTGCCGGGACGGGTCGGTGGCGACGGCGGTGAGGACGCGCAGCCAGCGCTCGCCGAGCACGCGCACCGACGCGGCGTCGAACAGGTCCACCGCGTACGTGACCCGGACCGAGAGGCCGTCCGGAGTGCCGGACGTGCTCGCGGCTTCGCTGACACTCAGCTCCAGGTCGAACTTCGCGACCGGGGCCGCGCCGGGCTCGGGTGCCACCGTCAGGCCCGGGAGTTCGAGCGTGGCCCGCTCGTTGTTCTGCAGGCTGAGCATGACCTGGAAGAGCGGGTGGCGGGCCATCGAGCGGGTGGGGGCCAGTTCCTCGACCAGGCGCTCGAAGGGCACGTCCTGGTGGGCGAGGGCACCGAGAGCCGTTTCGCGGACCCGGCCCAGCAGGTCGGCGAAGGTCGGGTCGCCGCTCAGGTCGGTCCGGACGACCAGGGTGTTGACGAAGAAGCCGACCAACTCGTCCAGGGCTTCATCGGTACGGCCGGCGACCGGGGTGCCGACCGGGACGTCCTCGCCGGCGCCGAGCCGGGACAGCAGCACGCCCAGCGCCGCCTGCAGCACCATGAACATCGTGGCGCCCTGCTCGCGGGCCAGGTCGGCCAGTCGGGCGTGCAGGTCGGCCGGGACGGCGAGATCGACCGAGCCGCCGCGGTGGGAGGCGACGGCCGGCCGCGACCGGTCGAAGGGGAGCGCCAGCTCCTCCGGCGAGCCCGCCAACTCCTCGCGCCAGTACTTCAGTTGCTGCTCCAGCAGTTCGCTCTGCGACCCCTCGCCGCCGAGCAGTCCGCACTGCCAGAGCGTGTAGTCCGCGTACTGCACCGGCAGCGGCGCCCACCCGGGCGCACCGCCGGCCACCCGCGCCGCGTACGCGGCCGACAGGTCGCGCCCCAGCGGAGCCATCGACCAGCCGTCACCGGCGATGTGATGGACCGTCACCACCAGGACGTGCTCCTGCGGTGCCAGCACGAACAGCGAAGCCCGGACCGGGACCTCCGCCGAGAGGTCGAAGGCGTGCCCGGCCGCCCGGGCGACGGCCTCGGCCAGCTCGGCCTCGGTGGTGTCGGTCACGGTCAGGCCGAAGCCGAGCCGGTCGAGGGCGGCGCGGTCGACGGGGAGCACCTGCTGGTGCGCTCCGGTGCCGTGGGCGGGGAAGACCGTCCGCAGCACCTCGTGGCGGCCGATCAGGTCGAACAGGGCGGCGTCGAGGGCGACGCGGTCGAGGTCGCCGGTCAGCCGGAGCGCCACCGGGATGTTGTAGGTGGCGCTCGGCCCCTCCAGCTGGGAGAGGAACCAGAGCCGCTGCTGGGCGAAGGACAGCGGCACCCGCCCGGGTCGCTGCCCGGCGGCCACCACCGGCGGCCGGACCAGCGCGCCCGGGTCCAGGTGACGCGCCAGGGCGGCGGGGGTCGGCGCCTCGAACAAGGTGCGCAACGACAGCTCGATGCCCAGGACGGAGCGGATCCGGCTGATCAGCCGCACCGCCAGCAGGGAGTGCCCGCCGCTCACGAAGAAGTCGTCCTCCGGGCCGACCGCCGGGACCCCGAGCACCTCGGAGAACACGCCGCAGAGCAGTTCCTCCTGCTCCGTGCGCGCGGCGCGGCCCGCTGACGCCACCCCGTAGTCGGGGACCGGCAGAGCACGGCGGTCGAGCTTCCCGTTGGAGGTCAGCGGCAGGGCGTCCAGGGCCACGACGGCCGACGGCACCATGTAGTCGGGCAGACGCGCGCCGACCGTCGTGCGGACCAGCGCGGGCAGCCCGGCACCGCCGGTGCCGGGGGCGGGGACGACGTAGGCGACGAGGCGCTTGTCGCCGGGCACGTCCTCGCGGGCGACGACCACGGCCCGTGCCAGTCCCGGGCAGTCGGCGACGGCGGCCTCGACCTCGCCGAGTTCGATGCGGAAGCCGCGGATCTTCACCTGCTCGTCGGCGCGGCCCAGGAACTGCAGGTCCCCGTCGGCGGTCCAGCGGACGACGTCGCCGGTGCGGTACATGCGGCGGCCGGGTTCGCCGTACGGGCAGGCGACGAAACGCTCCGCGGTCAGGCCGTGGCGGCCCAGGTAGCCGCGAGCCAACTGGGCCCCCGCGATGTACAGTTCACCGACGACGCCGGACGGCACCGGGCGCAGGGTGTCGTCCAGGACGTACGCCCGGGTGTTCCACATCGGTCGGCCCATCGGCACCACGGCGGCGTCGCCGACCGCTCGCGGGTCCACCGGGAAGTCGGTGCAGCCCACGGTCGCCTCGGTCGGCCCGTAGTGGTTGACGATCGCCACCCCGGGATGGCGCGCGGACCAGGCGCGGATCGCCTCGGCGCGCACCGCCTCGCCGCCCACCATCAGCTGCCCGGTCGGGGCGCACTCCTCGGGCAGCGCGTCCATGAAGGCCAGGTGGCTCGGGGTGCCCTTGAGGAAGGTCAGTCGCTCGCCGGCCAGCAGGGCCGGCAGCCGCTCGTCCAGGGCGGCGACCACGACGCGGCCGCCGCAGGTCAGCGCGCCGTAGAGGCCCGTGACGCCCGCGTCGAAGGAGATGGAGGCGTGCAGCAGGGTGCTGCCGCTGAGCGTCGGGTAGGCCCGGTGGCAGCGGACCACGTAGTTCACCAGCGCCCGGTGCTCGATCAGCACGCCCTTGGGGCGCCCGGTGGAGCCGGAGGTGTAGATGACGTACGCCGGGTGTGCGGGCAGCAGCTCGGGGCACGGCAGGGCGGAGCCGTCGTACGCGTCCAGGTCGGTCTCGTCCAGCAGGATCCGCGGCAGCGGACCCCGGTCACCGGCGGAACCGGGCAGGCCGGCGGCGAGGTCTCCCGTGGTCACCACGGCGACCGGTCCGGCGTCGTCGAGCATGTAGGCGATCCGGTCGGCCGGGTACTCCGGGTCGACGGGCACGTAGGCGGCACCGGACTTCAGCACCGCGAGCAGCGCGACCACCAGGTCGGCCGAGCGCCCGAGACAGACCGCGACCAGCGACTCCGGGCCGACGCCGCGCTCCCGCAGCAGCCGGGCCAGGCGGTTGGCCCGGGCGTCCAGCTCCGCATAGGTGAGCCGCTGACCCTCGGCGACCACCGCCACCGCATCGGGGGTGCGGGCGACCTGGGCGGCGAACAGCGCGGGCAGGTGGGTCGGCGCCACCTCGACGGCGGTGTCGTTCCACTGCTCCAGGATCCGGACCCGCTCGGCGTCGTCGAGCACCCGCACCGCGCTGACCCGCGTCGCCGGCTCCTCGGCGAGCGCCGTCAGCACCCGCACCAGGCGCCGGGTGACCGCTTCGACGGTCGACCGGTCGAAGAGGTCTGCGGCGTACGTGGCCCGCACCGACAGCCCGGCCGGGCCGCCCGCCGGGTCGAGGTCCTCGCCGACCTCGAAGGAGAGGTCGAAGCGGGCCGAGGCCGACTGCGCGGCCATCGGACGCACGGTGACGCCGGGCAGGTCGAGGACCGCCTGTGCGTTGTTCTGCAGGCTGAGCATGACCTGGAAGAGCGGGTGGCGGGCCAGTGAACGCACGGGCGCCAGGTCCTCGACCAGGCGCTCGAAGGGCACGTCCTGGTGCTCGAAGGCGCTCAGTCCGGTCTCGCGGACCCGGTCGAGCACCTCGGCGAGCGAAGGGTCGCCGGTCAGGTCGGTGCGCATCACCAGGGTGTTGACGAAGAAGCCGACCAGGTCGTTCAGGTCCTCGTCGGTGCGGCCCGCGATCGGCGTGCCGATCGGGATGTCCGGTCCGCCGCCGAGCCGGGAGAGCAGGACGGCGAGCGCCGTCTGCAGCACCATGTACATCGTCACCTGCCGCTGCTTCGCCAACTCGGCCAGCTTGCGGTGCAGTTCGGCCGGCACCAGCAGCTCCACCGCCTCGCCCCGGTTGGACGCGGTGGCCGGGCGCGGCCGGTCGTACGGCAGCGCCAACTCCTCCGGGACACCGGACAACGCCGCGCGCCAGTAGTCGAGTTGCTCGGTCAGCAGGCTCTCCGGGTCCTGGTCGTCGCCGAGCAGCTCGCGCTGCCAGAAGGTGTAGTCGGCGTACTGGACCGGCAGCGGCTCCCAGTCGGGCGCCCGGTCGGCCAGCCGCGCCGTGTACGCGGTGGCGATGTCGCGGGCCAGCGGTTCGAGGGACCAGCCGTCGCCAGCGATGTGGTGGACCACCACCGCCAGCACGTGCTCCTCCGGGGCGACCGCGAACAGGGTCGCCCGGATCGGGATCTCCTCGTGCAGGTCGAACGGGTGGCCCAGCACCCGGGCCACCTTGCCGGCCAGCTCCGCCTCCGAGGCGGCCTCGGCCGTCGCCAACGCGAAGCCGGCCCGCTCGACCGGCAGCACCCGCTGGCGCGGCTCGCCGTCCACGGCCGGGAAGACGGTGCGCAACACCTCGTGCCGGTCGACCACATCGCGCAGCGCGGCCTCCAGCGCCGCCGGGGACAGTGCCCCGGTCAACCGGAGCACCACCGGGATGTTGTACGTCGCGCTCGGGCCGGTCAACTCGCCCATGAACCAAAGGCGGCGCTGCGCGTACGACAACGGAATCATCTGGAGTCCCCTAGCTGTGAGACGGGCCGACCGCGGGGGCCGGGTCGTGCGATGGATCAGGTCTGGTGTGGTGCTGTGCGGCCTTGCGGCTTCGCGGTCGTGCCGTGGTGCTGCTGTGCGGGTGCGGGTGCGGGTACGGGTGCGGGTGCGGGTCGACGGCGGTCGGCCGGGGTGGGCCGGGTGAGCCGTCCGTTCGGGACGGATCACCCGGCCGCAGGCCCGCGCGTCAGTCGGCCTCCGTCGGTCGCTTCACCGACCGCAGGCTCGGCCGGGCCCGCTTGGCGGGCTTCAGCCGTTCGGCGAGGGCGGCGGGGGTGGGGGCTTCGAAGAGGGTGCGGAGCGGGAGTTCGGTGCCGAGGGCGGTGCGGATGCGGCTGGCGAGGCGGGTGGCGAGGAGGGAGTGTCCGCCGAGGCCGAAGAAGCTGTCGTCGGGGCCGACGGTGTCGAGGCCCAGGACCTCGGCGAAGGCGGCGCAGATCGTCGCCTCGCGCTCGTTGGCCGGCTCGCGGGTGACAGCGGACCTGCGGGCCTGGTCGGGGGCGGGCAGGGCGCGGCGGTCCAACTTGCCGTTGACGGTGAGCGGGAACGCGTCGAGGGTGAGGACGGCTGCCGGAACCATGTGGTCGGGGAGCTTTCCGCGTAGGAACTCTCGTACCGAGGAGCCGAGTTCGGCGGTGCTGTGGGTGGGGGTGGGGATGGCGTAGGCGATGAGGCGTTGGTCGCCGGGGGTGTCTTCGCGGAGGAGGACGGTGGCTTGGGTGATGTGGGGGTGGGTGGTGAGTGTTGTTTCGATGTCGCCGAGTTCGATGCGGAAGCCGCGGAGTTTGATTTGTTCGTCGGCGCGGCCGACGAATTGGAGTTCGCCGGTGGTGGTCCAGCGGGCGATGTCGCCGGTGCGGTACATGCGGCGGCCGGGTTCGCCGTAGGGGCAGGCGGTGAAGCGTTCGGCGGTGAGGGCGGGGCGGTTGAGGTAGCCGCGGGCGAGTTGGTGGCCGGCGATGTGGAGGTCGCCGGGGGTGCCGGGTGGGACGGGTTGGAGGGTGTGGTCGAGGACGTAGAGGTCGAGGCCGGGGATGGCGTGGCCGATGGTGGTGTTCGTGTCGGTGGTGGTGGTGTTCGTGTCGGTGGGTGTGTGGTTGAGGGTTTTGTGGGTGACGTGGACGGTGGTTTCGGTGATGCCGTACATGTTGACGAGTTGGGGGGTGTGGGGGTGGCGGGTGTGCCAGGTGGTGAGTTTGGTGGTGTCGAGGGCTTCGCCGCCGAAGATGA
>NZ_JBHWBZ010000115.1:0-6534 GCF_042735475.1 Kitasatospora sp. NPDC059577 | reverse complement strand
CCCGGTTCGTGGCGACGGCCGGGCGCGGACGGTCGAACGGCAGCGTCAGCTCCTCCGGCAGCTCGGCCAGCGCCTCCCGCCAGTACCCCAACTGCTCCGCCAGCAGGCCCTCGGAGTCCTCTTCCGACCCCAGCAGCTCGCGCTGCCAGAGTGTGTAGTCCGCGTACTGCACCGGCAGGGGTGACCAGTCGGGTGCCCGTCCGTCGAGGCGCGCGGCGTAGGCGGACGAGAGGTCGCGGCCGAGCGGGGCCAGCGACCACCCGTCGCTCGCGATGTGGTGGACCGTTACGACCAGCACGTGGTCCTGCGGCGCGAGGGCGAACAGCTCGACCCTGACCGGGAGTTCGGTCGCGAGGTCGAAGGCACGTCCGGTGGCGCGGGCCACGGAGGCGGCCAGTTCCGGCTCGGTGGTCTCGGTGACGGTGAGCCGGACGGTGGAGCGGTCGGCGGGGAGCACGTGTTGGTGCGGCTGCCCGTCGGTTGCGGCGAAGAGCGTGCGCAGTGCTTCGTGGCGGGTGACCAGGTCGCGGAGCGCTTCCTGGAGGGCGTCGTGGTCGAGGGTGCCGGTGAGACGGAGCACGGCCGGGATGTTGTAGGCGGCGCTGGGGCCGGTCAGTTCGCCGAGGAACCAGAGGCGTTGTTGGGCGAAGGAGAGGGGGAGGGGTCGGGGTCGTTCGGTGGGGGAGATCGGTGGGCGTGTTCCGGTGGTGGTGGTGTCGATTCGTTGGGCGAGGGTGGCGGGGGTGGGGGCTTCGAAGAGGGTGCGGAGGGGGAGTTCGGTGCCGAGGGTGGTGCGGATGCGGCTGGTGAGGCGGGTGGCGAGGAGGGAGTGTCCGCCGAGGTCGAAGAAGCTGTCCTCGACGCCGACCGAGGGCAGGCCGAGGACTTCGGCGAAGACGGTGCAGAGCAGTTCTTCGCGCAGGGTGGCGGGTGCGCGGCCGGCGCCGGTGGAGTAGGTGGGGACCGGCAGGGCCCGGCGGTCGAGCTTGCCGTTGGCCGTCAGCGGCAGGGACTCCAGCACCACCACGGCCGACGGCACCATGTACTCCGGCAGCCGCTCCGCAGCCGCCGCGCGGGCCTGTGCCGGCAACCCGGCTTCGTCGGTGCCGGGGGTGGGGACGAGGTAGGCGACGAGGCGCTTGTCGCCGGGGGTGTCCTCGCGGACGAGGACGGCGGCCTGGGCGACGGCGGGGTGGGCGGCGAGGACGGCCTGGATCTCGCCGGGTTCGATGCGGAAGCCGCGGATCTTGACCTGGTCGTCGGTGCGGCCGACGAACTCCAGTTCTCCGTCGGTGGTCCAGCGGACGATGTCGCCGGTGCGGTACATGCGGTCGCCGGGCGCGCCGAAGAGGCAGGCCACGAAGCGTTCGGCGGTCAGGGCGGGGCGGCCGAGGTAGCCGCGCGCCAACTGGGGGCCCGCGATGTACAGCTCACCGGCCACGCGCGGCGGGACCGGACGCAGCGCGGCGTCCAGGACGAGGAACCGGGTGTTGTGGACCGGCCGCCCGAGCGGCACCGTCGCCGTGGACGCCGTCGGATCCCCGGTGGCGGAGGCGATCTGTACGGTCGTCTCGGTAGGGCCGTAGAGGTTGGTGACCGGGACGTTCCAGCTGTCCGTGATCCGCCGCGTGAGGTCCACGCTCAGCGGCTCACCGCCGGAGAACAGCCGCCGCAGCGAGCCGATCCGGCCCTCGTCGAGGAGCGTGGCGAGCTGGGACGGGACGAACTGGGCGACGGTCACCCGGTGTTCGGCGGCGTAGCGGAGGAGTGCGCGCGGGTCGCCGCCGAGGCCGTCGGGAGCAAGACAGACGGCAGCGCCGGAAGCCAGCGGGTGCCACAGCTCCCACACCGACGCGTCGAAGGCCGTGGAGGTGCGGGCCAGCACGACGTCGTCGGGGGCGAGCCCGTGGTCGGCGGCCAGCCACGCCAACTGGTTGGCCAGGCCGGCGTGGTGCACCACGACCGCCTTGGGGCGTCCGGTGGAGCCCGAGGTGTAGATCACGTACGCGGGATGCGTCGGCAGCAGGGGCGTCGTCCGGTCGGTGTCCGCCACCGGGTCGCCGGACTGTTCGGTGAGGGCCGCGGTCGCCTCCGGCCCGTCGAGCACCAGCCGGGGCACGGAGGTGCCGTCCGGTACGACGGTGCTCGCCGCCGAGGTGATCACCAGGCTCGGCCGGGCGTCGTCCAGTTGGAAGGCGATCCGGGCGGCCGGGTGAGCCAGGTCCAGCGGCAGGTAGGCCGCTCCGCTCCTCAGCACCGCCAGCATCGCGGTGAGCAGGTCGACGGAGCGCGGCAGCGCCAGCGCGACCAGGCTCTCCGGTCCGATGCCGGCGGCGATCAGGCGGTGGGCGAGGCGGTTGCTGCGGGCGTCGAGGTCGGCGTAGCTGAGGTGCTGTGCGCCGAAGATCACGGCTTCGGCCTGTGGGTGGCGGGCTGCCTGGGTCTGGAACAGCTGCGGCAGGGTGGCCGGGGTCGTCGGCTGGGCGGTGTCGTTCCAGGTGGTGAGGATCCGGTGGCGTTCCTCGGTGTCGAGGACGTCGACGGTGCTGATCGGGGCCTCGGGGTCGGTGGTGAGGGCGGTCAGCACCCGGATCCAGCGTTCGCCGAGGAGTTCGATCGTGGCCTGGTCGAAGAGGTCGGTGGCGTAGGTGATGCGGGTGGCGAGACCGGTGGGGCTTCCGTCCGCGGAGTCGAAGGTCTCGCTGATCTCGAAGGAGAGGTCGAACTTCGCCGACGGCGAGGTGGTGGACAGGGTGGTGCTGTGGAGCCCGGGCAGGTCCACCAGGGCCTCGGCGGTGTTCTGCAGGCTGAGCATGACCTGGAAGAGGGGGTGCCGGGCCATGGAGCGGGTGGGGGCGAGTTCTTCGACGAGGCGTTCGAAGGGGATGTCCTGGTGGGTGTAGGCGGTGAGGCCGGTGTCGCGGACGCGGGCGAGTGCCTGGGTGAAGGTGGGGTTGCCGGTGAGGTCGGTGCGGAGGACGAGGGTGTTGACGAAGAGGCCGACGAGGTCGTCGAGGTTGTCGTCGGTGCGTCCGGCGATGGGTGTGCCGATCGGGATGTCCTGCCCGGCGCCGAGGTGGGAGAGGAGGGTGGCGAGGGCGGTCTGGAGGACCATGAAGAGGGTGGCACCGTTGGCGCGGGCGGTGTGGGTGAGGGCGGCGTGGAGGTCGGCGGGGACGGTGAGATCGACGAGCGCGCCGTGCTGGGTAGCGATGGCGGGGCGGGGGTGGTCGAAGGGCAGGGGCAGGTCCTCCGGCAGGTCGGCCAGCGCTTCCTGCCAGTAGCTCAACTGCCGTGCCAGCAGGGCTTCGGAGTCGTTCTCGGATCCCAGCAGCTCGCGTTGCCAGAGGGTGTAGTCGGCGTACTGGACCGGCAGGGGTGACCAGTCGGGGGCGTGGCCGGCGAGGCGTGCGGTGTAGGCGGTGGTGAGGTCGCGGCCGAGGGGCGCGAGGGACCAGCCGTCGGCGGCGATGTGGTGGATGGTGACGGTGAGGACGTGGTCGTCGGGTGTGAGGGTGATGAGGTGGGCGCGGAGGGGGAGTTCGGTGGTGAGGTCGAAGGGGCGGGTGGTGGTGTGGGTGATGGCGTGCGGGAGGTCGTCGGGTGTGTCGAGTTCGGTGACGAGCAGCTCGAAGGTGAGTTCCTGAGGTGTGAGCACCCGCTGGCGGGGGTCGCCGTTCCCGGTGGGGAAGACGGTGCGCAGGGATTCGTGCCGGGTGATCAGGTCGATCAGGGCGGCCTGGAGGGCGTTCCGGTCGAGGGTGCCGGTGAGGCGGAGGGCGATGGGGATGTTGTAGGTGGCGCTGGGACCGGTCAACTGACCGAGGAACCAGAGGCGTTGCTGGGCGAAGGAGAGGGGCAGTCGCTCGGGCCGCTCGGTGACGGTGATCGCCGGGCGCGTCCCGGTGGCCGTATCCAGTCGCAGGGCGAGGGCGCCCGGAGTGGGCGTCTCGAAGAGGGTGCGCATCGGCACCTCGATGCCGAGGGTGGTGCGGATGCGGCTGAGGAGGCGGGTGGCGAGGAGGGAGTGTCCGCCGAGGTCGAAGAAGCTGTCGGTGGGGGTGACGTGGGGGAGGTCGAGGACCTGGGCGAAGACGGCGCAGAGCACTTCTTCGTGTGGGGTGGTGGGGGTGCGGTCGGTGCGGTTCGTGGTGTGGGTGGGGGCGGGCAGGGCGCGTTGGTCGAGCTTGCCGTTGACGGTGACGGGCAGCGCGTCGAGGACCACGACCGCTGACGGAATCATGTAGTCGGGCAGCCGAGCGCTCAGGAAGTCCCGTATGGAGGAGCCGAGTTCGGCCTGGCTCTGCTCGGTGCCGAGGACGAGGTAGGCGACGAGGCGCTTGTCGCCGGGGGTGTCCTCGCGGGCGATGACGGCGGCCTGGGCGACGGCCGGGTGGGTGGCCAGGGCGGCCTGGATCTCGCCGAGTTCGATCCGGAAGCCGCGGATCTTGACCTGGTCGTCGGCGCGGCCGGCGTACGCCAGGGCTCCTTGGGCAGTCCAGCGGGCGAGGTCGCCGGTGCGGTACATGCGGCGGCCGGGTTCGCCGAACGGGCAGGCCACGAAGCGTTCGGCGGTGAGGCCGGGACGGTTGAGGTAGCCGCGGGCCAACTGGGCGCCTGCCAGGTAGAGTTCGCCGTCCACGCCCGGTGGGACCGGTTCCAGTCGCGCGTTCAGCACGTACACCCGGGTGTTCCAGACCGGCCGGCCGATCGGGACCGAGGCCCCGGCGTTCGGGGCGGAGCAGTCCCAGGCGGTCACGTCGACCGCCGCCTCGGTGGGGCCGTAGAGGTTGTGCAGCGGCACGTCGAGCAGGGCGTGGAACTTGTCCCGGAGCTCGGCCGGCAGGGCTTCGCCACTGCAGAACACCGCGCGCAGCCCCGTGCAGTTCGCGACGGCCGGCTCCTGCACGAAGGCCTGCAGCATCGACGGCACGAAGTGGGTGACGGTGACCTGCCGGCTCTGGATCAGATCGACGAGGTAGCCCGGGTCCTGGTGGCCGCCGGGGCGCGCGACCACCATGGTGGCGCCTTCCAGGAGCGGCCAGAAGAACTCCCAGACGGAGACGTCGAATCCGAATGGCGTCTTCTGCAGCACGCGGTCCGTGGCGTCCAGCGGATACGCGGACTGCATCCAGGCCAGCCGGTTGACGATGGCGCGGTGGGTGATGGTGACGCCCTTGGGGCGGCCGGTGGAGCCGGAGGTGTAGATGACGTAGGCGGGGTGGTCGGGGTGGGCGGTCAGTGGGGGTTCGGTGTTCGGCCGGTCGGTGAGGTCGGTGCGGTCGAGGTGGATGGTGGGGATGTCGATGGTGAGCGCGGTGAGGCTGCTGGTGCTGGTGGTGACGATGGCGGCGGGCCGTGCATCGTCGAGCATGGTGGCGATGCGGTCCGTGGGGTGGGAGGGGTCGATGGGGAGGTAGGCGGCGCCGGTCTTGAGGACGGCCAGGAGGGTGGCGACGAGTTCGGTCGAGCGGTCGAGGCAGACCGCGACCAGAGACTCCGGGCCGACGCCGTGGTCGCTCAACAGGTGGGCCAACTGGTTGGCGTGGGTGTGGAGTTGGGTGTAGGTGAGCTGCTGGTCTTCGAAGACGAGGGCGGTGTGGTCGGGGGTGCGGGTGGCCTGTTCGGTGAGGAGTTGGGTGAGTGTGGTGTGGGGGGTGGGGGTGGTGGTGTCGTTCCAGGTGGTGAGGAGGGTGTGGCGGAGTTCGGGGGTGAGGACGGGGATGTCGGCGAGGGGGGTGTGGGGGTCGGTTTCGAGGGCGGTGACGATGTTCTCGGTGGCCGTGAGCAGCAGGTCGTGAACGAGCTGGGGGTCGACGGCTTCGACGGACTGGACGGTGAACCCGAACCCGCTGCCGAAGTCGTCCACGAACACGGCCAGCGGGTAGTTCGTCCGTTCCTCGGCGAACACCACCTCGACGCCTTCCAGCAGCGTGCTCGACTGTTCCTCCGCCGGTGTGTGGCGGTAGTTGAGGACGGTGGTGAAGAGCGGGGTGTTCGGCGGGAGGGGGCCGGCCTGCTGGGCGACCGCGAGCTGGGCGTGCTCGTGTTCGAGGAGGCCGGCGAGCCGCTCGTGGGTGGCGCGGAGAGCCGTGAGGGCGTCCTGGTCGCGGGTGTCGATGCGGATCGGGAGGGTGTTGATGTACAGCCCGGGTGTGCGGTGCGCGTCGGCACCGGCGCTGTGTCGCCCGAGGAGGATCGTGCCGAACACCGTGTCCCGGTGGCCCGTGAGGTGGGTCAGGGTGTGGGCGTAGGCGAGGTGGAAGAGGGTCGCCGGCGTCGTGTTGTGGCGACGGGCTGCCGAGTGGACGCGCTCCGCGAGGTGCGGGTCGAGGGGGTTCCGGGCTTCGCGGGTGGGGCTGGCGTGCGTGTCGGTGAGTCCGAACGGGGTGGTGGGCTGGGTGAGGCCTGCGAGTTGCCGGGCGAAGTAGTCGTGACTGCGGCTGTTGGTGGTGTGGTTGAGGGTGTGGGCGACGAAGTCGCGGTAGGGGTGGGTGGGGGGGAGTTGGTGGTGGGTGTGGGTGAGGTGGGCGC
>NZ_JBHWBZ010000114.1:0-9525 GCF_042735475.1 Kitasatospora sp. NPDC059577 | reverse complement strand
TAAACCCAAGTGCTCCCCTCGTGGGGGGCGCCCTGTTGGTGGGGGGCGGCCGGGGGGGGGGCGTGGCGGCGGGGGGGGTCCCCGCGTCTCGACGAGAGTCGGGGGGGCGGGATGCTCCGGCCCCCCCCCCCCTTCTCGTGTCACACCTCAGCCGGTCAGCTGCCGCGCCCGGGCCACCAGGTCGCGCACCGAGTGGTCGGTGAGCTCCGGCAGCCGCTCGTAGTCGAACCAGCGCAGGTCCAGCGACTCCTCGCTGATCAGCGCCTGCGCACCGGTCGGGGCCACCGCGATGTACTGGACGTCCAGGTGGGTGTTCTCCGGCCGGTCCTTGCCGGTGCAGCGGACCTGGTGGCGGTCCAGCTTGGCCGGGACCGGGACGCCGTCCGCCTCCAGCAGGACCAGGTCGGGGATGCCGGACTCCTCGACGGCCTCGCGCAGCGCGGCCGAGGCGAGGTCGCGGTCGCCGGGCTCGCAGTGCCCGCCCATCTGCAGCCACATGCCGACCTTGGGGTGCAGGGTGAGCAGCACCCGCCCGGCCACCGGGTCGACGACCGCCGCGCTCGCGGTGATGTGCGCGGGCAGGCAGGAGCGGAACATGCCCCCGGGCTGCTCGGCCAGGTGCTCCAGGTAGTCGAGCCGCAGCCGTTCCTGGTCCTCGTCGGCCGGGCGCCACCCGGACAGCGTGCGGACGGCGTCCGCGTGCAGGGTGGACGCGGACGCGTCGGTGTCCGTCATGCGGTGGGCTCGCCCTTCCCGTCGGTGCCGTCGGCCTTCGGCCCGTCGCCGCCCTTGCCGGGGCCGTCCTCGCCGGAGTCGCCCTTGGTGAGGTCGGGCTTTCCGGCCGCGGCCTCGCCGAGCAGCTTGTCGAGCGCGTCGAAGTCGATCCCGCCCTCCAGGTCGTCCCCGCCGCCCCGGTGCACGAAGGCGTCCGGGTCGTCGAGGTCGGCGGCCGTGGGCAGCATGTCCGGGTGTCCCCAGAGTGCGTCGCGGCCCTCGACGCCGCGGGCGTCGGCGAGCAGCGCCCACAGCCGGGAGGCGTCGCGCAGGCGGCGCGGGCGGAGCTCCAGGCCGACCAGGGTGGCGAAGGTCTGCTCGGCGGGCCCGCCGGCCGCGCGGCGGCGGCGGACGGTCTCGCGCAGCGCGCCGGCCTGCGGCAGGTGCGGTTCGGCGGCGGCGTGCACGACGGCGTCGACCCAGCCCTCGACCAGCGCGAGCGCGGTCTCCAGGCGGGCGAGCGCGGCCTTCTGCTCGGGGGTGTCCTCGGGCTGGAGCAGACCGCCGGCCAGCGCCTCCTGGAGCGCCTCCGGGTTGCTCGGGTCGAGCCGGCCGACGAGCTCCTCCATGCGGGAGGTGTCGACCTTGATGCCGCGCGCGTAGGCCTCGACGGCGCCCAGCAGGTGGGCGCGCAGCCACGGCACGTGGGCGAAGAGCCGCTGGTGGGCGGCCTCGCGCAGGGCGAGGTAGAGGCGGACCTCGTCGGCGGGCACGCTCAGGCCCTCGCCGAACTCGGCGACGTTCTGCGGCAGCAGCGCGGCCTTGCCGGCCGGGGCGAGCGGCAGGCCGACGTCGGCGGAGCCGACCACCTCGGCGGCGAGGGCGCCGAGCGCCTGGCCGATCTGGGTGCCGAACATGGCGCCGCCCATGGAGCGCATCATGCCC
This sequence comes from Kitasatospora sp. NPDC059577, assembly GCF_042735475.1. Taxonomy (NCBI): domain Bacteria; kingdom Bacillati; phylum Actinomycetota; class Actinomycetes; order Kitasatosporales; family Streptomycetaceae; genus Kitasatospora; species Kitasatospora sp. NPDC059577. The sequence goes on along the minus strand of NZ_JBHWBZ010000114.1, from coordinate 7,866 downwards.
ATCAGCGGGCCGGCCATGGCCTGCATCTCCTCGGGCAGGATGCCGCCCATGGCGTTGCCGACGCGCTCGGCGACCGGGTCGACCAGGTCCTTCCAGACCGGGAGGGTGGCCTCGATCCACTCGGCGCGGCTCCAGGCGACGGCGGTGCCGGCGCCGGAGGGGAACTCGGTGACGCCGTCGAGCCACAGGTCGGCCAGGCGGACGGCCTCGGCCACGGCGGAGCGCTCGGCGGCGCTGACCGAGCGGTCCTTGCTCTTGCCCTCGGCGGGCTCGGCGACGACGCTCTGGCGGGCGATGTTCTGCGCGAGGTCCCAGTTCACCGGGCCGCCCTCGAACGAGAGCATCTGCCCGAGCTGCTGGAAGGCGGCGCCGAGGTCGCCGGGGTTCATGCCGCCGAACATCGCGGCGAAGGGGTTGTCGGCACCGGCGCCGCCGGGGCCGCCCGGGGCGCCGGGCATGCCGAACATCGCACCGAAGGGGTTGCCGCCCCCGAAGCCGAAGGGGTGCGGGTCGCCGGAGGCGGGGTCCTGGTCCTTCTTCTTCTGCGCGTCGTCGGGCTTGGCCTTGCCGTCCTCGGGCTCCTCGGGCGGAACGCCGAATCCGAAGGGAAGGTCGCTCACGGGGTCCTCGATCCGGTCGGCCGTCATGCGGGTGTGGCGGGGAAGTCTGCGCCCGGGGCGGTGGCGGAGCGGGGAACTCGGGGACGGCTCCCGCGCGGCAGGCCCGCGCCGGGTGCACCGCCGGGCCTTCGCCTCGGGCAGGATGGACGTACGTGACACACGTCCGTACGCACATAAGCTAACCGTGGAGGATGGCCGGTGAGTTCCCCGCCCTCGGACGTTCGCTCTGGGCTGACCGGAGGAGAGGACGCGTCGGACACCACGGCGTCGCCGCCTCCAGCCTACGGCGGGCGGCCGCTGACCGTGGCGGTGACGGGTGCCGCGGGTGTCCTGGGGGAGCGGGTCGCGACGCGATTGGTCTCCTCCCCCCACGTACGCCGGGTCCTGGCGGTCGACGACCGGCGCGGGGAGGCCCCCGGTGTGCAGTGGCGGGTGCTGGACGTGCGGGACCCGGCGGTGGCCGAGCGGCTGGCCGGGGTCGACGTGGTGGTGCACCTGGCGATGGACTTCGGCATGGAGTCCGACCCGCGCGCCCGCAGCGCCTACAACGTGCGCGGCGCCCAGACGGTGCTGACCGCGGCCGCGGCCGCCGGCGTGCACCGGGTGGTGCTGTGCACCTCGGCGATGGTCTACGGCGCGCTGGCCGACAACGAGGTGCCGCTGGCCGAGGACTCCGAGCTGCGGGCGACCGAGGAGGCCTCGCTGGTCGGTGACCTGCTGGAGATCGAGCGGCTGGCCCGCCGCGCGCCGCGCGCCCACCCCGGGCTGCAGGTGACGGTCCTGCGTCCGGCCGTGGTGGTGGGCCCCGGCGTGGACACCGTGCTGACCCGGCACTTCGAGGCGCCCCGGCTGCTGGTGGTGGCCGGCTCCCGCCCGTGCTGGCAGTTCTGTCACGTGGACGACCTGGCGGCGGCGCTGGAGTACGCGGCGCTGGGCCTGGTCGAGGGCGAGGTGACGGTCGGCTGCGACGGCTGGCTGGAGCAGGAGGACGTGGAGCGGCTGTCGGGGATCCGGCGGATGGAGTTGCCGGCCGCGCTGGCGCTCGGGACGGCGGCGCGGCTGCACCGGCTGGGCCTGACCCCGGCGCCGGCCGGGGACCTGGCGTACACGATGTACCCGTGGGTGGTGTCGGGCAGCCGGCTGCACGAGGCGGGCTGGCGTCCGGTGCACACCAACGAGCAGGTGCTGGCCGAGCTGCTGACCCAGGTGTCCGGCAAGCACGCGGTGGCCGGGCGCCGGCTGGGCGGGAAGGAAGCCGCGACCAGCCTGGGCGCGGCCGGGGCGACGGTGGCGCTGGTCGGTACGGCGGCGCTGGTGCGCCGGGCCCGCAAGCGGCGCCGGTTCTGAGGCGGTACCGGTCGGCCGACCGGCACCGTTTCTCACGATGCGAAATTTCCACATCGTGATGCGGAAGACACTTGCCTCCGGCCGGGCCGGATGGGGAATCATGGGGTCATGTCAGAGAACCACGACCCCATCCGCCTGCTCGCCGTGCGCGACACCCCGCTCTCGCTGGACGAGGTGTACGAGGCGGTCGGCGACGACGCGGCCGGCGGCACCACCGTCTTCGTCGGGACGGTCCGTGACCACGACGGCGGCAAGTCGGTCGCCGCGCTGGAGTACAGCTGCCACCCCACCGCCGAGGCGGAGATGCGCCGGATCGCCGAGAAGGTCGTCGCGGACTTCCCGGTCCGGGCGCTGGCGGCGGTCCACCGGATCGGCCGGCTGTCGATCACGGACAAGGCCGTGATCGTCGCCGTCTCCTGCGCCCACCGCGGCGAGGCCTTCGCGGCCGCCCGCCGGCTGATCGACGACCTCAAGCACGAGGTGCCGATCTGGAAGCACCAGGTCTTCGCCGACGGCGAGGAGGAGTGGGTCGGCGCCGGCGGCTGCTGACGACCGGCCTTCGCACCCTGCAACCGCCCGCACGTCCCGCACGTCTGTCGGGTCAGGCGCGCCGGGGTCTCACTCGAACGGGTTCGCGGCGCTGCCCCGAATACTCCCTGGAAGTGAGCCGATCGGCCGTTCCGTAACCCGGACGGCGCCGGCCGCGTTGTCCGCCGGAGTGGTTAATCTGCTCATAGACACGACGAGCTGGGAGTACTGACATGGGTGCGCTCGCCTGGCTGATCATTCCGGTTGTCGCCGCCCTGGTCGCGGCCCTCTGGGCGGGCTGGGCCCAACGGGCCCCGCGGGCCACCGGGGACCCGGCCTCGCTCGCCGAGCACCAGCGCTTCATGGCCGCGATGGAACGCACCACCGCCGGCGCGGCGGCCCCCGGCGAGGGATCCGGCCGGTAGCCCGCCGGGCGGCGCGTCACCCGCGTCCCGTACTGTCGAGGCATGCCACGCCGCTCCGCGACGATGCTCGCTGCCACCCTGCTGCTCATAGCGCTGCTCTGCGTCTCGGTGCTGATGAAGGTGCCGTACACGGAGATGAGCCCGGGGCCGACGTACAACACGCTCGGCAACCAGGGCGGCAAGCCGGTGATCAGCATCTCCGGGCGCGACTCGTACCCGACGACCGGGCACCTCAACATGACGACCGTCCAGGTCACCGGGGCCAAGTACGAGCCCAGCCTGGTCAACGCGGTGGTCGGCTGGCTGCGCGACGACGTGCTGGTGGTCCCGCACGACAACGTCTACCCCAAGGGGCAGTCGGACGCGGACGCCAAGAAGCAGAACGCCGAGGAGTTCGCCTCCTCCGAGGACAGCGCCCGCACCGCGGCGCTCAAGCAGCTGGGCGTCCCGGTCGGCAGCGAGCTGATCGTCAAGTCGGTCACCGCCGGAGCGCCGGCCGAGGGCAAGCTGCACGCGGGCGACCAGATCGTCGCCGTCGACGGCGCCCCGGTGACCACGGTCGACCAGGTGGTCGCGGCGGTCACCCGGCACAAGCCCGGCGAGCCGGTGGTCTTCACCGTCGTCCCGAGGGTCAAGGACGCGGCCGGCAACGGCGCCGCCGACCCGGGCGCCAGGACGGACGTGCCGGTCCCGACCGTCCGGGCGAAGGACCTCGACCCGAAGGCCCCGGCCGAGCGCGCCGAACTCGCGGTGGTCGGCATCGGCACCGGGATCCGGCACACCTACCCGTTCCAGATCGACATCGGCCTGCAGGACGTCGGCGGCCCCAGCGCCGGCCTGATGTTCTCGCTCGGCATCATCGACAAGCTCACCCCCGGCGGCGACCTCACCGGCGGGAAGTTCGTCGCGGGCACCGGCACCATCGACGACGACGGCAAGGTCGGCCCGATCGGCGGGATATCGATGAAGCTGATCGCCGCCCGGGACGCCGGGGCCGAGTACTTCTTCACCCCGTCCTCGAACTGCGCCGAGGCCACCAAGAACATCCCGTCCGGGCTGACCCTGATCAAGACGGACACGCTGGACGGAGCGCTGAAGTCGCTGGAGCAGATCCGCTCCGGGCAGACCTCCGCGCTGCCGTCCTGCGCCAAGTAGCCCGCGGGCCGGGGCCCGCGCGGGCCCGCCTACGAGAAGGTCGCGAGCAGCGCCTCGGTCAGGCCGGGCACCAGGTCAGGGCCGGTCAGCACCTCGCGGGCGACGTCCTTGGATCGCAGCCGCAGGGCGATCTCCTTCCGGCCGTCGCGCAGCACCGCGGCGGTGATCCGCACCTCCTCGCGCTTGGGGTGGTTGGCCACCCACTCGGCGAGCTGGGCGTCGCTGGCACCCCGCGGGCGGGACTGCTCTGCGCCCGGGGGCAGCATCAGGCGCTCGACGACCAGGGCGCAGCCGGCCACCGCGTCGGGCCAGGCGATGGTGCCGAGGAACTTGTCGAGCTCCATGCCGGCCGGCAGCTCGTCCTGCTCGACCGGGGTCAGGCCGGGCTCGTCGCTGTCGGCCAGGCCGAGCTGCTTGGCGATCCGGGGATCGGCCTTGCGCAGGGCGGCGCTGTCCACCAGGGCGAACAGCCGGGCCGGGAGGTCCCAGCCGAGGGTCGAGGCGTACTCGTCGATCTCCAGGGCGGCCCGGGTCAGCGGGGAGGCGGCCGGGAGCTTGGAGACGTCGTCGGGGGAGTTGTTCAGATCAGGCGCGTCGGACATGCCTCAATCCTCACACGCCGGGCGGGGCGTGCTCGCCGGACGGGCGGGCCGGACGGCCGGGGGCGGGGCGTGGTCGTAACCGTCTGCTAACGGTGGGAACTCGGCCGAAGCCTGGTTTAGTTGCTCTGACGACCGACCTATCCAGACGACACAGCTGAGGTGCCACCGTGGTATTCCAGATGCCGGAACGCTCAGGGCCGGGTTTCCGGCGAAGGGTGGGCCCGCCCTCGCGGCGGGCGCGGGTGGCCCTGCTGACCCTGGGCGTGCTCGCGGTGCTGTTCCTGCTGTTCGTCATGTTCGCGGGCTTCTGGACGGACTGGCTGTGGTTCAGGTCGGTCCACTACTCCTCGGTGTTCACCACCCAGTTGTGGACCAAGATCGGGCTGTTCGCGGTCTTCGGCCTGCTGATGGCGGCCACCGTCGGCTTCAACATCTGGCTGGCGCACCGGCTGCGGCCGCCGCTGTCGGCGATGTCGGTGGAGCAGCAGAGCCTGGACCGCTACCGGGCCGGCCTGGCGCCGTTCAAGCGCTGGGCGCTGATCGGCGTCTCGCTGGTGATCGGCCTGGTGGCGGGCGCCGCCGCGTCCGGCCAGTGGCGGACCTGGCTGATGTGGACCAACTCGACGTCCTTCGGGGAGAAGGACGCCCAGTTCGGGATGGACGTCTCCTTCTACGCGTTCGACCTGCCGTTCTACGAGTTCGTGCTGGGCTTCGCGTTCAGTGCGGTGATCGTCTCGCTGCTGACCGCGGCGCTGGTGCACTACCTCTACGGGGGACTGCGGCTGCAGGGCCCGGGCCGGCGGGCCAGCGCGGGCGCGCAGGGGCACCTGGCGGTGCTGCTGGGCGTGTTCGTGCTGCTGAAGGCCGTCGCCTACTGGCTGGACCGGTACGCGCTGGCGGTCAAGACCGGTGCGTACAAGGGCGTCTCGGGCTGGACGGGCCTGCGCTACGTGGACGCCAACGCGTTCCTGCCGGCCAAGACCATCCTGTTCTTCGTCGCGATCATCTGCGCGGTGCTGTTCTTCCTCACCCCGATCCGCCGCACCTGGGCGCCGGCCCTGATCGGGCTCGGCCTGATGGTGCTGTCGGCGGTGCTGATCGGCGGCCTGTACCCGGCGATCGTGCAGCAGTTCCAGGTCAAGCCGAACGAGCAGGCCAAGGAGACGCCGTACATCCAGAAGAACATCGACGCGACGCGGCAGGCGTACGGGATCGCCGACGCGCAGACCACGCCGTACAGCCCGCAGGGGTCGACCAACGGTGACGCGCTCAAGCCGGACGCGCAGACCATCGCCGACGTGCGGCTGCTGGACCCGAACATCGTGTCGCAGACGTTCCAGTCGCTGGAGCAGCAGCGCAACTACTACGCCTTCCCGAGCACGCTGGACGTGGACCGCTACGGCAGCGGCGCGACCAAGCAGGACACCGTGATCGGCCTGCGCGAGCTGGACCTCAACGGCGTCCAGCGCAACTGGATCAACGACCACTTCAAGTACACCCACGGCTACGGCGCCGGGGTCGCCAAGGGCAACCAGGTCGACGACAAGGGCGGCCCGGTGTTCACCGAGTCCGGCCTGCCGGCCACCGGAGCGCTCGGCGACTACCAGCAGCGGATCTACTACGGCGAGAAGACGACGACGTACTCGATCGTCGGCGGCTCGAACAAGGAGATCGACTACACCGACACCAAGACCGGCCAGAACGTGGAGTACACGTACGGTGGTGACAGCGGTGTCTCGCTGGACAACCCGGTCACCCGGGCCGCGTACGCGGTGCGCTTCGCCGAGCCGCAGATCCTGTACGCGGGGGCGATCACCGACGGCGCCAAGGTGATCTACAACCGGACGCCGAAGGAGCGGGTGGAGAAGGTCGCCCCGTGGCTGTCGATCGACGCCGACCCGTACCCGGTGGTGCAGGACGGCCACGTGGTGTGGGTGGTGGACGGCTACACGACCTCGGACGGCTTCCCGTTCTCCTCGAAGACGACGCTGGGCACCGCCACCAAGGACTCGCTGACCAACCAGCGCGGTGAGCTGCTGACCGTCGCCAACCAGGTCAACTACATCCGCAACTCGGTCAAGGCCACGGTGGACGCCTACACCGGCGAGGTGAAGCTCTACCAGTGGGACGAGAAGGACCCGGTCCTGAAGACCTGGATGAAGGCCTTCCCGGGCACCGTCGAGCCCAAGGCGGACATCCCGCAGTCGCTGCTGCCGCACCTGCGCTACCCGCAGGACATGTTCAAGGTGCAGCGCGACCTCCTCGGCCAGTACCACGTGACCGACTCCAACTCCTTCTTCAACGGCAGTGACATCTGGCAGGTCCCGGTGGACCCGACCAGCGACACCAAGCAGGTCCAGCCGCCGTACTACGTGACGGTGCGGACGCCGGACGCCGCCAACGCGAGCTTCTCGCTGACCAGCACCTTCGTGCCCAACGGCCGCCCGAACCTGGCGGCGTTCATGGCCGTCAACGCGGACCCGGGAGACGACTACGGCAAGATCCGCGTCCTGAAGATGACGGGCGAGTCCGGCGCACCCGGCCCGGGCCTGGTGCAGTCGAAGTTCAACTCCCGCCAGGAGGTGGCCTCGCAGATCTACGCACTGAAGACCGGCGGTGACACCGAGCTGGAGTACGGCAACCTGCTGACCCTGCCGGTCGGCGGCGGACTGCTCAACGTCGAGCCGGTGTACGTGCGCGGTCGCGGCGCCAAGTACCCGACGCTGCAGAAGGTGCTGGCGGTCTACGGGGACGACAACGTGGCGTTCGAGGACACCCTGGAGGCCGCGCTGAAGAAGCTGTTCGCCGGGCAGGCCCCGCCGGCCACGCCGGTCGCGCCCTCCTCGCCGGGCAGCGGGTCGGCCCCGACGTCGCCGACCTCGCCGACGTCCCCGACCTCCCCGGGGACGACGCCCACCCCGACGCCCACCGCGCCGGCCCCGGGCGGGACGATCTCGCCGGAGCTGCAGAAGGCGCTGACGGACGCGGCCAAGGCCTACAACGACAGCCAGACCGCGTTCAAGAACGGCGACTGGGTGGCCTACGGCAATGCCCAGAAGGCGCTCGGCGACGCGCTGAAGGCGGCCGACGCGGCCCGCGGCGCCGGCCCGGCGCCGACCCCGGGCGGCACGCCCGCCCCTGGGGCCACCGGCGGGTCCCCGAGCCCCCAGCCGTAGGCCCGGGGCCCCC
>NZ_JBHWBZ010000113.1:0-10223 GCF_042735475.1 Kitasatospora sp. NPDC059577 | reverse complement strand
ACCCCCCCCCGTCTTATATGGGGGGGGGGGGGGGGCCGCGCCCGGGGGGGGGGGGGCCCCCCCCCGCCCCGGGGGGGGGGGCCCCCCCCCCCCGCGCCGTGTCCTGACCCGCTCCCCGGCGTCCGTGCCCCGGCGTCCGCGCCCCGGGGCCGTGCCTCAGGAGAGTCCCGACACAGCCCGGCCGAGGCGCAGCAGGCAGTCCCCGAGGTCCGGCCGGGCGCTGTGCGGACGGTTCCGCACCCCGTCGTTGACCAGGGAGAACAGCGCGTGCACCCGGATCCGGGCGGCCACCGCGTCGCAGTCCGGACGCACCTGCCGCACCAGGCCGACCCAGGTGCGCAGGAAGTCCCGCCGGAACTCCACCGCGGCCCGCCGGTCGGGCGGGGGCAGCCGCTCCGTCTCGCTGAGCATCGCGCCCAGGTAGTCGCCGTTGCGCAGCGCGAACCCGACGTAGGCGTCCAGCCCGGCCGACAGCGCCGCCCGGGGCCCGTCGGCGGCCGCGATCGCGCCGTCCACCTCGTGCCGGAGCAGGTCGCGGCTGCGCACCAGCGAGGCGGCGAGCAGCTGGGCCTTGCTGTCGAAGTGCCGGTACACGCTGGGACCGGAGATGCCGACGGCGGCGCCGAGCTGGTCGGTGCTGACGTTGTCGAAGCCGCGCTGGTGGAACAGCCGGACGGCGGCCGCGAGCAGTTCCTCCCGGCGCGCCCGCGGCGCGGGTTCCGGCACCGGCACCCGCGGCGCGGGTTCCGGCACCGGCACGGGCGTCGGCAGCGGTCCGGCCGCGGGCCCGGTGTCCGTGCCGTCCAGCGGGACGGCGAGGACGGCCGCCACCAGCTCGCGCAGCAGCGCCCCGGCGCGGCGGGGCTGCGGAGCGGCCGACTGGTAGGACAGTCCGGCGCAGGCCGAGAGCGCCGACCAGCAGAGCAACTCGGCGTCCTCCGTGGCGAGTTCCGGGCGTTCGACAGTCAGCACGGCGGTCATCAGCGCGACGTCCGCGCGCAGTTCGCGGCGCAGCGCGGCCCGCCGGGCCGGCGGCAGCAGCCGGGCGTCGCGCTGCACCAGGGTGCCGAGCGGGCGGTGTCCGACCGCGACGGCGGCCAGCACGGCGCCGAGCTCCTCGCCGGTACGGGCCCCGCGCAGCCCGACGGCGAGGTCGTCCAGTCCCAGCCGGACCGCCCGGTCGAGGAGTTCGGGCTTGCCGCGGAAGTGCCGGTAGAGCGCGGGGGCGGTGATGCCGACCCCGGCGGCGACCTCGGTCATCGAGACCTGGTGGTAGCCGCTGCGGTGGAAGCGGTCGGCGGCCACGGCGAGGATCTGGGCACGCCGCCCGGGCGGCCGTCGGACCACCATGGCGCGCCTCCCTCCCGGCCCGTCGCTCGTCGGCCGGGTTCCCGGTCGGCCGATCGCGGCCGAGCACCCGGTCGGCCGGGCACCCACCGGGCGCCCACCGAGCGTCGGCCGGTATCCGCCCGGTCCCGGCCGGGCGTCTCCCGAAGGCTAGCAAGGATTCACTTGGCACCCCCGCCGACCGTGTGCCGCACGCCTGTCGACCCTGGACAGCCGAAGCTACCCGGGATTAACTTGTGAGGCCATCACCTGGTACGTTCCGCCCCGCCGGCAGCTCCGGCCGGCACCGTCGAAGGGAGCGCCGCCGTGCGCCGCACCGTGTTCACCGAGGACCACGAGGCCTTCCGGGAGACCATCCGGGACTTCATCGCCAACGAGGTCGTCCCGGTCTACGAGGGCTGGGAGGCCGAGGGCCACCCGCCGCGCGACTTCTACCGGCAGCTCGGCGAACTCGGCGTCTACGGCATCGAGGTGCCCGAGGAGTACGGCGGCGCGGGCGAGAGCGGCTTCAAGTACCAGGCGGTGATCGCCGAGGAGACCGCCCGGGCGGGCGTGAGCTTCGGCTCCTCCGGGGTGCACACCGGGCTGGTGCTGCCGTACCTGCTGGAGTACGCGAACGAGGAGCAGAAGCGGCGCTGGCTGCCCGGCTTCGTCTCCGGCGACATCATGACGGCGATCGCGATGACCGAGCCCGGCGCCGGCTCCGACCTCGCGGGCATCACCACCACCGCGCGGCTGTCCGAGGACGGCACCCACTACGTCCTGAACGGCGCCAAGACCTTCATCACCGGCGGCGTGCTGGCCGACCTGGTCCTGGTGGTCTGCCGCACCGCCCCGTACGACCCGGAGAACCGCCGGGCCGGCCTGTCCATCCTCTGCGTGGACACCGCCTCCGCGGGCTACACCGTCGGCCGCAAGCTGCAGAAGATCGGCCTGCGCACCTCGGACACCGCCGAGCTGGCGTTCAGCGACGTCCGGGTGCCGGTGGAGGACCTGCTCGGCGAGGAGGGCCGGGCCTTCGCCTACCTGACCCACAACCTGGTGCAGGAGCGCCTGGCCATCGCCGTCGGCGCGTACGCGGCGTCCGCGGCGGCGGTGCGGTTCGCGGTGCAGTACGTCAAGGACCGCAAGGTGTTCGGCAAGGCCGTGGCCGAGTTCCAGAACACCAAGTTCACGCTGGCCGACTGCGAGGCCCAGGTGGTGGCGCAGCAGTCCATGGTGGACCGCGCGCTGGAGCTGTACCAGAGCGGCGAGCTGACCGTGGCCGACGCGGCCGCGGCGAAGCTGTTCTGCACCGAGTCGGCCTCCACCGTGATCGACAAGTGCCTGCAGCTGCACGGTGGTTACGGCTACATCCTGGAGTACCCGATCGCCCGCCTCTACACCGACAACCGGGTGTTCCGGATCTACGGCGGCACCAGCGAGGTCATGCGCAGCATCATCGCCAAGTCCATGGGGCTGTAGGCGGGGTGGACCGGCGGCGGGCCGCACGCCCATGGCGGCCCGCCGTGCCGGTACCGGCGGTCAGTTGGGCGAGGCCTGCTCGGTGCGCCAGGCGTCCCAGCCCGCGGCGGACGCCACCTTCGCCCCGCGCAGCGCCCGGTGGGCGATCGCGGTCGGCGGGGCGTCCATGCCCCGTACCCAGTTGCGGCCGGCCGTGGCCAGCGCCGCGCACACCATCACCGTCCCGGCCGCACCGAGCACCGCACCGATGCCGGTGAGCACCACGCCGCCGGCCAGCAGCGATCGGTTGACCTGGAATCCACTGAAGAAGTTCTCGTTGGTCGCCATGCCTCCACGATGAGCGCAGTCGGCGCGGGCTGCACGTCGAGCGCCTCCGGGTGCGGGACGCCGGGAGGTCCGCGACCCTGGGCACACGGAGCGAGGAGGCGGCGCGATGCCCGATCTGGAACAGCTCGCCGTGGAGCACGCGGCCCTCGCGGCGGAGAGCCCGCACGGTCGCAGCGCCCACCTGGTGCTGCACGACGGGGTGCTGCGGCAGACCGTGATCGCGCTGACCGCCGGGACGGCGCTGGACGAGCACGTCCCGCCCACCGCCGGGAGCGTCCAGGTGCTGCGCGGCCGGGTCTCGCTGACCATCGCCGGCCGGCGCCTGGAGCTGTCGGCCGGCCGGCTGGAGCCCGTCCCGCAGGAGCGGCACGGGCTGCTGGCCCACGTCGACTCGGTGGTGCTGCTGACCGCCGTCACGTCCTGACGGCGGCGCACCGGGGGCCGTTCAGCCGGCGTTCAGCACGCTGCCGCTGACCAGTCGCAGGCCCCGCAGGAAGTCCTTCCCGCTGGGGGCGAGTTCGGGCGCGGCCAGCCACTGGGCGACGTAACCGGCCAGCAGGGTCTGGTAGAAGGCGCCGCGGGCGAGTTCCTCCTCGGTCTCCGCCACCTCGGGCAGCCCCTGGAACAGGGCGGCGAGCCCCAGCCGCCCCTCCTTCTGCGCCCCCGCGAAGGCCTGCGCCAGTTCGGGGGCGTGCGCGGCCTGCGCGAGCGCCTCGAACTGGGCGGCCCACAGCCCGCGGTGCTCGACGAAGACGTCCCGGAGTCCGTCCCAGACGGCGGCGAAGCGCTCCTCCGGGTCCTCCGACACCTGGTTGGCGGCGACCACGACCGCGCCCAGGGAGGCCGCCATCTCACCGATCGCCTCGATCATCGCCGCGTTGAGCAGCGCGTCCTTCGATCCGAAGTGGTAGCCGATCGCGGCCAGGCTGACACCGGAGGCGGTGGCGATGTCGCGGGCGGTGGTGCGCCCGTAGCCCTTCTCGTACAGGCAGCGCTTGGCGCCGGCCATCAGGTCTTCGCGGTTTCCCATGCCCCTGATCCTACGGAAGGTCTGCACAGATGTCTTGCACGATCGTCTTGCACGCTCGATTTACACATGTGTACTAGACAAGCGTCTGACACATCCGTACTGTCTTCCCCATGACCGCAACCACCGGCCGCGCAGGCCGCCGCGAATGGATCGGCCTGGCCGTCCTCCTGCTCCCGACCCTCGTCCTCTCCATGGACATGGGCGTGCTCTTCTTCGCCGTCCCGTTCATCTCCACCACGCTGGCGCCCAGCGGCACCCAGCAGCTGTGGATCATGGACATGTACTCGTTCCTGCTGGCCGGGCTGCTCATCACGATGGGCGCGCTGGGCGACCGGATCGGCCGCCGCCGGCTGCTGATGATCGGCGCCACCGGCTTCATCGGCGCCTCGCTGCTGGCCGCCTGGTCGCACGACGCGAACCAGCTGATCGCGGCCCGCGCCCTGCTCGGCGCCGCCGGGGCCACCGTGATGCCCTCGACCCTCGCGCTGATCCGCACCATGTTCCACGACCCCAAGCAGCGCCAGATCGCCCTCGGTGCCTGGGGCGGCATCCTCACCGCCGGGGCCACCCTCGGCCCGGTCGCCGGCGGCCTGCTGCTCGACCACTACTGGTGGGGCTCGGCCTTCCTGCTCGCCGTCCCGGTGATGGCCCTGGTACTGCTGACCGCGCCCGCCCTGCTCCCCGAGTACCGCGCCACCGCCCGGCCTTCGGCCGGAAGGACCCCCGACGGCCGCTTCGACCTGCTCGGCGCCGCGCTCTCGCTCGCCGCGATCCTGCCGCTCGTCTACGGCGTCAAGACCATCGCCGTCGAGGGCTGGAGCACGCTCCCCGCCATCGCCGTCCCGGCGGGCCTGCTGTTCGCCGCCGCCTTCGTGTGGCGCCAGCGCACCGCCGCGAACCCGCTGCTCGACCTGAGCCTGTTCCGGATCCGCACCTTCAGCGGCGCGATCAGCGTCAACACCGTCGCGATGTTCGCCATGATGGGCTTCGCCCTCTTCACCTCGCAGTACCTGCAGCTGGTCAAGGGCATGAGCCCGCTGACGGCCTCGCTCTGGTCGCTGGTGCCGAGCGTGGGCGTCGGCGCGGCGGTCGGGATCAGCTCGGCGCTGGCCGGCAAGGTCCGCCCGGCGGTGTTGATGGGCGGCGGGTTCCTGATCGGCGCGGCCGGCTTCGCGATGATGACGCAGGTCGGCCCGCACTCCCCGCTGGCACTCATCCTCACCGCGGCGGGCGTGCTGGCCGCCGGCACCGTCGGCACCATGACGATGACCGCCGAGATGGTCGTCTCCGCCGCCCCGGTCGAGCAGGCCGGCGCCGCCTCCGCCACCTCGGAGACCGCCGTCGAACTCGGCAGCTCGCTCGGCATCGCCCTGCTCGGCGCGGCGGGCGCCGCCGTCTACCACCACCGGCTGGACGGCGCCCTCCCGGCCGGCCTCGACGGCGAGGCCGCCCGGACCGCCCAGGACACCCTCGGCGGCGCGGTCACCGTCGCCGCCCAGCTGCCCGGCCGGCTCGGCGCCGACCTGCTGGAGACCACCCGCACCGCCTTCACCGACGGCCTGCACGTCGCCGCCGGCGTCGGCGGGGTCCTCGCCCTCGGCGCCGCGCTCCTCGCCTACCGCCTGCTGCGCCACCTCCCGGCCGCCGCCCCGGCCCCGACCCCCGAGTCCGAGCCCGTCACCGCCTGACCGAAAACCGGCCCGATCCACGCGAGTCATCGAGAGCCCCCGCCCACCCCAGGGCGGGGGCTCTCCGCCGTCCGCGGCCCGTCCGCGCGAGGCGGGCGCCCGGGCGGGCCGCCGGGCCGGGGCGGGGGCACGGCTGCCGACCGGGCGCTGCCGGAGGTGGTCCTGGAGGAGGCGGCCGGCGGCCCGGTGACGGTCCACCCGGGGGTGGACCGCGGTACGTCCACCCCCGGGTGCGTGTTCCGGCCACCCGCCGGGAGGACCGTGGAGGGGTCCCTCCGACCGCCGGGAGCCGCCGCATGTCCCTGACCGCCCTCCTCTCCCTCCTCGGCGTCCTGTGCTGGGCCGCCTACGAGCTGCTGCTGCGCCGGCGCGAGGACGCCGCCGCCGGTTCCTGGCACGCGGACCGCCGCGACCGCGGATCGACCCGCCTGCTGCTCGGCTGCTACCTGCTGTCGACGCTGGTCGTGGTGGTGTCCGACCGCGCCTCGATCGGCCGACTGCCCGGCTGGGCGGGCTGGTTCGGCGTGGCGCTGGCCGCCGCCGGGCTGGCACTGCGGGCCTGGGGCATGCGCACCCTGGGCGCGTACTACACCCGTACGCTGCGCACCGTGGACGCCCAGCACGTCGTCAGCACCGGCCCGTACCGGCTGATCCGCCACCCCGGTTACGCCGGCAGCCTGCTGGTCTGGACCGGCTACGCCGCCGGTACCGGCAGCTGGGCCGCCGCCCTGGTGGTCGCGGCACTGCTGCTCACCGCGTACGGCTGGCGGATCGCCGCCGAGGAGCGGCTGCTGCTGGACTCGCTCGGCGGCGGGTACGCGACGTACCGCCGGACGTCCAAGCGACTCGTCCCGTTCGTCTACTGATCGCTCCGGGGGCGGGCGCGGAGCCGGACGCCGCCACCCGCCCCCGGAGTCGGGGGCCGTTCCCGGAGTCGGGGGCCGTCCCCGGTCTCGCGATCCGCTGGAGCGGCACCTGGTTTTTGGCCAGCGTTTCCCGGCCGGTGTATCCGTTCGCCGTGAGGGCCAGGCATACTGGCCAGCACGGGCGCTAGCCCGCCATGACTCTAGACAAGAAGGGACCGGTGGCCAGGGATGCTGCGGAACGGTCTTGAGCCCTGGCACATCTTCGTGGTGCTGGCGGTCGTCATCCTGCTGTTCGGTTCGAAGAAGCTGCCGGAGATGGCACGCGGCCTGGGCAAGTCCATGCGCATCCTGAAGGCCGAGACGAAGGCCATGCGCGAGGACGAGCCCCCGGCGGACGCCGGCACCGCGCAGAGCACCGCCGCTCCCCAGCAGAGCGCGGACCGCCCGGCCGTCACGCCGACCAACGTGACCAAGGCGACCGAGACGAAGCGGCCCGAGACGACCGCCTGAGCCTCTCCCCTTCCTCCGGAAACCCCCTGGTGAGCCCACCGGGGGGTTTCCGGCGTTCCGGGCCCGGCCCGCGCTGCCTGCGCCCCGGCAGTCGGGGCCCGGCGGTCCGGCGGTCGGGGCCCGGACGGCCGGATTCGTCCGGACGGCGCAGACGGGCGGGCGTCCCGGGCCCCCTCGGCACAGGCTTGGCGAGATGTCCGAGAACTCGCCGCCGCCCGCCGACGTGAGGGCCTGGTGCTGGCTGCTGCTGGCATTCACCCTGCTGATGGTCGGGTACTTCACGCTGCCGCTCGGGTGGCTCGGCGACCGCCGGCCGGTCCTGAGCTGGGCCGCCTTCGTGGCCGCACTCGCCGGGATGACCTGGCTGATGCTCGCCAAGATCATCGGAGTGATGCGGGGAACGGCGAAGCGGCCGGTGGTGTGGCTGGTGTTCCTGATCGGGCTGACGGCAACCATCTTCTCGGCCACGTACTACGCGATGGGCGCCCACAAGTCGGAGTTCGCCGGGCTGGAGACACGGCTGGACGCCCTGTACTTCACGGTCGTGACGATGGCGACGGTGGGGTACGGGGACATCACGCCGGCGGGGCAGACGGCACGGTTCGTGGTGGTCGTACAGATCCTCTACAACTTCGTGTTCCTGGCGGCGGCCGCCGGGACGGCGTCCCGGGCGGTCCGCAGCAGCGTGGAACGGCGGATCCGCAAACCGGACTGAGCGGGCGTCGACACACAGGGTTGTCCACAGGGTGTGGACAACCCTGTGTCACCCGCGGGACGTGTCGATGACGCAGAAGCGGTTGCCCTCCGGGTCGGCGAGGACGACGAAGTCGGGGTCCTGCGGGTACAGCTCCCAGTCGACCCGCGCGGCGCCCAGGGCGACCAGGCGCTCGACCTCGGCGGCCTGGTCGGCGGCGTCCCTGGCGTAGAGGTCGAGGTGGACCCGCGGGCGCTCCTGGACCGGGGACGCGCTCAGACCGAGGGCGAGCTGCACACCGCCACCGCCGTCGGCGGGCACCAGGACCGTCCAGTCCTCCTCGACCAGGCCGCCGCGCGGCACGTAGCCGAGGGCCGCCGTCCAGAAGGCGACCGCGCGCGGCAGGTCGGAGACACCGAGAACGAGGGAACCGATCGTCAGCACGGGCCCATTCTGGCGCACCGTCAGCCGGGCGTCGGCAAGGGGTGCCGACGAAAGGCCGGCGAGGGGACGGCGAGGGGACGTCAGTCGTCCTGGAGGTCCGCGGCGGTGTGCAGGGTGGTGAACAGGGCCGAGAGGCGGGCGTTCCAGTTGGCACTGGTCAGCGGGTCGATGGCGTGCCGCTTGCCCATGTCCTTGATCACCTTCTGGGCGCCCTTGAGCTCCTGCGCGGCGGCGTCCGGATCCCCCTCGTTGAGGTGGGCTGACGCGGCGTCGAGGATCCTCAGCAGCTCCGCCTGGTGGTCCCGGTCCTTGCCGACCTGGGCCTGGGCGACGGCCTGGCGGAAGGACTGGAGCTGCAGCGCCGCGGGCTGGTTGCGCGGGACGGCCTGGGTGGGCACCGGGGCCCCCGACGGCGTCGCCGGGGCTGTGGAGCCGGCGCTCGCGGCGGGCGGCGGGCCGGTGACGGGCTTCGCGGCCGACGAGGTGGCGACCGTGCTCGGCTTGGCGGCCGCGGCGTTGCCCGCCGGCTCGTCGAAGGCGGTCAGGGCCAGGGCGGTCACGCCGGCCAGGCCCGCCACGCCCAGCGCGCCGAACACCAGGGGCTTGCGTCGGCTGCCGCGGGCCGGCGCCGAAGCGGGAGCCGGCGACCCGGCCGGGCCCGGAGACCCGACCGCGGCCGGGGGCCCGACCGGGATCGGCGCCATCACCGAAGTGGCGGCCGGGGGCTGCGGCGGCAGCAGGGTGGTGTGCTGCTGGTCCGGGTGCGGCGGCGGCCCGCCGGGGTACGGCGACGCGGCGGGCACCACCGGCGGGAGCAGCTGGGTGGCCGCCGCGGTGGTCGCGAGGAGTTCGGCCGTCGGGTCGCCCACCACCAGCCCCGGTACGGTGGCGAGCAGTTCGGCCCGCGCCGCGGAGGCGTCGGCCGGCCGGCCGGCCGGGTCCTTGGCGAGCAGCCGCAGCACCGTCGCATCCAGGGCGGGTGGCAGGCCGGGGCGCCGCGCGGACGGCGGCACGGGCTGCTCGCTGACGTGTTTGAAGGCGATCGCCACCGGGCTCTCGGCGGTGAACGGGGTCGCGCCGGTGAGCATCTCGGTGAGCACGCAGCCGACCGCGTACAGGTCGGTCCGCCCGTCCAGCGCCGAGGCGGTGGCCTGCTCGGGCGAGAGGTAGGCGGCCGTACCGAGCACGCTGGCGGTCTGCGTCAGGTTGCTGGAGGAGCCGGCCCGGGCGATGCCGAAGTCGACGACCTTCACCCCACCGTCGTCAGTGATCATGATGTTCCCGGGCTTGATGTCCCGGTGCACCAGCCCGGCCGCGTGCGCGACCGCCAGCGCCTCGCAGACCGCCGCCGCGATGCCCACGGCCCGTTCCACCGGCAGGGTGGGCTGCTGCGCCAGCACGGCCGCCAGCGAACGGCCGCTGACCAGCTCCATGACGATGAACGGGGTGCCCTGGTCCACACCCGAGTCGAAGACCATGACGATCCGCGGGTGCACCAGCATGGCCGCGTGCTGCGCCTCCCGGCTGAAGCGCTCGGCGAAGCGGGGGTCGTCGGCGAGGCCCCCGTTGAGGACCTTCACGGCCACCTGGCGACCCAGCACGCGGTCCACGCCGCGCCAGACGGTGGCCATGCCGCCGACGCCGAGCATCTCGACGAGTTCGTAACGCCCGTTCAGCGCCCGTCCGATCACCTGGAGCTCCCCTCACGTGCCCTGCCCGGGGTCCCGGGCCGCCTCGTGCACCCGTGCACGATAGCCGTACGGCCGTGCGACCCCGCCGGGGGCGGACGAAGGGTGGCGGTCGGGGGACCGGGCAGCGGTCCCCCGGCCGCCGGCGCGGGGGTGGGGGGGGGG
>NZ_JBHWBZ010000112.1:7165-11870 GCF_042735475.1 Kitasatospora sp. NPDC059577 | reverse complement strand
ATCGACGCCATGGGCGGCATCCGCCCCGGCCACCGCCACGGCCTCGACCGCTGGTTCACCACCGGCAACCTCACCACCGCCTACCTCTCCCTCGCCGCCGCCCACCCCACGCCCCGCACCGGCGACCCGGCCCGCTACTGGACCACCCTCGTCACCGCCGGCGAACTCCTCGCCGCAGCCCCCACCCCCGACAGCCGCATCACCTACGCCCTCACCCACTGCCGCACCCAAGCCACCACCCACACCACCTGAACGCCCACGCACAGGAAGTCGGACCCGCCGACTTCCTGTGCGTCCCTCCACCTTGGCCTTTGGTGGCGTTGCTGCTGAGGCTGCTGGAAATCGGGAATGCGGTGAGGTCGCCTGCGCCGCTGAGGTGGGTGAACTCCTGGTGTGCGCGCAGGAAGTCGGTCTCGTCGACTTCCTGCGCACGGCAACCGCCCTGCCCTGGCCTTGGCCGGCTGCATCGTGCGTCCTCGCCCGGTGCCGCGCCCACGTCACCCGCTTCTGAGGGCGATCGCGCCGCACGCGGGCGGCCGGGCGGCGAACTGCTCGGTGCGGCGCCCGGATCAGGCGGGGCGGCCCCTGCGGCCCTGCGGCGTCGCACAGGCCGGGCAGCCGGCGTCGCACCCGGCCGGAGCGGTGTGCAGGACCTCGCCGCTGTCGGAGTCGGCCACCTCCCAGCCGAGGAGGTCGGCGATCCCTTCCGCCAGTGCCAGCGCGGCGCCGTAGGCCGTGCCCGGCGCGGCCGAGGAGCAGATCAGTTCCACCATCCCTGATCTTGCAGGGTATCCCCGGCTTTAGCCGGGGAGGGAATGCATCCTTGGCCCGGAGCTGTGAAGCGGCGGAGTTCTCTGCGGCGCGCGGGTTGACGGTTAGATAGGCCGCTTCTGGCCTTCGATGTACTGGCGGACGATGCTGAGCGGTGCACCGCCGCACGATCCGGCGAAGTAGGAGCGGGACCAGAAGACCGAGCCCAGCCCGATGCGGTTGACGCGGCCGGTGTACTCGGCCCGCAGGTACCGCGAGCTGACGCCCTTCAAGCTGTTGATCAGCTTGGACAGCGCGATCTTCGGTGGGTAGTGCACCAGCAGATGCACGTGATCGGTCTCGCCGTTGAACTCGCGTAGCTCCGTCCCGAACTTGTCGCAGACCTCACGCATGATCTCCTCACACCGCTTGAGCATCGCGTCGTCGAAGACGCCCTTGCGGTACTTCGTGACGAACACCAAGTGTGCGTGCAGGTTGTGGGCGACGTTCCTACCAGTGCGAATATCGGGGTTTGGCTCCCAGCGGGGTGACATACTCCAAGTGTAGTGTTGTCGTATCGACCTTGAAGGGGGGTGGGCCGGATGATCCGTGCGTACACGTTCCTCATGCGGCCCACCGTGGGCCAGACGCAAGCGCTCGGCGAGATGCTGCGTGACCACTGCTCGCTCTACAACGGAGCGCTTCAAGAGCGTCGGGACGCCTACCGGCACGTGTCCAAGACCAGCATCAAGTACGGGATGCAGTCCGCCCAGCTCAAGGACATCCGGGCGTTCGACCCGGAGCGTCAGGGTCGCTGGTCGTTCTCCTCGCAGCAGGCGACGCTTCGCCGCCTGGACAAGGCGTTCGCGGCATTCTTCCGCCGTGTCAAGGCCGATGAGACGCCCGGCTACCCCCGGTTTCGGGGCGTGAACTGGTTCGACACGGTTGACTTCCCCAAGGACGGCGACGGAGTCCGCTGGAACTCCACCCCGCACGACCCGGTCACCCGCGTCCGCTTCCAGGGCGTCGGGCACGTCAAGGTCAACCAGCACCGGCCGGTGGTCGGCAAGGTCAAGACCGTCAGCGTCAAGCGCGAGGGCAGGCGCTGGTACGTCGTCCTCACCGCCGAACAGGGTGAACCCGAGCCGCTGGCCCCCACGGGGTCCGTGGTCGGAATCGACATGGGCATAGCGAACTTCCTCGCCGACTCCAATGGCGGGTTCGTGCCCAACCCGCGCCACGGCCGACAGGCCGCGGCGAAGCTGGAAGCCGCACAGCAGGCACTCAGCCGCTTCCCCCGCGTACGTCGGGACAAGCGCACCGCCAACCACCAGAAGGCCGTACGGAAGGTCGCCGGCCTGCACCGCAAGGTGCGATGCCAGCGCCTCGACCACGCCCACAAAACCGCCCTCGGTCTCATTCGCGAGCACGATTTCGTCGCGTACGAAGACCTCAAGATCCGCAACATGGTCAAGGCCCCCGCGCCGAAGACCGACCCCGACCAGCCAGGCGCGTTCCTGCCCAACGGCGCGGCGGCCAAGGCCGGATTGAACAAGTCGATCAACGATGCCGGTTGGGGGGTGTTCCTCACGATCCTCACCAGCAAGGCTGAAAGCGCCGGTCGGACAGTGATCGCCGTGGACCCCCGCAACACCTCCCGCACCTGCCCACGCCCCACGTGTGGTCATGTCGCGGCGGAGAACCGGACCACACAGGAGAAATTCCACTGCGTCGCTTGCGGCCACACGGCACACGCCGACACGGTGGGAGCTGTCAACGTTCTACGGGCCGGGCTGGTCCGCCGCGACGCCCGCCAGGGTTAGCGAGAAGCCCCCGGATTCATCCGGGGGAGGAGTCACGTTCACCCGCTGCGCTACCCGGCCCGCGTGGACGGCGTAGTTCCCGGCTTCGTCGCACGCGGCGACGGTCACCGTGAGCCAGTCGGGTCCGGCTTCGGTCTGGTAGGAGGCGGGGTCGGTCCTCCGCAGTCCGGGGACCGCTTCCAGGTGCCGTACCAGTGCGCAGACCGGCACACTGCCGCCGTGACGGCGGTCCGAGCGGACGGTCAGGTACCAGTACACGCACGTATCCTCGCACCCGCCCCGAGCGCCGCCCCCGCGCCCCGGACCCCGGACGGTTCCCGGCCCGCCCCCGCGAACGCAGGGGTTCGCCCGGCCCGCCCAGGCGGGCGAACCCCTGCGGCGAACAGGAAGTCGATCCCGCCGACTTCCTGTGCAGGGCAACTGCCCCCGCCCCGGATCCAGGTGGCGACCGTGGCTGCTGCCGGGGGCGCTGTGAGGCGGTCTTGGCTGGTGAGGTGGGGGGACTGCTGCCGTGCGTGGGAAGTCGATTCCGCCGACTTCCTGTGCGGCGCCCCCGCCCCCGCCGTGGGTGGCGGCCGGGCTGCCGCCGGCGGGAACGCAGAGAGACCGCCGGGGCCGCTGGGGCCGGGCGGTCTCTGCTGTTCGGACGGGCCCATGCGCCAACACGGCCCGCTGCCGATGTTCCCGAGATTGTCGGAGTGAACAGCGCCCCCCGGGTTCCGGACCCGCAGGTCCTGGTGACGCCGCTGCAAATCGTCACACCCGGCCCGGAGGGCTTACAAGGGGGTGCTGCACAAAGGCGCATCAAAATCCGGTTTCGAGGCGCTGAACTGCCCCTTTCTGCTACGGCGTTCGGAAGACCACGGGCGGGAGCCGGGTCGGCGGCGCATCAATCTGCGCGATGTTCACCGAACCGATTGGGAATCACCCGTATGCCTGACAGAGTGTCACCCCAACGGACACCCAGTGCGACGCCAACCGCGCGAAGTGCCCGTCAGTCGGAGTGAACAGTGATACAGGAAGGGGTTCCCTCGATGACGAGGAAGCGAAACAGGCGCGCCCGCACCCACTGCGCGGTCGGTGCGCCGGAGCCCGCGCGGCCGGTCCCGCCCCGGCGGCCCGCGTTCGGCCGGACGGCCGTGGTCGTCGTGGTGGTCGTCCTGACGGTCGTGACGGCCGCCGCGCTGGTGGCGACCGGCATGTCGGCCGGGGTGGCGCTCGAACTGGCCGCCGGAAGCTGGCTGCTGGCCGCCAGACTGCGACAGGAGCCGGTCTAGCGGGAGCGTCTGCCTGCGATGGGACGCCGGGAGAAACCGATCGAGGCGACCGAGCCGGCGCTGGGCCGGCTGGCCGCATGGCTGCGCGAGCAGCGCGAACGCGCAGATCTGACCTACCGTCAACTCGCCGTTCGGACCAACTACCACGCCACCACCCTGCAGCGGGCCGCCAGCGGCCGCACCGTACCGAACTGGAAGGTCGTCGAGGCCGTCACCCGCGAATGCGGCGGCGACCTCAAGACGGCCCGGCGCAAGTGGGCCCAGGCCAACTACTGGGCCCACGTGCCCCGCCCCTCCGGAACCAGGCGGCTGCGGGCGCCCCGGCGGGTCGACCCCCAGCAGGTCGACTCCTTCGCCGACCTGCGCCGGGCGATGCACGAGATGCGCCGCAAGGCCGACTGGCCCTCCCTCAAGGAACTGGACCGCCGGGCCCGCGACAAGGGCCGGCGCCTGCCGGCCAGCACCCTGGCCCTGGTCCTCAAGGGCGAGGCCCCGCTCCACAAACCCGTGTTCCTCACCTACATGGAGGCCTGCGAGGTCAGGGAGGTCCGCCGCGCCCTGTGGGCGGCGGCCTGGGAGCGGACCAACAACGCCCGCACCCCGGTACCGGTCAACTCCCGGACGCACCACAGCGAGTTCGCCCGGGCCATGCAGTCCTCCAGCGGCGGCACCTCGACGGACATCCTGTTCCGGCTGTGGGTGACCCTGCGCAACAGCCTCGCCGCCGACCGGGCCGAGGACCCCGGCCACCGCGCCGCGGCGGGCCGCGAAGGCACCGACGACAACCCGCCGGTGCCCGTGTGACCGGGCCCCGGCGGGGGCGGCGCCGCCCCCCGCCGCCCCCCCCCCGCCCCC
>NZ_JBHWBZ010000112.1:2423-7155 GCF_042735475.1 Kitasatospora sp. NPDC059577 | reverse complement strand
GAGCACGCCACGTGCTCCGTCCGCGGGCCCGGCACCCACCCCGCGCCACCCCGGGACACCACCATGCCGACACCACCACGCCCACCAGCCGCCCCCGGACCCGCCCTGGGCCTGTGGGCGCTGCACGACCTCCACCTGCGCCACTACCTGGACTACGCCGCCCTGCTCCTGCCGGCCGACGACGCACCGCTGGCCGTCCGCGCCGCCTTCGAGGAACTCGGCGGCCACTGGCTCGACGCCCTGGCCACCGCGAGCCCGGCGGCCTGCGCCTGGCAGGCGGTGCGCCACCGCGTCCGCACCCTGGCCGGCCCGCGGCCGTTCGGCCCGGTGGCCCACCTCACCGCCACCCAGCAGGACGTCCTGCTGCTGCACCTGGTCCTCGACCTGTCCGCCGCGCAGGTCGCCGCCCTCACCGGCACCGAACCCGCCGCCGTCCACGTCCAGCTGCGCTCCCTGGCCGCCGCCCGCCGCTGAGGCGGCCCGCCGGCCTGTCGGATTCCCGCGCACGCAGGCACGCGGGAATGAAGGCGCGCAGGCGACCCACCTGCCCGAATGCCGCCAATTCGTGGCCTGAGCAGGGAGCGGATCGGGCCCAGCCGGTGTAAAATTACTGATACACGGTCATTTCTGCTGTCCCGCAAGGGAATCAAGGGAGGCATGATCAGCGGCATACCGCCCATGACGGAGAAGATGTCGGCGGCCGACCAGTGGTCGGAGGCGCAGAAGCGCAAGGAAGCCGAACGCCGACAACGCACGACGGACGAGCAACGGCGCAGGGAACAGGCCTCGCAGACCAGTGCCACCACGGTCGCCGCGCTCCGGGCGAAGGCCGCGAAGAAGCGGGAAGAAGCCGCCGAGGCCGCCAGGGCGGTCGCGAAGGCCCTCGTGGGAGAACGGGCCCGGCAGGACAGGACGGCCGGGAAGGCCGCCGCGAAGACGTTCGCCGAGAAGGCCGCCGAGAAGGCGGAGAAGAAGACCGCGGAGAAGACGGCCAGGGCTGCGAAGGAGCGGCAGGAGGCCGGTCGGGCCGCGGTGGCCTCGCGCACCTGGCACGTTCGCGCGGGGAATCCCACCCAGGGCCCGATCCGCGGGCTCGCCCGGCCGGTCCGTCCCGGCACCCACTCCTACGAACTCGTGCAGAAGCACGCCGCCCGCATGGACGTCGAGCAGCGGGCGATGTTCGTCGAAGAGCTGCGTCGCAACGGCATCGAGATCCGTCCGGCCGTCCCGCGTGCCGACCCGGTGCGCAGGAGGACGCCTGCCGCCGCTCCGGCGCCAAGTGCCGGGGCGGGGCGGCCACTTCCCGAACTGGAGCGTGAACGCTACGCGGATCCGGTTCCCGATCCCGCCGTGGCCATGGCGGCGGAGCTGCGCGACGGCGGGGCCGCCTCGCTGCCTCCTGGCATGCCGCGGGGGCGGGACGACGATGACGAGTGGCGGCCCCACGACCGCAGCGGTCCGTACGGGCAGCGGCGGCGGCGCAGGAACTGATCGGGTGGACCGGCGGGAACGCCGTACCCGGCGGGCCGGTGAGGCCAGGGCACGAAAGCCATCGGCATCGACGGGTCCGGCGGCCCGGAGGTCCTGCGGGCCCTGGAACCGCCCGAGCCGCAGGCAGGCCCCGGCGAGGTCCGCATCCGGGGGCGCGCGGCCGCTGTGATCGAGCAGCTCGGCCCCGGTAGTGGACAGTGAGGGCGCCGACCACGCGGCCGATCACCGTCGGATCGGCCGGCCCGGGGGCGAACACGCCGTCCGCCGACGCGCCGTCGGCCAACGGCACGTCGGCCGACGTGCCGTCCGCTGCCGCGCCGTCCGCTGCCGCGCCATCGGCCAACGGGCCGTCGCCATGGTCCTGTTCGCCGAACCGCGCGGCGGAGACTACGCCGAACACGTCGTGGTGCCCGCCGCCTCGGTGGTGCAGATCGAACCAGAGGTCAAGAAGCACACCATCGTCGAACGAGCCATCAACACGCTCAGGAACGCCGGAGCGGTCGCCGCCGGACACGACAAGCGCGGCTGCGTCCACCTCGGCACCGTCATCGCAGCAGCCCTCGCCATCCGGCTCCGCACGTGATCGGCCGGACCGTCGGCGGCTAGAGGTTCAGCCGCAGCTGCAGCCGGCAGCCGCCGGGGCGGTTGTCGGTGTCGACGGTGAGCGGCACCGGGTGGCCCGGGTACGCGGTGTAGAGGTCGTTCGGGAGTGCGCCGCCGCACTGGCTGACGTCGCCGCTGCCGGCGTAGCGGATGTCGAGGGTGACGGAGGCGGTGTTCGATACGAGGAAGGTGAGCGTGCACCCGCCCGGCCGGCTGTCCGTGTCGATGCGGATCGCCGGGCCGAAGGTGAAGTTCGGCGTGGCCGGGATCCGGTAGTCGCCCTGGTTGCCGCACTGGCCCGGGGCGGTACCGGGGGTGGACTGGAACGCGTACCGGACGGAGGCGTCGGCCAGGTCGTTCTGCGGGTCGAAGATGCCGAACGCGAGCAGGCAGCCGCCCGGGCGGTCGTCGGTGTCGAGCACGATCTCGTCGGACCAGTCGCCGGTGAGGTTCCACTGCTCGCCCCGGTGTCCGCCGCACTGGCCGGGGTCGCCGTCCGGCTCGAAGCGGATGCCGAACTCCGCGGGGCTGGATTGCCGGGGCGCGGCGTGCGTGGTCTGCGCGGCGGGCGTGGCAGGGGTGGGGAGGACGGTGGCGGTGGCCGTCGTGGTGGTGGCGGTGGTGACGGTGGTCGTGGTGGCGGCGGCGAGCAGGGCGAGTTTCCGGATGACGTGGTGCACGCTGGTGTTCCCTTCGGTGCGGGGCCTGGCGGCCCTCCTGAGGCACAGGGATTCCGGCGGCGTGGACACGCCAAACGAAAACGGGGGATGCGGGCGGAGAAGTCACTGGAAAGGGCGGCGGGCCGTCACCCGGGGCCCGCCCGGCGACCGGTCCCGTGGCAGGCGGCGTACCGTCGATCTCGTGGCAGGCGATGCGCCGCACGGGAAGTCGGACCCGCCGACTTCCCGTGCAACGCCCCTGAGCCCGCGCTTACTTGGGGCCGTGCCCGGCGGCGGGCGGCAGCGTGCCGGGCGCAGTGCCGGGCGCAGTGCCGGTCCGGCCGGTGAGCCTGGTGGGCACGGCCCGCCCACCCCGGGGAGGGGTCACTCGGTGGAGACGATCTCGTTCACGATCCACGCGCCGAGTTCCTCGGTCATGGTGGTGTGTCCCTCGTTGCGGCTGGCGCAGAGGAAGGCGTCGAGCTCGCTGGTGTCCGGTGCGATCGGCTTGTAGAGCGCCTTCGGGTCGTCGATGTCACCGGCGGCGACGGCACTGATGCTGGGGATGAAGCAGGACGTGCGGATGACGTCCGGGTCCACGGTGTTGCGGAGGAACGTCATGAGGAGGCCCGCCAGGCCGAAGCTGCCCGGGTCGCCGCCGTCCGGCAGCGGCAGGGTGAACAGGCCGCCGGGGGCACCGTCGATCTCGGGCAGCCCGCCGGTGCGGACCAGGACCGGCGTCCCGCCGGTCTTCTGGAGGCGGGCGACGACCTGGTCGCCCTGGGCCTGGATCTTGAGCCAGGTGTCCTTCAGCGTTTCGCCGTCGCCCCTGACCGCCGTCGCGTCGGGCTTGACGCCGTTGCCCCGGCCGGTGTCCACGCCGTTCGCGACACCGATCTTGCGGACGGCGCGCGGCCAACCGCCGAGCTCGTCGAGCTCCCGGAGGAAGGCGACCCGCTCCGGTGCCGGGGCCGGGGTGTCGTCGGCCTTCGCGATGTACCAGCGCGCCATCTGCTTCGCGGCGGGGCTGTTGAGCAGACCGGAGAACAGGCGAAGGGAGTCCCCCACGACGGGGTCATCGCTCCAGTTGTCCGTCGCGAAGTGGATGAACGCCTGGAGGGAGACGGGGAGCCAGCTGCCGTGGTGGGGGGAGTCGTAGGAGAGGTGGAGGGACGTCTCGTGGTCGGGCAGGGTGGGGTCCTGCTCCATCCTGGCCAGCGCGTAGCGGGTGACCATGCCGCCCATGCTGAAGCCGCCCACGACCAGCTTCGAACGGCCCACCCGCTCGCGGATGGTGCGGCGGATGCAGTCGACGACGGTGTCGGCGTTGTCCTTGATCGACGCCGTCCGGTCGTCGTAGCCGAGGATGATCACGTCCCGGCCGGTCGCGTGCAGCTCGGAGACGAAGCGGAAGTCGCCGTTCTCCTCCAGGCCGTTCCACAGCTGGTCGAGGTTGCTCCGCCCGCTGGAGAAGCCGTCGGAGAGGATGACGGGCCGGACGAGCTGCCGGCGGTTCAGCGGGCTGTAGTAGACCCAGGCCGTTCCGCCGGAGAGGGTCCACTCCTCATGCGGCTCCGGTGCGGGGGGAAGCGCGGATCGGGGCTCGGGGGAGACCGGGCCCCAGACGTCGACGACAGGGGTAGGCATGATCGGTTGACTCCTCGGGCGGTTCGGGTTCGCCGAAACGGCTGACCTCGAACGGCACCTTATGGAGCGAAACGCCGTCACCAGCGGAAGCAGGAAGGCGGGTTCACACGATGGTGGCCGCATTCGCCCCGGAAGGTGTGTGTACACGCGAGCGGGGGCACACTGAGGCACTCACGCGCCGGGATCAGGTCGGCGAGCGGACGGGAAGACGCACGCCGCCGCCGGCAACGACGCCGCGGCCCTCGGCGGGGGGGGGGGCCCCCGGCCCCCCCCCCCCCCCCCCCCCGGCTGGGTCCGGGCGAACCCCCCCCCGGGGGGGGGGGCGGGGGGGC
>NZ_JBHWBZ010000112.1:0-2413 GCF_042735475.1 Kitasatospora sp. NPDC059577 | reverse complement strand
GTGCCACCCCGGCGGGGTTATGTGGGGGGGGGGGGGGCGGCGCGCCCCCCCCCCCCCCCCCCCCCCCGGCGGGGCCGGGGGGGGGCGCCGCGCCCGCGGCCCCCCCCCCCCCCCGACGACCGGGTGCGCGGCCGACGACCGCCCCCGGGGTGAGCCGCGGAGGGGCCCGGGTCCGTAGACGTGGAAGGGCGCCCCCTGCCGGAGGGGACGCCGGGGCGTCAGGAGGCGGGCATGCTCAGGTTCCACGGAGCGTGGCGGATCACGGTGGTCGGACGCAGCGCCGACTTCGACCAGCGGGCCGTCGTGCGCGGACCCTACGGCCTGCGGATGCTGGCCGGACGGGTCGGCGCGACCCTCGACGTGGACGAGGACAGCTGGACGCTGTCCCTGGAACACCACCTGTGGGGGCGCAGCTGGCAGCCGAACCTGCGCACCACCCCGGGACCGGTCACCGAACGCGACGGCGTGCGCAGCCAGTTGCTCACCAGCAACGACTGCCACCAGCCGGGCAAGCCGCTGGACTACGTCAACTTCGTCCTGCGACTGGACCAGGCCCTCGCCCCGGCCGTCGTGCCGTCCGCCTCGCCGCTGCGCGCCGCCCGTCCGAACGGGGTGCCGATCGCGGCGTCGATCGCCGCGCCCGTCCAGGCCGTCCGCACCTCGTCGTCGGGCGGGCCGGGGGCGGGCGGGCCCGGAGTCGCGGTCCCGGGCGTCGCGGTCCCGGGCGTTCCCGTCGAGGGCGTCCCCGCGGCCGTGCCCGGGCGGACCGTGCGGCGCGCCACCTGGTAGCCGTAGCGGCAGCAGCAGCCGTAGGCCCTGTCCGGCCGGCCGCCGCGATCGTGGGCCCGCCGTGATCGTGGGCCCGCCGTGATCGCCGGGCCCCGTCGGCGCACGGCTAAAGTCCCAGGTGAGAACCGTCGCGCCCGAGGAGACCACGCCATGCCGACCGACCCCGCCACCGGAGCCCCCGCCCGCCCGCAGCCCGCGCGCCTGGGACTGGGCACCGCCGCCGTCGGCCGGCCCGGCTACATCACCCTCGGCCGTGACACCGACCTGCCCGCCGACCGCACCGTCGAGGCGCTGCGCGAACGCACCCATGCCCTCCTCGACGCCGCGTACGCCGCCGGGGTGCGCTACCTCGACACCGCCCGCTCCTACGGCCGCGCCGAGGAGTTCCTCGCCCAGTGGCTGGACGAACACCCCGAGGCGGCGGCCGAAGTGACGGTCGGCAGCAAATGGGGCTACACCTACACGGCCGGCTGGCGGACCGACGGGGTCGCCGCACACGAGGTCAAGGAGCACTCCACGGCGGTGTTCGACCGCCAGGTCCGCGAAACCCGCGCCCTGCTCGGCGACCGCCTCGACGTCTACCTCGTCCACTCCGTCGTCCCCGGCAGCCCCGCCCTCACCGACCCGGCCCTGCACGAGAAGCTGGCCGCCCTCGCCGCCGAGGGCGTCCGGGTCGGCCTGTCCACCAGCGGCCCCGCCCAGGGCGACACCATCCGCGAGGCCCTCGCCGTCACCGTGGCCGGCCGCCCACTGTTCACCGCCGTCCAGGCCACCTGGAACCTGCTGGAGACCTCCGCCGCCCCCGCCCTCGCCGACGCCCACGCGGCCGGCTGGCTCGTCGTCGTCAAGGAGGGCATGGCCAACGGCCGCCTGGCCGGCCGCAACGCCACCGGCCCCGACACCGCCGCCCTGCGCGACCTCGCCGAGCGCACCGGCACCACCCCCGACGCCCTCGCCCTGGCCGCAGCCGCCGCCCAGCCCTGGGCCGACGTCGTCCTGTCCGGCGCCGCCACCCTCGACCAGCTCGCCTCCAACCTGACCGCGGCCGGGGCGGGGCTCACCCCGCAGGACCTCGCGGCCCTCGACGGCATGGCCGAACCGGCCGGGGCGTACTGGCACACCCGCTCGGCACTGCCCTGGGCCTGAGCAGCGACTTCCGGGCCCGCCCGAGGTGTGTGACGCCTGTTGCGTGCGGTTCCCCGCACCGGCACATGTCGGCCAACTGGCGGAGAAGCGCCGTCGGTTGGAAGAGGGGGATTCCGTCATGAACTTCAGGAAGCGCATCGGGGCCGTGATCGCGCTGGCGTTCGCCGCGACCACGCTCGCGGTCGTGTCGGCGTCGGCGCTGTCGCAGAGCCCGGCCTACAGCAACCTCGCCGGCGTGGTCGGCAACTGCCCGTAGCGGCAAGCCTTTCGGTGTGCGCGATCGTGGCCGAGGGGTCACGGTCGATGTCGGCAGTCACCCGGTGATGAAGCGTCGCCGGTCAGAAAACAGGGGGATCAGCAGGATGAACTTCAGGAAGCGTATTGGGGCCGTGATCGCGCTGGCGTTCGCCGCGACCACGCTCGCGGTCGTGTCGGCGTCGGCGCTGTCGCAGAGCCCGGCCTACAGCAACCTCGCCGG
>NZ_JBHWBZ010000111.1:1857-12617 GCF_042735475.1 Kitasatospora sp. NPDC059577 | reverse complement strand
GCCGCGGGCGGCGCGGCGGGCGGCGGCGCGCCCGGCGTGGCCGCCGTGGGCGCCGGTGCCGCCGGTGCCGCCGGTGCCGCCCGGTCCACCGCCGCCGTGATCGGGGCGATGTCCAGCCGGTCCTGGTCGAGCGCGTCCAGTCGCTGCTCGGGCGGCACGGCGATGAAGTCGATCCGGTCGGCCTTCGGCACGTCGCCCCACCAGAGCGGGTTGCGCGTCAGGGTGACCCGTCCGCCCTCGGCGTCGTAGCGGGCGAGGGTGTACGGCCCAGCGGTCGGGCGGCCGCCGGTCAGCGCCCGGTCGAAGGTGGTCGGCGTGCCCGTCTCCGCCGCCGGATAGAGCGGCCCGAACAGCGAGCGCCACTCGGCGTACGGCCGTCGGAAGGTGACCCGCACCTCGTGCGGGTCGGCGCCCTGGGCGACCGAGTCGACGGCGTCGTACCCGGCCGGGTGCCCGCCCCGGTAGGCCGGGTCCAGCCCGGAGAGGGCGGCCCGCTGGGCGGCGAGGTCCGCGGCCGACAGCGGGGTGCCGTCGGTCCAGACGGCGTGCGGGTTGAGCCGGTAGGTGACCACCTGCGGCTGCTCGCCGGGCGGGGTGGACTCGGCGCCCGCCAGGTAGTCGGGGTCGGGCACGAGCCGGCCGTGGTCGTCGGGCCGGAACAGCGAGGGGTACAGCGCGTGGGCGAGCAGCGCCGAGTCGGCGGTCGCCGCGCCCTGGTAGACGTTCAGCGTGGCCGGGACGCCGTCCACCGCCCAGCGCAGTGTGCCGCCGTCCCGGACGGCGGTGCGGTCGGCGGGCCGGACGTCCCCGGTGGCCGTGGTGGGCTCGGCCGAGACGGGTACGGGGGCCGGGGTGTGGGCGGGGGCGGGATCGTCGGAGCAGCCACCGAGGCCGGCGGCGAGCAGCAGCGCGGCGGCTGCGGCGGTGAGCTGGCGGACGCGCATGGCGGCCATCGAACGCCGCCCGCGCGGCCCGGCCCGCGTCGACACGGCGGGCCGGGGGCGACTGCACCCGTACGGAGCAAGCTGTACGGCCCGCGCCGTGCGGGCCGACCCCGAGGCCGGGCCGCCGGGCGCCCGGGCGGCTACAGCGCCAGCTCGAACCAGACGATCTTGCCCTTCGGCGTGCGTCGGCTGCCCCAGCGCTCCGCCAGCAGGCTGACCAGCTGCAGGCCGCGCCCGCCCTCGTCGGTCTCCTGGGCGCGCCGCTGGCGGGGCTGGGCGTAGCCGTCGTCCCAGACCTCGCAGACCAGGCCGCGTTCGCGCAGCAGTCGTAGCCGGATCTCGCCGCGCCCGTGCTTGAGCGCGTTGGTGACCAGCTCGCTGACCAGCAGCTCGGTGGTGTCGACCAGCTCGTCGAGTCCCCGGGCCAGCAGCCAGCTGCAGGCCAGCTCGCGGGCCTTGGAGACGGAGGTGGGCTCGGGCGGCAGGAACCAGTTCCCGACGGCGTCCTCGGGGAAGGCGTGCACCTTCGCCATCAGCAGCGCGATGTCGTCCTCGCCGTGGTGCGGGTTGAGCTCGCCGAGCACGTGGTCGCAGAGGTCCTCCAGGGCCTTGCCCTCGACGGAGAGCGCCGCGCGGAAGGCCCGCAGGCCCTCGTCCAGCTGGTGCTTGCGGCTCTCCACCAGTCCGTCGGTGTAGAGGCCGAGCACGGCGCCGTCCGGGAGGTCGAACTCGACCTCCTCGAAGGGCTCACCGCCGACGCCGAGCGGCAGGCCGGGCGGCACGTCCAGCATCCGGGCGCCCTCGCCGGGGCTGAGGAGCACGGGCGGCAGGTGGCCGGCGTTGGCGATGATGCAGCGGCGGGTGACGGCGTCGTAGACCGCGTAGACGCAGGTGGCGAGGTAGACCTCGCGGGCCTCCTCGTCGGCCGACGAGGTGAGGCGCCCGTACGGGGTGGGCGGGCCGGCCGGCACGGAGTCGTCGCCGAGGCCGCGGGCGATCTCGTCGAGGGCGGTGAGCACCTCGGCGGGGTCGAGGTCGAGCATGGCCAGGGTGCGGACGGCGGTGCGCAGCTGGCCCATGGCGACGGCGGCGCGCAGGCCGCGGCCCATCACGTCGCCGATGACGAGCGCGGTGCGGTTTCCGGGCAGCGGGATGACGTCGAACCAGTCGCCGCCGACCTCGGTGTTGTTGTTGCTGGGCAGGTAGCGGCAGGCGATCTCCAGGCCGCTGGCGGCCGGGTTGCCCGGGGGCAGCAGGCTGCGCTGGAGGATCAGCGCGCGCTCGTGCTCGCGGCGGTAGAGCCGGGCGTTGTCGATGCAGACGGCGGCGCGGGCGACGAGTTCCTCGGCGATCGCGACGTCGCGGGCGTCGAACGGCTCGCTGCCGATGGCGCGGGAGAGCTGTACGAGGCCGAGCACCTGGTCGCGGGCGACCAGCGGGACGATCAGGGTGGAGCGAAGCAGCGGGTCGCGGCCCGGCTCGGGGACGACGCTGCGGCCGGTGCGCAGCGCCCGGGCGTGCGGGGAGCGGCGCGGGTAACAGAGGGTGCCGCCGGCCTCGGCGATGGGCAGGCCGGTGACCGAGCCGAGCACCGAGGAGGCGCCGCCGATCACGCTGGAGACGGCGACCCGGCGCAGTTCGCCGCTGCCGTCGGTGAGCACGCTGTCGCCGAGCCGGCCGGCGCTGGGGACGGTCTCGCCGGAGAGCAGCGCGGTGTACAGGTCGACGGTGGCGAGGTCGCAGAACGGCGGGACGACGACGTCCAGCAGTTCCTTGGCGGTGGTCTCCAGGTCGAGCGTGGAGCCGATGTGCGCGCTGGCCTCGTTGAGCAGGGCGAGGTTGCGGCGCACGCCGTCGGCCTCGCGCTCGGCGACGTGCCGGCTGGTGACGTCGGAGACCTGCCCGGCGACGCCCGTCGGCTGCCCGGCGGCGCCGTTGAGGCGGTACAGCGAGACGGCCCAGAGCCGGTTGCCCTCGCGGGTGGGGACGACGCCGTGGAAGCGCAGGTCGAAGACGGGCTCGCCGGTGGCGAGGACCTTGCGCAGGGCCGCGGCGAGCCGGTCGGCCTCGGACGGCGGGAAGATGTCGTGCGGGGTGAGGCCCTCCAGGTCGGTGGGGACCAGGCCCATGCCGGAGGCGAAGGCGTCGTTGACCCGCTGCAGGCGCAGCCGGTCGTCGAACAGCACGAAGCCGGTGGGGGTCTGCCCGAAGACGGCCTCGGAGGCGGCCAGGTCGGTCTCGATCCGGCGCAGCCGCCCGAGGTCGACGGCCAGGCAGGTGGCACCCGCGGTGGGCAGGGCGCTGTCGGGCATCAGGTAGAGCTCGGCGAGGCCCTCGCCGCCGTCGGCGTCCCGGTAGGGGGTGGTGCCGACCCACTCCTCGCCGGCCAGCGTGCGCTCCAGCCGGGCGCGGCCGCGCTGCCAGAGTTCGCGGGGGACGAAGGTGCTGATCGGGTCGGCGCCGACGGCCTCGACGGCCGGGACGCCGAAGAACTCGGCGGCGCGTTCGCTCCACTGGCTGATCCGCCCGTCCGGGCCGATCGCGAAGGTCGCGACCCGGATGTAGTCGTAGATCGAGCCAGGGTCGCCGACGCCCCACGGTTGGGCCTCGGCGACGGGGTGGGCGCCGCGGCTCGCGGTGTCACCGCCCGGCGGGGACGCCGGTACTGGCAGGTGCAGCGAGCCGGCCTGCCCGGGCACAGCGGCATGACCGCTGCTGCTCGGCGCGTTCCGCGCCGGTGTGCTGTTCAACGGACCGACCCCTCCAACCCGCGACCGTCCGGATGTCGAGAAGACCGAGTATTCATCATCGAGGGGTACGTTCACACGCCCTCAACATCACAACATCAGATCGGGCGAAGGTTTTTGTCCTACCGCCCGCGCAACCACAATGCCACGCTCGCGCCCCCTTCCGGGGCGCGCGCTCCCCCCGGGCTCCCGATGGCATATGCGGCACGGCTCTCCTGGCGTTCATTCCGGTGTTCGATCGAGTCACGACTCGTCGGGCTCATTACCCGACAGCGCCTGCTCGAACCAGACCACCTTGCCGATCCCCTCCGCCCTGGCCCCCCAGCGCAGCGCCAGCCGGCGGACCAGCTCCAGGCCCCGGCCGCCCTCGTCGGCCTCGGCCGCGTGCCGCTCCCGGGGCGGGTCGGGCAGCGGGTCGGAGATCTCGACCAGCAGCGTCTCGCCGAGCGTCAGCCGTACCCCGATGGGGGCGCTGGCGTACCGGACCGCGTTCGTGACCAGCTCGCTCACCAGCAGCTCCGCGGTGTCGGTGAGTGCCTCCACGCCCCATTCGGCGAGCGTGGAGCGGACCAGCCGGCGGGCCCGGGAGACGGCGGTCGGCTCGGCCGGCAGGGTCCAGCCCGCCGTCGGGGTGCCCACCTGGCCGTGCCCCAGCCGGGCCAGCAGCAGCGCGACGTCGTCCGGCTCTCGGCCCTGCTCCATGGTGTCGAGCACCGCCTCGCAGGCGGCCTGGATGGAGGCGTACGGCTCCTGGAGCACGGTGAGCAGCCGGCCGAGCCCGACGTCCAGGTCCTTGTCCCGGGACTCCACCAGGCCGTCGGTACAGAGCGCGAGCAGACTGCCCTCGGGGATCTTCAGTTCGACCGATTCGAACGGGACCCCGCCCACGCCCAGCGGCGCCCCGGAGGGCAGGTCGAGGATCCGGCCGGCGCCGCCGGGCAGCGGGCCGCCGGTGCGGGTCGGTTCCCCGGCGTCCTGGCCCGGCACCACCAGCACGGGCGGGATGTGCCCGGCCTTGGCGACGGTCAGCCGGGCCGTCGCCGGGTCGAAGACCGCGTAGATGCAGGTGGCGAGCAGGGCCTCGTCCGGGCCCTGGGCGAGGTCGTCGGCCAGTTCGTGGACGTGCCGCAGCAGGACGTCCGGCGGCAGGTCGAGGGCGGCCAGCACCCGGACGGCGGTGCGCAGCCGGCCCATGGTGGCGGCGGCCCGCAGGCCGTGGCCCATCACGTCGCCGACCACCAGCGCGGTGCGGTCGCCGGGCAGCGGGATGACGTCGAACCAGTCGCCGCCGACCTCGGTGCCGCTGCTTCCGGGCACGTACCGGTAGGCGACCTCGACGCCGGTGGGCTGCGGTACCTGCTGCGGGAGCAGGGTGCGCTGGAGGGTGAGCGCGGCGGTGCGTTCGCGGGCGTAGAGGCGGGCGTTGTCCAGCGAGCTGCCGGCCCGGTCGGCGAGTTCGACGGTGAAGGCCAGGTCGTCCCGGTCGAAGCCCTCGCGGTAGCCGGCCCGGCTGACCAGCAGCAGGCCGATCACGATGCCGCGGGCGCGCAGCGGGACGACCAGCATCGAGTGCACGCCGAGGTCCCGGCCGGCCTGCATCTTCGGGTCGCCGGGGTAGGTGACGTCGTCCAGCTGGTCGGCGCCGGAGAGCAGTTCGGGCACGCCGGTGCGCAGCACCCGGCCGCAGGCGGAGTCCTCGGCGAAGGTGATCCGGGCACCGCGGCGCAACATCACGTCGACCTCGGGGCCGTCCTGGACGGACGCGGTGCCGAGCTGGAGCAGCGAGGTGCGCCGGTCGTGCCCGTGCCGGGGCAGGTCGTCACCGTGCGCGACGGCCTGGAGCAGGATCACCGCCGAGTGGTCGGTGAGCCGGGGGACCACCGAGCTGGCCAGCTCCTGCGCGATCCGGGAGGCGTCCAGCAGGTCACCGACCCGGGAGCCGAACTCGTTGAGCAGTGAGAGCCGGCGCCGGGCGTGCTCGACCTTGGCGACCGCCCGGTAACGCTCGGTCACGTCCATCACGGTGCCGGAGATGCCGAGCACCCGGCCGGAGCGGTCGGTCATCCGGCTGTAGGAGATCGAGCGGTAGCCGGCCCGGGTGGTGACCGGGGAGGCCAGGGTCACGTCGATGACCGGATCGCCGGTGGCCAGCACCTGGCGCTGGATGGCGGTGATCTCGTCGGCGGCCCGCTCGGGCAGGGTCTCGCCGGTGGTGCGGCCGACGTGGTCCTCCAGGACGACGCCGTTCATCTCGGCGAGGGTCTGGTTGACGGCGGTGTAGCGCAGGTCGGTGTCCAGGATGGCGATGCCCAGCGGGGACTGCTCGAACAGCGCGTCACGCACCGCGAGATCGCGCTCGACGGCCCGGACGGCGGCCGACTCCGCCATGCTGACCTGCAGGAACGGGGTGCCGTCGCCGTCCACCAGCAGGGAGATCCGGACCTCCACGGCGACCGGCGCGCCCGCGCGGTCGCGCAGCTCCGCGTAGCCGGCCCAGCGGCCCTGGCGCAGGGTGTCCTGGATCGCGGTCCGGATCCGGACGACCTGCTCCTG
Source organism: Kitasatospora sp. NPDC059577 (assembly GCF_042735475.1). NCBI lineage: Bacteria > Bacillati > Actinomycetota > Actinomycetes > Kitasatosporales > Streptomycetaceae > Kitasatospora > Kitasatospora sp. NPDC059577. Next base: position 6,373 of record NZ_JBHWBZ010000111.1, on the reverse strand, counting down.
GTCGGGGATCAGCTCGTCGATCCGGCGGCCGACCAGCAGCTCGTTCGGCCAGCCGAGCAGTTCCTCGGCTGCGGGGCTCCAGAGCACCACCCGGCCCGCGGTGTCGAGGATCGCGATGGCGACCTTGAGCATGTCGAGCAGGCCGCCCTCGGACGGCGCGCCGGGGCCCCTCGGGGGTTCGCCGGGACCGCCGGGGAACGGCCGGCCGGGGCGGCTGCGCAGCCCGGATCGGTCACCGGGTTCGGGGAGGGCCAGGGTCGGCGCCGGCCGGGCGGGCCGCTCGACGTCGGGGGCGGCGACGGCGCCGCGACGGCGGCCGGCCGACGGCGGGGGCACGGCCGGGCGGGCGGCGCGACGCAGTCGGGCGCGGGCGGCGGCGCTGCCTGCGGTTCCTGCCCGCCGCTCTCCCCCGCCGTTCCCGGTACTCGACACCGACGGGGCCTCCGGCTCTGGTCGGGATCGGCGTCGCCGGCTGGGAGCGGCTCACCGATGGTGACGAATACTACCGAAAAGTGACATACCCCAGCAGAACCCAGGCTATCCCGGCCGCTGGTTCGTCTTGTCCGATTGACCTACCCGGCGGACTGCGCGTCGCCCGCCGCCCCCGGCCCGGTGAGCAGCCGGGCGACGTGCGGCAGCACGTCCCGGTCGTGGTCGATCCAGTCGACCGCGTCCAGCTCGCCCGGACCCAGCCAGCGCAGCGCGTCGTGGTCCTGCAGCGCGCGCGGTTCGCCGGACACCAACTCGGCGACCCAGAACCGCAGCTCCAGGCCGGGGCGCACGGCCCACGCGCCGGGCAGCCGGGTGAGCGCGCGCGCCCGCACGCCCAGCTCCTCGAGGAGTTCGCGCTCCAGCGCCTGCGCCTCGGTCTCCCCCGGCTCGGCCTTGCCGCCGGGGAACTCCCACCGCCCGGCCACCGCCTCGGGCGCGCTGCGCCGGGCCGCCAGCACCCGGCCGTCGTGGACCAGCGCGCCGCCGACCACGATCCGGGGCTCGGCTGGGCCGTCGGCGGCCCGGTCCGTGGGGTGTGCGGCGTGCATGGCGTCCATGGCCCCGACCCTACGGCCTCAGGCGTTCCGGATCGCGCCGTTCCCGGTCCGGTCCGCGTCCGCGGCCCCGGCCGCTCCGGGGGCACCGGGGGCACCGGGGGCTTCCACCTCTTCGACCCAGTACAGCTGCTTGTGGCCGCGGGCCTCCAGCTCGGCGGCCAGCCGCTGCGCCCCGGCGCCGTCCAGGTCCTTGGCGACCAGGAAGCGGTTGCCGTTGTCGTCCTGCCGTACCACCCGATAGGTGCCCATGGCGGGAGGGTATCCGGCGCCCGCCGGGCAGCGCGCCCCCTGGCACCCGGCGAGGGTCCGCACCGTACGGGCGGGGAGTGCCGGACATCGTCGTGCCCCCGGCTCGCGTGGGGGTCGGGCCGGGGACACACCCGCGACGCTACGCGTCGATCGCTACCGGCAGGTACAGGCGTTGTTAACGGCTGGTAACCGCGTGCGCCCCGGCTCACACCCGCAGGTCGGGCGCCTGTTCACCGGTGGACAGGCCCAGCCCGCGCCGGATGTCCACGGTCATCGGCACCGTCTTGGCCACCAGCGCCCTGGCCCGGCGGATACCGCCCGCCGGGTCGTCGCCGGAGGCCGCGGCGTCCCAGGCGGTGGCCGCCTGGGACTGGGCCTCGACCAGCTTGGCGATCTTCGGCTGGACGTCGGCCGACCAGTTCGCCGCCGGCGCGCCCAGCACGGCGGCCTCGGTGCGGGAGGCGACGGCCATCCGGCGGGCCCAGCTCCGGTCGTCGGCCACCGCGTCGGAGGCACCCTTCTTCGGCGGGTCCAGGTAGACGTCGTTGTAGCTCCGGACCGCGTCCAGGTAGACCAGCTGAGGTGCGGTCAGGCTGCTCCGGTCGGTGCGGACCGTCCCCCGGTGCTGGTCGTCGCGGTCCTCGAAGGCGCAGGTGACGTACCGTTCGCCGGCCGCCCAGTTGCTCACGGTCGGGTAGAGGTAGACGTCGTCCATGCCGTCCGGGACGGCCCACTGGTCGAGGGCGTAGTCGTCCAGCACCGTGCGGCACAGCCGGGCGGCCGACGCACGGACCTCGCTCTCGCCCGGGTAGGGCCCGCTGCTCGCGGGGATCTTGGCAGTTCCGGCCACCTCGCCGTGATGGGCGTCGGCGCAGGTCACCCGGCGCACCCAGTACACCGTCTCGTCGCCGCCGCCGTCGGTCACCGATCCGCCCTCGGGGGAGCTGTAGCAGTCGCCCGCCTTGAGCGCCGACCAGTGGACGGAGCCCGCCGGTGCCTTCGGGGCCTGGGCGAACCGTCCGCCGCGCGGGCTGCCGAAGTCCCCCGCACCCAGCAGCAGCGAGAGCAGTAGCGTGCCGATCGTGCCGAGCACCACACCGGCCACCGCCATGCCGAAGCCGCGCTCCCGGCGGCGGTTGATCTGGACCAGCGCCACGATGCCGAACACCAGGGCCAGCGGCGCCACCAGGACCAGGCCGGTCACCAGGGAGCCGACCGCGAAGCCGTTCGTGGGGGCCGGACCGACGGGCTGCGGGTACGGGTGGCCGGGCGGGAAGCCGGGCTGGAGCGCGGGGTGGGGGCCGGGCTGGAGACCGGACTGGGCGGAGGGCGTGACGGAGGCCCAGCCGCCGGCGGGCAGCGGGTGCGGCGGCTGGGGCGGGGCGGCCGACGACACAGGGGCGGTCGGCGGGTGTGCGGTGGCGGCGGTGGGTGCGGCGGCGGGTGCGGCGGTCGGCGCCGCCGTCGGCCCCGCGGAGAAGTCGGGCGCGGCCCACGGGTCGACGGGGGGCACCGGGGCGGGCGGCTGCGCGGCGGTCGCGGGCGGGGCGGTCGCAGGCGGAGCGGTCGCCGGCGGCTGCGTGGCGATCGCGGGCCCGTCGGCCTCCTTGCGGAAGTCCACCCGGGGGTCCTGACCCGTCGCCGGAGCGGCCCCGGGCGCGCCGGTCTCCGGCCCCGCGTCCGCCTCTGCGTCCGCTCCCGCCCCCGTGCCCGTTCCGGTCCGCACGGGGGGTTCCGACCCCGGGGCGGGCAGCTCGGACTCAGGCTTGGACACGTGGACTCCCCCAACCCGCCCGGGCGGGCATCGACTCGGCGCTCGGCACCATGGCTCGGACCCGAACGGGCCCGATGTGAACGGTCGCGCGACTTTACCCGATCTTTTCGAACGCTTGCCCGCCCCGGCCCGAGCCCCCCGTCCGGCGGCTCAGCCGCGGGCCAGGACCTCGCCGTGCAACATCGAGAACCAGCCGTCCCCGGCGGCGCTCCAGTCCCGCCATCCCGCCGCGATCCGCGCCGGCTCCTCCGGCTCCGCGTAGCCCCGGTCGACCACCGTCCGGCCCAGCGCGGTGCCGGTGACCCGGTCCGCCCACATGCCGCCCCACCAGGCGCGCTGCTCGGGCGTCGCGTACGTCCAGGTGGTGGCGCTCGCGGTGACCTCGGCGAAGCCGGCCGCGCGGGCCCAGGACAGCAGCCGTCGCCCGGCGTCCGGCTCGCCGCCGTTGGCACGGGCGGTCCGCCGGTACAGCTCCAGCCAGCGGTCCAGCTCCGGCACTTCGGGGAACCAGGTCATCGAGGCGTAGTCGACGTCCCGGGCCGCGACCACGCCGCCGGGGGCCGTCACCCGCCGCATCTCGCGCAGCGCGGCCACCGGGTCGGTCACGTGCTGCAGCACCTGGTGGGCGTGCACGACGTCGAACTCTCCGTCGCGGTAGGGCAGTCGGTGCACATCGGCGTGCTCGAAGACGACGTCGGACAGACCGCGTCCGGCCACGTACCCGGCGGCCTGCGCCAGCACTTCGGCGGAGGTGTCCACGGCCACCACCCGGCCGCTCGGGCCGACCAGCTCGGCCAGGTCCGCGGTGATCGTGCCGGGCCCGCAGCCGATGTCCAACAGGGCCTGCCCGGGCCGCAGTTCGGGCAGCAGGTAGGCGGCCGAATCGGCGGCGGTGCGGGAGCGGTGCGAGCGCAGCACGGCCTCCTGGTGGCCGTGGGTGTAGACGGCGGAGGGCTGCGGTCCGGACATGGGATCCCCCTGGGAGGTGGTCGGCTTTCCGTTCTCCTGGACTCCCGACGCTACGCGGAATCCCGCATGGCGAGAACATCCGTCTCACATTCCGGCCATCCGGCGCCCCGACCGCACCCGGTCGCCGTACCGTGGAGGCGCCCCCGACAGAACGGTCCCCACCCATGCCCGGCCAGCGCCCCTTCGTCCTGCTGAGCGCCGCCGTGTCGCTCGACGGCCACCTCGACGACGCCTCCCCCGACCGGCTGCTGCTCTCCGACGCCGCGGACTTCGACCGGGTGGACGAGGAGCGCGCCGCCGCCGACGCGATCCTGGTCGGCGGCAACACCCTGCGCGCCGACAACCCGCGACTGCTGGTCAACGACCCCGGCCGCGGGGGGGCCCCCCCCCCCGGCCCCCCGGCCCCCCCCCCCCCCGAAGGGGGGGGGCGGCGGGCCGGGGGGCGGGCCCCCCCCCCGGCGGGGGGGGGGCCCCG
>NZ_JBHWBZ010000111.1:0-1847 GCF_042735475.1 Kitasatospora sp. NPDC059577 | reverse complement strand
TTAATCTTATCTTTCTGGTTCTCCGACCACTTCTCCGCGACTCAAAATATGACCTTTTTCCTCACCCCCCCCGGGGCGCCGACGCCCGGCCCGTTCGCCCCCCGGCCCGAGCACCCGCTGAAGGTGACGCTCAGCGCGAGCGGGGACCTCTCCGCCGACCTGCGGTTCTGGCACACCGGCGGCGAGAAGCTCGCCTACACCACGGACGCCGGGGCGGCCGCGCTGCGCCCCCGGCTGGACGGACTGGCCGAGGTGGTCGCGCTCGGCGGCGCCGTGGACCTCGGCGCGGTGCTGGACGACCTGGGCGCGCGCGGGGTGCGCCGACTGATGGTCGAGGGCGGCGGGGGCGTGCACACCCAGTTCCTGGCACAGGGCCTCGCGGACGAACTGCAGCTGGCCGTCGCCCCGCTGCTGGTCGGTCAGGCCGAGGCGCCCCGGTTCGTCCGGCCCGCGGCCTTCCCGGGCGGCCCGGCCCGGCGGATGCGGCTGCTCGGGGCACGTACCGTGGGCGATCTCGTCCTGCTCAGGTACGCCCCGAAGGAGCCCGCACCGTGAACCGCCCCGCGACCACCGATCTCGACCACCTGCGCCGGGCCGTCGAGCTCTCCCGCCTGTGCCCGCCGTCCGAGACGGCCTTCTCGGTCGGCGCGGTGGTCGTCGGTGCCGACGGCCGGGTGCTGGCGGAGGGCTACAGCCGGGAGGCGGACGCGCACGACCACGCCGAGGAGGCGGCCCTGGCCAAGCTCCCGGCCGGCGACCCCCGACTGCGCGGGGCGACCGTCTACAGCTCACTGGAGCCCTGCGGACAGCGTGCCTCGCGGCCGGTGCCGTGCGCCCGGCTGCTCATCGCGGCGGGCGTGCCGCGGGTGGTGGTCGCCTGGCGCGAGCCGGACCTGTTCGTCGCCGACTGCCAGGGCACCGCCCTGCTGGAGGCGGCCGGGGTCGAGGTGGTGGAGCTGCCGGAGCTGGCCGAGGAGGCCCGCGCGGTCAACGCCCACCTGCTGGGCTGATCTTTTGTATCATTGAGGAACAAATAGCACCACCCCGTTCCCCGAGGAGCCCCCCATGCCTGCCGCCCCCGTCCGGCTGACCACCCGCGCCCTCCTGCTGGACATGGACGGCACCCTGGTCAACTCCGACGCCGTCGTCGAACGCTGCTGGGGCCGCTGGGCCGAGCGGCACGGCCTCGACCCGGCCGAGGTGCTCGCCGTCGCCCACGGCCGCCAGGGCCACGCCACCATGGCCGCCCTGCTGCCCGACCGTCCGGTCGAGGTCAACCTCGCCGACAACGCGCGGATGCTCGACGAGGAGCGCGCCGACACCGAGGGCGTCGTCCCGGTCCCCGGCGCCGCGGCCTTCCTCGCCTCGCTGGCCGGCCACCCGCACGCCCTGGTCACCTCCGCCGACGAGCCCCTCGCCCGGGTCCGGATGGACGCCGCCGCACTGCCGCTGCCGCCCGTCCTGGTCACCGCCGAGTCCGTCGGCGCCAGCAAGCCGGACCCGGAGGGCTTCCTCAAGGGCGCCGCCGCCGTCGGCTTCGCCCCCGCCGACTGCCTCGCCTTCGAGGACTCCGGCGCCGGCATCGCGGCCGCGAAGGCGGCCGGCCTCCGCGTCGTCGGCATCGGCCCCCGCGCCACCGCCCACCACCCGGACGCCCACGCCGACGACCTCACCGCCGTCACCGTCACGGCCACCCCCGACGGCCTCCTCACCGTCACCGTCGGCTGACCCACCGCGAACGCCGGACCGGCCCGTGGCCCGCACCCGGCGGCGGGAGCGGGGGGCGGGGGGGGGCTCCCAGTGGGGGGCCGCCAGAAGATTTAACCGATCACCCCCCACGAGGCGGC
>NZ_JBHWBZ010000110.1:0-13434 GCF_042735475.1 Kitasatospora sp. NPDC059577 | reverse complement strand
GGACTGCCTTCCAGCAGGCCCTCCGGGCTTCGTTCTTTCGTGTTTCCAGCTTATCAGATGTTTTCCGCTCCGTTTCCGGGGCTTCGTTCATCCAATTCGCCGGTGTCTTCCGGGGCTTGACGCCCTGTCCGACGTTCCAGACTCTAGCCCTTCCCCGCTCCGGAAAGCGAATCCGGCCGCAATCCGATAAAACGAGCACGCCGCATAAGAGCCGGAGCCGCGCTTGCCCATGGCAAGTTCGACCCGGCTCGAACCGGGAAGTGCTGATTCTGTGGATTGGCCGCTCCGGGACCGTCCGCGCCGATGCGTGTCCGGTGCTCCCTGCCGAGCGACTGGAAAACAGTACTCCCCCGTCCCCCCGGTGACCAAATGCTCAGGCCGCCGTGCCCGGCCGGGTGACGCGTTCGGCGACGGCGACCGTGGCGCGGCGCGGCAGGAAGCGGGGCGCCAGCGTTCCGAGGCGGTTGAGGAATCCGTCGACGACGCTCGGCCGTCCCTTCTGCAGGGCCGCCAGGGTGGTGGCGACGACCTGCTCGGGGCGACGGCGCACGCCCACCGCCGCTTCCTCCCCCGCGACGTCGAAGAAGGGGGTGTCGGTGGCGCCGGGGCAGATGGCGAGCGCCCGGACGTTGCTGCCGCGTAGTTCGTTCGCCAGTGCCTCGGTGAAGGAGAGCACGTATGCCTTGGTGGCGCCGTAGACGGCCATCCGGGGTATCGGCTGGAAGGCGGCCGTGCTGGCCACGTTGACCACGGCGCCGTGGCCCCGCTCGACCATGCCGGGCAGCAGCCTGGCGGTCAGGTCGGTGAGCGTGGAGCAGTTGAGGTGGACCTCTTCGGCGATCCGGGTCGGGTCGGCGGCTGCCACGGTGCCGAAGGTCCCGAAGCCCGCGTTGTTGATCAGGACGTCGACCGTCACCCCCAGTTCCTCGACGCGCCGCTGCAGTTCTGCCGCGGCGCCGGGACGGGCGAGGTCGAGCGGCAGGACGTGCACGGTGACGCCGTGGGCCGCCGTCAGCTCGTCGCGGAGGCCGGCCAGCTTGTCCTCGCTGCGGGCGACGACGACGAGGTCCGATCCGCGGGCGGCGAGTTCGCGGGCGAAGGCGGCTCCGATGCCGGTGGACGCTCCCGTGATCAGGGTGGTCTTGCGGGCGAAGTCCATGGCTCTCCTCGTACGGCGGGACGCGGGCGGACGTCGGGTCCGCCTCGCCGCCCAATGTAGTCAACGACAACAATGTAGTCAATGACTACATGCTCGTATGCTGATGCCCATGCGAACGGGCCAGTACCACCACGGAGACCTCCGCGCCGCGCTGCTGGAACGCGCCGAGCAGACACTGCGCGAGCAAGGCGTCGACGCCCTCTCGTTGCGCGAGCTCGCCCGGGCCCTCGACGTCAGCCACGCCGCGCCCAGCCGGCACTTCAAGGACCGGCGCGCCCTGCTCGACGCCCTCGCGCTCACCGGTGTCCAGCGGCTGACCGCCGCGGCCCGCAACGGTCTCGCCCGGAGCGGGGAGGGCTTTCGCGAGCAGGTGTTCGCCTTCGCCCGCGCGTACGTCGATTTCGCCGCCGAACACGGCGCGCTCCTGGAGCTGGCCTTCGCCCGCAAGCACGACGCCGCGGTCGCGGACGGGCTGGAGCTGGCCTGGCAGCCGCTGAAGGACGACCTCCACGCCTTGATCGCCCGGGGCCAGGACGAGGGACGGATCCGGGCCGGCAGCGCCGACCGGATCGGCGACATCCTCTTCGTCGCCGTCCACGGCGTGGCCACCCAGGCCGCGAGCGGCCGACTCGTCGGCCCGGCCCTGGACCAGGTCTTCGACGACCTCCTCACCCACCTGCTCCGCGGCGTGGCGCCGGGCGCGGGCGACGAGGCACTGGCCGAGTCCGACGTGTCGACCTGCTGACGCAAGCGGCCCGCACCCGGACTGCGCCGGGTGCGGGCCGTACAGGGGGCGAGCCGGGGCCCGGCAGGGCCCCGGTCACGGGCCGGTGCGGGCCCGAGCCGCCTCCTACCTGAACATGCGGTCGCCGCTGGTGGCCATGCGGTGGGTGGAGCCGTGGTGGTTCACCCAGTCGCGGACCAGGTTGATCGCGTTGGCGCACTGCCAGCTGTCGTCGTACTCGCGCACCCCGGTGAAGGCGCCGTAGCCGGCGATGATGCCGTCCACCCGGGCGTCGCCCAGCAGCTTGTCGACGTACCACGGGTCGTTGTAGGTGGTGGTCCAGGACAGCGTGGCGGCGAGCTTGCCCGAGGCGCGGTCGCCCGCCCCCTTCTTCAGTTCCGCGCAGGTGTTGTAGCCGGCCTCCGTGCAGTTGCCGAAGCCCTTGGTGATGTCGCTGTCGCCGTAGTCCATCGCCCGGTGGCCGGTCGGGAACCCCGAGCCGGAACGCTCGAAGGCACTGCGGACCGTGTCACGGCTGCCGGTCGTCGTGATGCCCTCCAGCGGGCCGAGCTTGCCCTCCAGGCTCTTCCAGCCCCGGCCGCCCACGTCCGGGGTGTTGCCCCCGTGGTACTCGTAGAAGCCGTAGAGCACCTGGATGCCGGCGGCCGTCAGCCGCTGGGCCTTGTCGCGCAGGCCGGCCACGCTGCAGGTGCGGTTGGGCTCCTCCCCGCAGTAGTTCGGGTCCTTGATGTCCAGCCAGACCAGCGACAGCCGGCGGCCCGCGTTGGCGTTGGAGAGGATCCGGTCGATCATGCTGTCGAAGCTGGGGCCCAGGCGGTTCTCCCCGGCCGAGGAGCAGTCGTGGTAGGCGCGCCACTCGTTCGGGTTCCACCACGAACAGACGTCGATCTCGATGCCGTTGGCGCCGTGCTTGAGCGCGGCGTCCACACCCGCGACGGTGTCGACCCGGTGCGCGATCGCGTAGACCGCCTGCCGCTGGTCGGCGGCCGCCGCCGGGGTCGCGCCGACCGCGCTGACGCCCGCGATCCCGCACAGGGCGGCCGTCAGCGCCGGTACGGTGCGCCGGAGGGCGGAACGCCTGGTGTGAGTGGTCAAGGTGGTCACTCCTTCTCGTCGATGTCCTGAAGTGGACATGCCGATTTCACCAACTGTACGTCGACGCACGATAAATGACGGCTGAACAGCCGAACTTCCCACGACCGCGACACGTCGGTGGCACACCTCCGGGCTCAGGTGCGCTTGAAGAACTCCACCTCCCCGAGGGCGATGGCGCGGCCGGGGCCCGTTCCGGCGGCCTCACGCACGGTGAGCTTCACCTGGACGACGTCGCTGATCCCGGTCACCACGGTCTGCGGGCCCGGTTGGTCGTTCAGCGAGACCTCCTTCCGGTGCAGCTCCCCGTCCGCCGACGTGACCTCCAGGGACAGGACGACGGGCCGGGCCTGCTGCCGGAAGTGCTCCGGGTCCGTGGAGTCACCGGAGTGGATGATCAGGTCGACCAGCCGGAACGGGGTGCGGAAGCCGAAGGTGATGGAGTCCCCGACCGCGGGCGCCCCCCAGTAGGTGTTGGTGAGGCCGTCGTCGGCCGCGGTCGCGGGACGGCCCTCCACGGCGGCGCTCGCCGAGGTCTGGGAGGGGCTGATCGGCGCGGTGCTGCCCAGCTTGTCCAGCACGTCCTGGAAACCCCGCTTGCCCGCCGGGTACAGCAGGATCCCCGCCACCACCACCGCGACCAGCACGATCAGGGCGATGGTGCGGCGCAGCGCGTTGCCCGAGCCGCCGATCCGCACCCGGCGGCGGAACGGCCACCGGGTGCGCCACCACGGCAGCTCGGGCGCCGCCGCGGTGACGGTCAGCGGAGCCGCGCAACGGCGGCAGAACTTCCGCTCGGGCAGGTTGGGCGTGCCGCACCGGGGGCAGGGCGGGCCGTCCTGCGCCTCGACGGCCTCGGACGCCCGGACGACGGGGCGGGGCGCCACGGGCTTGGCGGGTTGCACGGCGACCGGGTCGGCCCGCGGCTCGGGGGCCGGGGCCGGTTCGGGTGCCGGTGTCCTGAGGGGGATCGGCGGCGGCGCCGGTACGGACGCCTCGGGCGGTGCGGAGGCCGGTGGCGGCTCGGGGGCGGGCACCGGTGCGGGTGTCGGAGGGGGTGCGGGTGTCGAACGGGGTGCGGGAGCGGGCGTCGCCGCCGGGGCGGGCCCCGGGTCCGGAGCGGGCCGTACCCGGGTGGAGGACGAGCGCGGAGGCTCGGCGGCCGGCGGGGCCGGTGGCTCCTCGGCGGGCGGGGTCGCCGTCCCTGTGTCCGGGGCGGTCGGCGGTTGCTCCCGCCTGCCGCGCGTCATCCGCCGCGACACGTTCCGCCAGGTGGATTCGGTGCGTGACGTGGTGGGCTCAGCGGGCTCCGCGGCCTCCGCAGGCCCGGCGGACGCCGCAGGCTTGGCAGACGCCGCAGGCTCGGCGGACGCCGCGGACGCGGACGGCGCGGCGGACGCCGCGGGCCCGGCCTGCGCCGTCCCGGACCCCGCAGCCGACGTCGTCGACGCCGTCGGAGCCGCCGGAGCCGCCGACGCCGGACCCGTACCTGCCGCCGGGGCGGCGCTGCGCGACCACCCCAGGTAGGCACCGCAGTTGCCGCAGAAGTCGTCCCCCTCCCCGTTGACCGTTCCGCAGTCGGGGCACACCGGCATCCGTCAACCCTCCGCTCGCCCGGGTGAACCGGGTGGGCCGGGCAGGATCTCCACCCGGCAGGTCAGGTGGACCGGGCAGCCCGCCCTGACGACGGTCAGCACCTGGTCCTCGTCCAGCCCCCGGCCGTCCAGCGGCCAGACCCGGATCAGGACGTCACCGCTCGGCGCGGCCGGCGGCGCCGGGGCCGACGTGGTGTCCGGGGCGGTGGACCAGGTGGCCCCGCCCCCGTCGACGACCTCCGCGCCGGCGCCCAGCACCAGTCGCAGCCGCTCGGTGAGTCCGCGGCGGGTGCCGCGCCACCGGTGCAGTTCGACCGCGCGCTCGACCACGGCGCGGCGCACCTCGACCGGCCAGGCGGGGTCGACGTCCACCGCGACCCAGGACGCCAGCCAGTCGACGAAGTCGGCCGGCGCGAGGCGGGGGTCGAAGTAGGCGGGCAGGCTGTCCAGGGTCGCGAAGACCGGGGCGAGGACGGTGTCCAGGCCCGCCGTGAACCGCTGGGCGAAGTCGTCGTCGGCGAACAGCGCGGGGAGCAGCGCGCCGATCGGGTGCGGGCTGGGCAGTCCGGGGACCGCGGCGCGGCTCATCCGCGCCTCCCGGTGGCGGGGCCGCCCGGCGCGCTCATGACTGCCCGTCCTCGGCGGCCGCGGTGACCACGACCTGGTGCTGGTGGGAGAAGACCAGGGCGTCCACCGGGACCTCGACCCGCTCGGCCGGGGCGCCGCGGCGTCCGGTGATCGGGTCGGCCGGGAAGAGCCGCAGCTCCTCGACCCCGGCGACGGCGGCCACCCGCTGGAGGACGGCGAACACCTCCCCGTACTGCACCGCCCGGCCGAACGGCCAGCCCGAGCCGTCGGCGCCGCCGCGCAGCGGGTTGAGGTGCCCGTACAGGGCGGCGAGCACCTCTTCGCGGACCCGGTCGGGGTCCGCCGCGCGGGTGGTGAGCCGGGCGACCACCGTCACGCCCTGGTAGGCGGGCGGCTGGACGACGATCCGGGTGCCGATCAGCCGCCGTTCGTCGAGGGCGGTGGCGACGGCGGCCAGCGTCTGCTCGTCGGGGATCAGTTGCTCGAAGCGAAGGCGTTCGCCGTCGTCCGCGACCGCGTCGGGGACGACCAGCACCCGCACCGCGCCCGGGTCCGCGGCGCCGGAGGGCACGCAGCTGATCCGGGCGGCGGACGGTGCGGCCTGCCGGGCGATCAGCTCGAAGTCCCCTGCGGTGACGGCCCGTTCCTGTAGCCGCAGCTGGTGCGGGGCGCGCAGTTTGGCGTTCTCCACGGTCTCGCCGTCGACGCCGCCGCGGGCCGCCTCGCGGTTGTCGACACGGGCGACGTAGGGGACGGAGCTGCGCAGCACCGTGATCGTGCCGCGGGCGACGTTGCCCGCGGTCCCGCCGCCGGTGCGGTAGTGCGGGACGCGCAGCCGGGCGCCCTTGGGCGGTACGGCTCCGAAGGCGCGCAGGCTGCCGTCGGGTTCCCGGACGGCGGGCGGGAGGAGGAACTCGCCGGTGGTCGCGTCGAGGACGACGTGCCGGTCGACGGGCGAGGAGTCGCCGAAGTGCTCGACGAGGGTCCACGGCTCCCATCCCTCGCCGGCCGCGACCTCGACCACCGGGGGTTCGCCGTCGAGCAGGACCGGCGGCCTGGCGAGGGTGAAGCGCTGTCCCGCGACCCCTTCCGAGGTGCCGAGCGGCGCGTCGGTGACGGTCTGCGCGTGGACGACGGTCGCGGTGCCGCCGATCGTGAACACCTCGGCCCGGCGGATGGTGGGGGACTCGGAGTAGAACGGCTGTCCCGGCCGCGGCTCGGTGACCCGGCAGCGCAGCCAGCCGGCCCGGCGGCCGGAGACCACCGAGGCGGTGTGCCCGGCGGGCACGAACACGACGACCTCGCCGGGCCGGTTGAGGCCGCCGGTGGTGTCGCTGCCGGTCTCGCAGCCGATCCAGCGCGCGCCGTCCCACACCTCCCAGGCCAGCGGCGGCTGGCGCGGGTCGACGCCGACGCCCTCGACCCGGCTGTCCAGCCGGACGACCAGGATGCAGCGCGGCACGACGGCCGGCAGGGCGAAGAGCATGGCGTCGCCGGCGACCGGGCGCGGCTGGAAGCACGGCACGTCCGCGCCGTCGGCCAGCCGGGTGGTGCGGTCGTTCTGTTCGCCGGAGGCGTTGACGGTGACCAGCCGGTCCAGCGAGCTGGGGACGATCGGGAGGTCGTCGACGGTGGAGAAGACCACCGCCTCGTCGGTCTCGGTGCGCAGGGTGGACACTTCGGTGCCGGCGCGCAGCAGGACCGTCTCGGGCTGCGGGGCGGAGAGCCAGAAGTCGATCTCGGCGCGGGCCGCGGCGGGCGGGAAGAGCCGGATGCCCAGCAGGTCGAGGAAGGCGGAGTAGTTCTTCTCCGGGACCCGGTTCAGCCGGTAGAGCAGCTGGTCCACCAGGTAGGCGAAGGTCTCGATGAGGGTGACGCCGGGGTCGGAGACGTTGTGGTCGGTCCATTCCGGCGCGCGCTGCTGGACGTACCGCTTGGCCTCGTCGACGAGTTGCTGGAAGCGGCGGTCGTCCAGGTTCGGGGAGGGCAGTGCCATCAGTTCTCGCCCCCGTCCGGCCCGGCCGGGTGCTCCGGGATGGTGTAGAAGGGGAAGACCAGGTTGCGGCGGTCGTTGGTGGCGCGCACGGTGTAGTGGACGTCGATGTAGAGCGTGCCCTCGTCGACGCTGTCGAAGGCGATCACCACGTCGTCGACCTCGATCCTCGGCTCCCAGCGCTCCAGCGCGATGCGCACCTCGCGGGCGATCCGCCCGGCGGTGGTGCTGTCGCCCGGGGCGAAGACGTACTCGTGGATGCCGCAGCCGAACTCCGGGCGCATCGGCCGCTCGCCGGGGGCGGTGCCGAGGATCAGCCGGACGGCTTCCGCGATCTCCCGGTCCCGCTCCACCATGCCGATGCCGCCGGTGGCGTTCACCCGCAGCGGGAAGGCCCAGCCCCGGCCGATGAAACTGCTGGTCATGCGACGCCTCCGATCAGCACGTTGAACGCGCCGGACGTGATGGTGGCGCCGCAGGTCGTCTTGTCGCCCATGCGGGCCGCGGGGAGGCCGCCGATGAGGACCATGCCCCTGGTCGCCGTGCCCAGGGAGGGTTCGACGAGGTTGGCGGGGCCCATCTCCACGTGGGGGACGCAGGCGTGGATGGTGCCGACCACCGCGGCGGGCCGGCCGCCGATCAGCACGGTTGCCACCTTGAGGGCGGCGCCCGGCGGCGGGGTGGTGAGGGCGCCTCCGTGGTCGGTGAGGTCGCCGGTCCGGGCTGCGGGGGGCATGTGCGGTCTCCGTTTCCGATGGTGCCCTGCGGGTCGCGGGCGCCTGTCTGCTGCCGACCGTCCGATGTCGCTCGACGTCGTCCGGTGCGGTCCGGTGCGGTCCTGTGCGGTCCGGCGTGGTCCGGTGCGGTCGGACGCCGGCCGGGATGGCCTGATGGTCCGTCAGTTGATACGCACGAAGGCTCCCTTGAGCACCGCCTCGGCCCCGCCGTCCACGGTGACCGAGGTCGTGCCGCGGACGTTCACCGATCCGCCGCGCACGTTCACCTCGCCGGTGCCCGCGTCGAGGGTGATGCCGGTGGAGGTCAGGCGCACCGTGCTGCCCCCGCCGCCCAGGCCGTGGACGCTGAGGACGATCTCGCCCTTCTGCTGGTCGAGTCTGACCTCCAGCTTCTTGTCGCCGCTCGCCAGCCGGACCCCGGAGGCACCGCCCGGGACGTCCAGCAGTTCCAGGCGATGGCCCGAACGGGACACCAGGGAGCGGCGGTTGACCGTGCCGGAGCCCGCGTCGACCAGCGGCACGTCGTGCGGCGAGGGCCGGTCCACGCCGTTGTAGAGGCCGCCGAGGACGTAGGGGCTGTCCAGGTCGCCCTGGTCGAAGCCCACCAGCACCTCGTCGTTGACCTCGGGGCTGATCACCCCGCCGCCGCCGTTGCCGCCGAACTGCACGGTGCGCACCCAGTCGGAGACGTACGTGTCGTCCAGCCAGGGGAACTTCAGCTTCACCCAGCCGCGCTGCCCGCCGCCCGGCTCCCGGACGTCGGTGACCACACCGACGGCCAGGCCCGGCATCCGCGGCCCGCGCGGCGGCGCGTTGCCGCCGGTGGCCAGCCCGGCGAGGGAGCGGTCGGGCGACGCGCTGACCACCACGGTGCTCCGGTAGCCGCGGAACGGTTCGAGCAGGTGGCGCACCCCGGTGACGGTGTAGCGGCCGGAGAAGGCGGCGCCGACGTTCCCCAGTGCGACCGGGGTGCCCGCCCGCAGCCGCGGGTTGCCCTCGACGACCGCCTCCAGTTCGCCGAAGCCGGCCGCCACGGTGGCGGCCAGCGATCGGGCCGCGGCGGTCGTCTCCGCCTGGGTGCGGTACGGGGTGTCGGCGACGGTGAGCCGGGCCGTGCCGGGGAAGGCGGAGGCCACCGTGGCCGGGCTCATCCCCGGCTGCACGGTCCGGGACGTCACCGACGGCTCGGTGGCGACCAGGGCGCTCTTGGTGGTGACGTTCCAGCCGCGTGCCTCGACCGACTCCGCGCCGCCCGCGGCGGTCAGCACCCCGCGCAGCTCCAGCAGGTTGCGGCCGTACTCCAGGACCATCGGGCTCTGCGGCGCCGGGGTGGAGGGGGCCGGTGCGCCGGACGCGGGCTCGGGCTCGACGAACTCCAGCTTCCCGTCGTCGTCGACGCGTACCTGCGCGCCGCTCTCCTGCGCCAGGAACTGGAGGAACTCCCAGTCCGGCACGTTCGCCTGGGAGAGCTGCTGGTGGACCACCGGGAAGGAGCCGATCCGGCCGCAGGTGAGGCCCGCGCCGGCGGCGACCGCGCGGACGATGTCGGCGGTCGTCATGTTCCGGAAGGCCTTCACCCGGCGCCCGCGCATCAGGCGGTGGGTGACCGCCGAGGCCCGCACCACGGTGTACGAGCCCGTGCCGTCCACCTCCAGCTCCAGCGCCGTCACCTCGCCGGTGAACAGCCGCACCCGGGTGTGCCCCTGCACCGTCACCACGGACACCCGCAGCTTGGTCCCGATGGTGATCCCGGTCGCGGAGAGGAAGGTGTGGTCGGCGTCCCGGAAGCTCAGCACCGCGGTGTCGGGCAGGCCGACGCTCTCCTCGATGTCGCAGGAGACCAGCTGGGTCGCCCAGATCGGCGGCAGCGGGCCCGGCGCCTCGACGACCGGATCCGCGGCGAAGGAACGGCCGCCCCGGGCCTCGGGCGTGGTCATGACCGACCGGCCCGGGTGAGCTCGTCGATCCCCGGCACGATCAGCTCCGCACCGGGGACGAGGGCCAGCGGGTCGTCGATGTCGTTGGCCTCCGCGATGGTCCGCCAGGCCGTCGCGTCCCCGTACGCGCGCCAGGCGAGCAGCGGCAGGCTGTCGCCCGCGATCACCCGGTGGGTGCTGCGGGCCTCCGGCGAACCGGACGTCGGGTTCTGGCCCGCCGGGTCGACGCTGGCCTCGTCGATGGTGAGCGAGCAGACCGCCCGCAGCGGACTGCCGTTCACGTCGAAGAGCGTGTAGGTGACCGAGAGGCCGGTCAGCACCCCGTTGAACGACGTCGTCTTCAGGGTGCCCCAGTCCAGCCGGATCCACGGACTGGCCGGCGTCTTGCGCGCCAGGCTGGTCGGGGTGGGCACGCACGCCGTCATCAGCTTCTCCACCGCCCGCTCCACCGAGTTGTCGTGGGTCGCGGTCGAGTCCAGGAACACGTCGAGGGAGAGCGAGCGCGGGCCGCTGCCGACGAACTCGGGCAGCGCGGACTCGCCCGCCATCCGCGACGGCGTGCGCCGCCACTCCGTGCTCTTGCGCAGCACCAGGGTCGCCGGGTTGAACTGGAGCCGGAGCTGCGCGAGCGCACCACCGGGCTGGGCGCCGACCGTCGCCGGGGGCTCCATGATGGTCAGTTGGGCCCGGGTGACGCTGGCGGGGACCGCCGAGGACATCCTGGTGCTCCTTACGTGGGTGGGACGGCTGGTGGCGCGGAGGTGTCGGGTGCGGGACGGCGTCAGGACGGGCGCAGGCCCGCGTGGGCGATCTCCAGGGTCTCCATCGCGGCCTGGGAGCTGGAGGGGTCGAAGGAGGGGCCCTCCCACCGCACCGGGACGATCCCGAGCACCTGCCAGCCGACGATCCGGCTGAGGTCCGGCCGCAGCGCCACGATCTCGCCGTCCTTCGGCTCGACCTTCCGGACGATCTCGCCCAGCCAGCGCGCGATCTTGGTGGTGTCCGCGGTGACCGCACGGGTCAGGGTGATGTTCGACCAGGTGATGCGGCCCGGCAGCTGCCAGGCGAACCCGTTGTTGCCGCCCTCCGCGTACTGCTCGATCTCGACCTGGGCGCCCAGCCCCGAGCAGGTGGTGAACTCGCCCAGGTCGTTGCCGCCGATGGTCAGGCTGAAGAACACACTGGTCGCGAAGATGTTGTCGGTCATCGGTTCCGCATCCTGATTCCTGGTCCGTGCTTCCGGTCTTGTCGCGGCGGTCGTCGGTCGACCGCCCTGCCCTGCCCCGCACTGCCCTGCCCCGCGCTGCCCTGTCCCGCGCGGCCCTGCCGTGCCCTGCCCCGCGCCGCTGCGCTCAGCGGCGCCCGTCGTGCGGACGTCCGCCGCGCTCCCGCCCCCGGCGCAGTTCGGTCCGCAGCAACCGCCCAACCGGCTCGATCAGGCGCCGGGCCAACTCGTCGAGGTCGGCGGACGTGTGGCCGGCGGCCCCGTGGCCGGCGGGCTCGGCCGACGAGCCGCCCGCGTGCGGCGCGGAAGCGCCCCGGGAAGGCGATCCGACGGACGGAGCCGCCTGCACCGTGGTCGGCGTCCGGGCCGGCACGGCGGTCAACGGAATCCCGGTCAGGCCCGCCTGCTCCGCCACCCGCTGCAGCACCCGCGCCGTACCCGGCGACTGCGGCGCGGGCGCGGCCGGCAGGGCCGTCCGTACGGAGGGCGCGCTCGTGGCGCGCGCCACGACGGGGGAACCCGCCGCCGGGAACAGCGTCCCCGGCACTGCCGCGACCGGGCCCGGCGGCGTCGGGGACGACGGCGGGGCCGGCTGCGGAAGCCGGGAGGCGGCCGGGAGGCGCTGGAGCGACGGAGCCGTGACCGGCGCGAGCCGGACCACCGGCGGGCGGGCCGCCGACACCGGGGCGGACGGCGAGCCGGAGCCGCCCGACTGCGGGCGCCCCGCGGACGCCGCGACGACGGCGCGCTGCACCGCCGGGTGACCGGCACCCGGGACACCGCTCCGGGACGGTCGGGCAGCCGGTGGCACCGGGCCGCCCGGGATCGACACCGCCGCACTCGGGATCGACGCGCCCGGGGCCGACACCGCCGCGCCCGGGGTCGACGCGCCCGCACCCTGACGGCCGGGGCCGGCGTGCAGCGGGACCACGGGCCCGGCCGCGCCGGGCGGGCCGCTCACCACCGGGCTCCCCTGCCCCGCCGGGTGACCGGCCGCGCCCCGGCCACTCCCCTGCCTCGACGGACGCCCCGCGCGCGCACGCTGCAGCACCGCGGCCACTCCGCGCACCGCGCCCGTACCCGTGCCGGCGCCCGCACCCTCGTGTACGCCCGCATCACCGGACGATCGATGCGTCACCGCGGCCACCGGGGCGGCACCCGACGGCACCGGGCTCCCCTGCGCCGACGGACCGTCGGCCGTCGCCCCGCCATCCGCCCGTTCCGAGGAACGACGCAGCCGCCGCACCACGGCGGCGACCCCGCGCGCCTCACGCGCGTCGGCCCTCCGGCCCGGCGTCGCGGCCACCGGAGAACGCTGCAGCACGCCCGCATTCGCACCCGCACCCGCACCCGCACCCGCACCGGACGACCGGCCCGGCACCACCGCAGCGCCCGCAGCGCCGGACCGCGCGGGACCTCCCGGCGACGCCGACGGCCCGACGACGGCGCGGCCGCCGTCCCCGGAGCCCGACGCGTGCCGCGCACGCGGGCCCTGCGGGGCAGCCGCAGAGCCGCGCGCCCGGCCGCCGGACGACGCAGGTCCGGCACCCGCTCGGGCACCCGGTTCGCCGTCCGTTCGCGGCTGGAGCGCCCTGGGCCAGACGGCCGGCACCACGGGCGGGGCCGGCGCGGTCGCGCCGGGGCCCGGGCGGGCCCCGGCCCCGGGCGCGGCCGGCGGGGTCCCGAGGGTGGACTTCATCGGGCGCTCGCCGATCAGTCCACGCCTCGGGCCGGTGGGTGCCACGGCGCGTTGCACGCCCCGGATCCCGGCCACCGGTCGCGCGGGAACCACCGGACGGGCACCGCCGCCTGTGGGCGCGTCGGCCGTCCGGTCCGGCACCCCGGCGGGGCCGGGGCGGGTCGCGGGAACGCCGGGTACCGGCGCGCCGGTACCGAGCACCGGCCGGGCCACCGGTTCGCTGCCACGGCGCTCCGGACCGACCGCGTGCGGACCGGAACCCGTGTCGGCCGGGCCGCTCCGGTCGGCCGGCCGGCCGCCAGCGCCGGCGTGGGACGGGGCTGTCGCCCCCGCGGTCGGCCCCACCGGGACGTCGTTGCGGCGCCGGGCGGCGCGCTGCACGCGCGGCTCCCGGTCGGCCGCGGGCGCGGAGGCACCGGCGGCGCTCCCGGATCCGACGGTCGGCTCTGCCGGGCCGTCACCGGGGGAACGGACGGTCCGTTGCACGGGCAGCCCCTCGCCGACCGGCGGCGCCGGGGCGACGGGCGCACCCTGCACCGGCGAGCCGCACCCGGCTCTTCCGGACGTGGACGCCGCATCCGTCGTTCCCACGAGGCGGAGTCCCGTTGGCCGCCCGCCGAGCAGCTGGGAGTGGAGGCCCGGCTCGGCCTCCGTCGGTGGCAGC
>NZ_JBHWBZ010000109.1:0-14040 GCF_042735475.1 Kitasatospora sp. NPDC059577 | reverse complement strand
CTCACCTTCTGAGCCCCCGCTCCCGGCGCCTCACCGTGCCCGAGCTCCGGCGGCCCCCCCCCCCCCCCCCGGCCCCCCCCCCCCCCGCCGCCGCTGCGCCGGTGAGATCCGCTCAGCAGGTGCCCGCCGGACGGTCACGGACCACCAGGTCGGTGCGGCCGACCGTGGCGTCCAGCCACACCACCCGGGTGCCCTGGTCGGCGGCGGCCTCGTACTGGCCACCGCGGTTGCAGGACAGCCGCTGCGGGGTGCCGCCGGCGAGCGGGACCTGCCACAGCTTCGGCAGCGCGGCGTTGGTCCAGCCGCCGGCGGGCTTGTCGCCCTCGACCCGGTAGGTGACGGCCTGGTCGGAGACGGCGAGGGTGGTGGAGCGCGGGGCGTTCGGGGAACCGGCGCCCACCAGGTCGACGACGCCCGAGCCGTCCGGGGCCGCGGAGCGGATCGTGCTGCGCACGGTGCGGTCGTCGGGAAGGTCCACCCACAGCAGGCGCCCGCCCGCCAGGGTGAGGGAGCCGGCGCTGCTCGGCCCGGAGCCCGCCGGGGCGTGCGCGGGGTACCGCGCGGTGACCTTCCCGGCGGCGACGGAGTAGACGGTCGGTACGGTCACCTGCTGGTCACCGTCCTGCCAGGTCTCGGTCCAGGCGACGAGGCCGTCCTTGAGGGTGAGTTCGGACACGGCGTGCCCCTCGGGCAGCGGGAGCGCGACCGGCGCGGCGCCGTCGCGGCTCAGGTACGGCCGGGAGTGGCCGTTCTCGGAGACCGTGAAGACGATGTCGGTGCCGGAGATCCGGGCGTTGCCGAGCTGCTGGGCGGGGGAGGTGGAGCGGAAGACGCTCCGTACGGGGCCGGCGCCGCTCAGCGGAGCGGTCAGCACCTCCTGCCCCGTGCCGGGGGGGCCGCCCATGGCCACCCACACGGCGTTCGTCCCGTCGGTGGCGGCCCAGCTGTGGATGCGGCCGTCCTCGGGGCTCAGGCGCACCGGGGTGCCGTGCCCGTCGACGGTGCCGGTGTACAGCCCGGTGCCGGCGGCCCCGTCGCCGAGGATCACCCAGTGGCCGCGGGCGACGGCCGGGGTGGCCATGCCGTTGGAGACGTTCTGCAGCAGGATGCGGCTGTCGGTGCCGAGCCGGCGCTGCCAGCCGGGACGGATCCCGTGGGCGTCGAACGCGGCGGCCAGCGCCCGCAGTTGGCGCTTGTCCAGGCCCTGGTCGCGGCCGGCGGCGAGCACCGCGTCGCGTCCGGCCTGGAAGTCGTCCAGCGGGGTGAGGTAGTCGGCGAGCGCGTGGTAGACGACGCGGTCGGCGGTGAGCGGGTCGAGGGTGCGCCGGATGTCCCACAGCGCGCCGCCGAAGATGGTGGAGTTGAGGTGCACCCCGCCCGAGTCGATGGAGTACCGGGTGCCCAGGAAGTCGGCCGTGGTGGTGCGGTGGTCGTCCAGACGGCGCGTGGCGCAGGCCTGCGGGGTGCCGGTGCGGCACAGGCTCTCGCCGAGCAGCGCCGCGGCGGGGTCGTCCATCGACAGGCCGCGGGCGGTGACCTCGATGGCGTTGCCGAAGTAGTCGGCGATGGCCTCGTCCATGGCGCCCGACTGGTTGAGGTAGAGCAGCTTGGCGGTGTGCTGGACGACGCCGTGGGTCATCTCGTGCCCGGCCACGTCCAGGGCGACGGAGAACGGGTAGGAACCGGGGCCGGAGCCGTAGACCATCTTGGAGCCGTCCCAGAACGCGTTCGGGAACGGCTTGCCGCCGTCGCTCACGTTCACCACCGAGACGATCGCCCCGCCCTGGCCGTCCAGACCGTTGCGGCCGAGCCGGTTGCGGTAGAAGTCGAGGACCAGCCCGGCGTTGACGTGCGCGTCGGTGGCACCGTCGTCCCCGGTGGCGGCGGGGAAGGCGGGGGCGGGGGAGGAGGCCGGGGCGGCGTCGGCCGGGACGGGCACGCCGTCGAAGTCGCCCGCGTCGCGCCCGGCGGCGTCGTAGGTGGTGACGGTGGCGGGGCGGGTGAGGTCGGTGAGCTGGTAGGTGCCGTCCGCCCGCTTGGCGATGTTCACCGCGGTGCTGCGCCCGTGGGCGTCGGGGGCGGTGCCGGTGGCGGGCTGCAGCCCGGTGCCCGGATCGGCCGGTGTGGGGGCGGCCGGTGCGGGGGTGGCCGGGGCCGGGTCGGCGGCGGGCCGGGGCGCGCGGGCGTCGTGGGCGAGGGCGACCGCACCGGTGGTGGCGTCGACGTACACCTCCCGGGCGGTGCCGCCCGCCGTGCCGCGCACGGTGTAGTGCTCGGTGAGGCGGCCGGGGCCGTCGGGCAGGATCACCGGGCCGTGGTCCTCGGCGGTGGCGCCGGCGCGGGCCGGCGGGTCGGGGAGCTCGGCGACGGCCGCCCGCTGCAGGGCCTCGGCCGGGACGGCGGGGGTGGTGGGGGCGCTCAGCCCGGTGAAGTAGCGTCCGCCCGCGGACTCCACCTTCTGCCCGGCGCCCTGGCCGGACAGGTGCACCAGGTACTGGCCGCCGAGCACCGGTATCCCGCCGTGGCGCTGCTCGAACCTGACGGTGCTGCGGCCGTCGGGGCCCGTCGTGGAGCCGAGCGCGGCGAGCTCGCCGGTGTCGATGCGGTAGCGGTCGGGGTGGGCCGCGAGGTGGGCGAGCGCGGCCCCGGCCGGGTCGCCGGGTGCGGGTTCGGACAGGCCGGTCACCAACTGCGGGGCGGCGGTGCCGGTGCCGTCCACCAGGGCGGGCACCGGGTCCGCGTCCGGTGCGGGGGCGCCTGCGGCCGGCAGGGCCAGGGCGGGCGGCACGGCCAGCGCCAGCATCACGACGGCGGTGGCACCGACGGCGAATGTGCCGGCGGTACGGGGGAGTCGGGGCACGGAGGTCCTCTCGCGCGTGGGTCGGGAACGCGGCGGCACGACGGCCACCGCACCGCCCACGATAGTCAGTCGGGCGACATATGTCGATCGATTACCTATCGAGGGCGGGGTGCCGCCGGGGCGGCGCGGGGGTGCGGTCGAGGCGCGGTCGAGGTGCGGTCCGGGCGTCGTCGAGGTGCGGTCGGGGTGCCGGCCCTCCTACTCCCGTCCACGTCCGTCCGTACCCGATCCGTTCAGGACGCGGTTCCGGTGCACCGTCAGCCGCCGTCCGGTCCCGGCGCACCGTCAGCCCGCCGCCCTCCGGCGCGCGGTCAGCCCCGCCGTCGGTCGTCCCACAGGCCCGCGTCCGCCGCCCACGCCACCAGCTGGAAGGCGAAGGCCCCCGAGGCGGCCAGCCCGGCCAGGGCCAGGACGATCCAGAACGGGATCGACAGCGCGCTCGGCCGGCCGGTGGCCATCCGCCCGCCGTCCTCCAGCCGGACCCGGGTCTCGTGGCCGTCCGGGTAGGGCGCGTCGACCGGTCGCTCCTCGCCGAACGACCGCCCGTCCACGCTCCAGCGGTACGTGCAGGCGTACGTCCTGGCCCCCAGACCGCCGCCCTCCACCGGGACCTGACCGCTCACCCGGCAATGCGTCACCACGGCCGGCACGCTGCGCGGCTCGTGCACCCGGGTGCGGATGGTGTCGGCGGCCTGGGCCGTCGCGAACACCGTGCCCCAGGCGGCCAGCAGGAACACCACCGCGAACGCGCCGACCGGCGCGAACCCCCGGCCCGACGCCCGCCCGCGCAGCGGGACGGCCGCGGCCACCGCCACCGCCAGCGCGGCCGCGCACACCGACTCCCGCACCCCGCCCACCGGTTCGTCCAGCGACCAGTGCCACACCGCCGTCGCGCCCGCCACAGCCAGCACCGCCAGTGCCACCGCGGCCGACGCCGTCCACCCCCGGCCGCACCCCCCGTCCGTCACGGCGCCGTCCTTCCCCCGTCGTCCGGCCTTCCCGTCGATCCTCCTACCGCCGGGCAGCCCGCCCACACCCCCGGGCCGGGTTCCGTGCCGAGCGGTGACGCGGCCGCGACATCGTCACACCGGGCCGCGGCGGCCCATTGCGGTTAGATCACGACGTGTCCGGTTCATCAAGCATTGGGGGAGAGTGCGGTGATTGATTTTGTTGGCAGCGCCTTCAGCGAACTCTCATAATTCCTGCTGACACGCGTGACGGACGGTCCGGAGAACCCGCTGGGGGGAGTACGTCCCACGAGGGGGCCCCGCGCGTGGAATTCCGCATTCCTTCCCTGGGGGAGTCCCTTGCCCGAGCCCGAGAACGAGAGCGCCGCCGCCGAACCTCCGGCACCGGCCCAGCCGCCCGCGCCTGTTCCTGCCGCCGCTCCCGGAGAGCAGCCCGCTGCCGCGCCCGCCGCCACGCCTGCCGCTGACCCTGCCGCGCCCGCCGCCGCGCGCCGCCTGCCGCGCGCCGTCGGCGTCGCGCTGGCCACCGCCGGCCTGCTCGCGGTCACCGCGGCCAGCGCCGCAGTGACCGTCGCCGTCGGCAAGCCCGACCCGCACCCGGCCGCCGCACCCGTCGTCACCGCCGCCCCGAAGGCGAGCGCGAGCGCCACCGCGAGCGCCTCGCCCACCCCCGAGCCCGTCCCGGTGCCGACCGCCGTCCCGACCGAGCCCGCCCCGGCCAGCACCGTCAAGGGCACCGTCAGCGGCGGCAAGCACGCGGGCGACCTGCGCTACTTCCTGCTCCCGATCCCCGCCGGCGGCGAGTCCTACGGGCCCGCCGACGGCATGACGATGACCGACGACGACGTCGCCGAGATCTTCGGCAAGCAGGACGGCATCAAGGACATCCTCGCCTCCTACGGCTACAAGGAGGGCGCGAGCCGGATGTACCGGACGGCCGACGGCAAGGCCGAAGTGACCGTCACCCTGCTGCACTTCGGCTCCGCCTCGATGGCGACCGACTTCGTCAAGGGCTACAAGATCAAGTCGCTGGACCCGATCGACCTCGACGGCCTC
Source organism: Kitasatospora sp. NPDC059577 (assembly GCF_042735475.1). Classification (NCBI taxonomy): domain Bacteria; kingdom Bacillati; phylum Actinomycetota; class Actinomycetes; order Kitasatosporales; family Streptomycetaceae; genus Kitasatospora; species Kitasatospora sp. NPDC059577. The sequence goes on along the minus strand of NZ_JBHWBZ010000109.1, from coordinate 9,156 downwards.
CCCGACGCCCGCGGCTACCTGAAGAAGCCCAAGCAGCAGGCCTACACCGGCTCGATGACCGGCATCGCCAGCCAGGGCGACGTCCAGTACACGATCGACGTCGACGTGAAGGGGACGCCCGACAAGGCGCTGCTGAGCGAGCTGATGAAGCGCCAGCGCGACTGGCTCGCCTCGGGCGGCTGAGCCCCGCGCACCCCGCGCGCCGCCGCCCGCCCACCGACGCCACCCTCCCTTCCTCCTCTGGAGCCACTCCCGTGACCACCGAACCCGCGGAGCCGGTGCCCGCCGCGCCCGCCGCGCCACCGGCGCCGCCCGCGCCCGCCGTCCCGCCGCCCCTGACGCCGCCCGCCGCCGACCCGTACGCCACCGGGCCGGACGCCACCGGGCCGTTCCCGACCCAGCCGGGCGAGCTGCTGGAGACCGGCCCCGAGCGCGCACCCCGCACCCCGCGCCGCCCCCGCCCGGTCGCCCTGGCCGCCTGCGCCCTGGCGCTGGGCGCCCTGGCCGGCGGCGGCGTCGGCTACGCCGTGCAGGCCCAGCGCCCGCCCACGCCGCTGCCGCCGCTGCAGGTCGCCCGCCCCGCCTACCCGGCCGGGACGGTCGACCCGGCCGCCCTCGCCGCCCAGCAGCCCGCGCCGCCGGCCATCGAGGGCGACCTGACCAAGCTGCTGATCACCGCCCCCGAGGGCAGCACCCCCTGGGGTGACAACCCGGACAAGCCCGGCTGGGTCTCCATCGGCGAGATCGCCGAGCAGAGCGGCAACGCGGCCCTCACGTTCCGCGACCTCGCCTCGCGCGGCTTCCGGCGCGCGGCCGAGGTCGACTGGAAGAAGGACGACACCCGCTACCGCGTCTCGCTGGTCCAGTACACGGCCGACCACGCCGACGAGGCGAAGTCCTCCAGCTGGGTGCCGTTCGCCGACGGCGCCAACGGCGGCTACAAGGTCGAGACCGCGGCCCGGAACTGGGCCGAGAGCACCGAGCAGTACTACTACGGCGAGGCCGTCGCCAAGCGCGGCTCGGTGCAGATGACGATCGAGGTCTTCGGCACCCAGCAGGTGAGCGCCGACGTCCTCAAGGACCTCGCCAAGCGGCAGTGGGAGCGGCTGATATGAACGACGACACCGTGACCCCGGCCCCCGGGGCCCCGCACGCGGAGGCGCTGGCCCCCGAGGCGCCGCACGCCGACGCGACGGCCCCCGAGGCACCGAACTCCACCGCGCCGCACGCGGAGGCGCCGGACTCCGCCGCGACGCACCCCGAGGCCCCCGAGGCCCCGCACGCCGACGCGACGCACCCCGCCGCGCCCAACGCCGCCTCCCGCCGTCTGCTGCGCGCGGGCGCCGCGACCGCCGCGGCTGCGCTGGTCGGCGTGGTCATCGGCATCGGCATCATCAAGACCCAGTACGACGACCCGGCCCCGGCCACCGCAGCCGCCCCGTCCACCGGCCCCACCCCGACCGCGACCGCCACCCCCTACGGTGCCAAGTCCAACGGCAGCCACTTCGGCTCGCTGCGCGACCTGCTGCTGCCCGTCCCCGCCGGCTACGAACCCGGCCCGGACGACGGCGTCTACGGCAACGACACCGAGCTGAACGGCGAGCAGCTGTCCGCCCAGCTGGACGCCGAACTCCAGCAGGTCCCCAAGGAGAAGCGCGACAAGCTCCGCTCCTACTGGGAGGGCCTGCACGTCAAGGCCACCGGGGTGCGCACCTACCTCGCCGGCAGCGACGACCTGGTCATCGGCCTGAAGCTGCGCCAGTTCAACCAGCAGGAAGTGCAGCGGATCAACGAGTACACCGCGGTCTTCACCGGCGACACCGGCCTGTTCCGGATCGGCCCGTCGATCCCCGGCCACCCCGAGGCGCACTGCTACCTGATGCCTGCGCCGCCGTCCGCCCCGATCGACTACCTGGAGTGCTCGGCCGCCGAGGGCGACCTGCTGGTCGTCATGAACGCCGAGGGCGTGGCACCGCTGCCCAAGGACAAGATCGTCGCCCTCTTCACCCTGCAGCTCGACCGACTCGCCCGCCCGGGAGCGTCAGCATGACCGACCACTCCACCCCGCCGCAGCCCGCGTCCGACCCGCTGCCGCCGGCCCCGCCGGCCCCGCCGGCCCCGCCGGCCCCGCCGGCCCCGCCGCTGACCGAAACGGCCATCGGCGCCGTCGAGTTCACCGAGCCCGCCGCCGCCGTCGAGGATCCCGTCGAAAGGCTTGCCCACCGGGCCCGCCGCCGCAAGGCCGCGGTGCGCTGGAGCTGCGCCGCCCTGGTGTTCGCCCTCGCCGGCACCGGCACCGCCCTGGCCGTCACCGCCCCCGAGCGCACCGACATCCCGGGCCTGGCCACCGCGAAGGACGGCCGCTACACCTTCCCGCCGCTGGCCCTGCCGCCCCTGCCCTCCGGCAAGCCCGCGCCGGACGCCAAGGGCAAGACCCTCCACTACGCGGACCTGCGCCACCTGCTGCTGCCCGCCCCCAAGGAGGCCGGCGGCGCCGTCACCGCCCCGACCTTCCCGGTCCCCACGCTGAGCCCCACCGCCCCGGGAACCCCGACGGCGTCGCCGAGCGCCCCGCCGAGCGCCTCCCCGACGGCCACGCCCACCGCCGCCGCGGCCACCGCGGACTGGGTGCCCTGCGACGCGATCCTCGCCGAGCAGCAGGACCCGGCCAAGCTGCACGAACTGCTCCTGCAGAACGCCTGCCGCGCGGCCACCGTCCGGGAGTGGACGACCTCCGACGGCACCCGCACCCAGATCCGGCTGCTGCGCTTCGGCTCCGCCGGCGAGTCCTGGGACACCTACACCTCGCTGCGCAACAAGGGCCGCTCCAAGGCCGCCCCCGACACCAAGTCCACCTCCCACGAGAACTGGGACACCGTCGACAGCGTCGAGCTGACCACCCAGGAGTCCACGGCGAACGGCCCCAAGGGCACCCCCACCGCCCGCGTCGCCTACCTCGCCGCCGCCGACGTCCTGGCCGTCATCACCATGACCAACCCCGACGGCATCCCCGTCGCCCCCTTCCGCCAGGTCGTCACCCTCCAGTCCGACCTGCTGGCCTGACCCGGGCCCGCCCCGGCCGCGCGGGAAAGCCGGTACGTCCGACTTCCCGCGCGGCCGTGGCGAGTCGGGACGGATCCGGGACATCCCGAGGCCTTGTCGGCCACCTTGCTGGGGCGGAACCTGGCCTGGAGGCGACGGGTTGCTACGGGGGAGTGGGCGATGAACCGCAGGCAAGGGGCCCTGTGCTGGGCGGCGCTGCTGGTGGCCGTGGCCGTGGTCGTGGCGGTCCGGACACAGGCCGGGAGCGGCGGGCCCCGCCGGCACGAGGTGGTGCTGCCCGAGCCGGCTCCGGCGTCGGCCCAGTGGATCGTGGACAACCTGTCCTCGGTGTCCGCGAGGCCCGAGCAGTGCCCGGCGCCGACCCTGGCGACCCTGGCGGTGCTGGACTCCGACGGGCAGGGCCGGGCGGAGGTCTTCTGGCTGGTCGACAACGTCGACGTCTGCTCGGCGGTCATCAGCGCGAACGGCGCCCGGAGCATCGGGTTCGGCTCCGTCGACAGCCTGATCGCCGACCGTCTCGTGCCCTTCGACACGGGGTCGGGAGCGGGCTGGTACACGGTCACCGCCTTCCGCGGCCGGGTCGAGAACCTCAGGATCAACGGCGACACCGACCACGTGCTGGGCCCCGTTCGTACCCGTACCGTCGACCTGGGCGGCGGAAAGCTCGTCACCTTCGTCTCCTACGGCATCCGGATCCCCGAAGGCGACCAGGACCTCACCCTGTTCCTCTGCCCCCCGGTCGGCGACTGCCGCGACACCAGCTTCCACCCGTTCGACTCGCACCAGGGCGACCGAAAGTAGCGGAAGGGGTGGCCCGGAGGCGTTGCCGCGGGCCCGGCGGGCAGGCGGGGTGGTGCCCCTCGGGGCCGGAGCATCGTTCGCGGCCCGCTGCGAAGACGGTGTCGCCTCTCGTCTCCCGGACGACCGTGCCCGGGGCGGTCACCCCGACCGGAGCCCGGAGGCGGGCAGCGCGCCGATCCGCGCCGCCAGCGGCCGATGGTCGCTGGCCGTGGCGGCCCGTCAGGTGCCGGTGACGGGCAGCAGGCCGCGCTCGGCGAAGACCTTCCTGGCGACGAAGGTGGCGTTCACCGCCCGGGGGAAGCCGCAGTAGCCGGCGGAGTGCAGCAGGGCCTCGACGATCTGCTCGGGGGTGAGCCCGACGTTCAGGGCGGCGTTGACGTGGACCTCCAGCTCTGGCTCGCAGCCGCCGAGCGCGGTGAGCATGCCGAGGGTGACCAGCTGGCGGTCGCGCGGTGCGAGCTGGGGGCGGCTGTAGATCTCGCCGAAGCCCCAGGCGACGATCTGGTGGCCGAGTTCGGGGCTGATGTCGCCCAGGGACTCCACGACCCGGCGCCCGGCCTCCCCGTCGATTCGCGTCAGCACCTCCATCCCGTGCTCGAAGCGCTCCTGCCGGGTCTGCGCGCCGTTCGCGTCCGTGCTCATCGCGGTGCTCCTGTCTCCCGGCCGCCCGTGCCGCGGCCCACGTGTCCCGTCCCGACCCGCCTGCCGGGGCCGGCGGGTCGGACTCACGGCAGAACCGTAGGGCTTGGAGTGCACTCCGACTCAAGCCCGACACCCCCGTACTCGCCGGGGGCCGGCGGGCGCGGGGGTGCCGAGGTGGTGCCGGGGTGTCAGGCGCGGTGGTACTGGACGGGGGAGAGGACCTCGCCGCCGAGTTCGGCGGCGGCGCGGCGGGCCCAGGACGGGTCGCGCAGCAGTTCGCGGCCGACCAGGACGGCGTCGGCGTGGCCCCCGGCGACGACGGCCTGGGCCTGGGCGGGGTCGGTGATCAGGCCGACGGCCGCCACGGGCAGGCCGGCCTCGTTGCGCACGGCCTCGGCGAAGGGCACCTGGAAGCCGGGCGCGGCGTCGATCCGGGCGTCGGGGACGAGGCCGCCGGTGGAGACGTCCAGCAGGTCCACGCCGTGCGCCTGGAGTTCCTTGGCGAGGCGGACGGTGTCCTGCGAGGTCCAGCCCTCGCGGTCGTCCTCCGGGTTCTCGGTGAGCCAGTCGGTCGCGGAGACGCGGAAGAAGACCGGCAGCTCCTCGGGCCACACGGCGCGCACCGCGTCGACGACCTCCAGCGCGAAGCGGATGCGCCCCTCGAAGGTGCCGCCGTAGCCGTCGGTGCGGCGGTTGGTGTGCGGGGAGAGGAACTGGTGGACGAGGTAGCCGTGGGCGCCGTGGATCTCGGCGACCTGGAAGCCGGCGTCCAGCGCCCGCCGGGCGGCGTCGGCGAACTGCCGCACGATCGTGCCGATCTGCTCCTCGGTCAGCTCCTGCGGCGCGGTGTGGGCGGGGGAGAAGGGCTCGGTGCCGGGGCCGACCGGCGCCCAGCCGTGCTCCTCGTCGGCGGCCAGCGGGCGTCCGCGGTCGACCCAGGTCCGCTCGGTGGAGGCCTTGCGTCCGGCGTGGGCGAGCTGGATCGCGGCCACGGTGCCCTGGGACTTCAGGAAGTCGGTGATCCGGCGGAAGGCCGCGGCCTGCTCGTCGTTCCAGATCCCGAGGTCGTACGGGCTGATGCGGCCCTCGGGGCTGACGGCGGTGGCCTCGGTGATGATCAGTCCGGTGCCGCCGGCGGCGCGCGCCGCGAGGTGGGTGAAGTGCCAGTCCGTCGGCACACCGGCCGCGTCCCCGTCCGGCGCGGCGCTGTACTGGCACATCGCCGGCATCCAGATCCGGTTGGGGACGGTCAGTTCCCGCAGGGTGTACGGGGTGAAGAGGGTGGTGCTCATGACGGACTCCCGAGGGGTCGGCGGCGCCAGGACGGAGGGGCGCACCCACGAAGTGATTGCAGCTGCAATTTATGAGCCCAAAGATAGTTGCGCGTGCAGATATCTGCAAGGTCCACCGCCCGTCCCGCGCCGCCCCGGCCACCGGCACCGCCGCCCCGGCCTCAGCCCGCGCCGCCCCGGCCTCAGCCCGCGGCGCCGTCCGCCCGCAGCAGAGCACGGGCCCGGGCGGCCAGCCCGTCCGCGTCGCACCGGGTGGCCAGCTCCAGCCCCCGGGCGAGCGCCCCGCGGCCACCCGCCGCGCCGCCCAGCACCTCCCCCAGGTCGACCAGGGCCATCGCGTGCTCGTAGCGGGCCGGCGACCGCTCCAGATGCCCGACCGCCTCCGTCAGCAGGGCAGCCGCACGGGGCCGCTCGTGCACCGCGGCGCACAGCCGCAGCGCGCTGCCGACGGCCGAGTCCGTCCCCGACTCCCGGGCCCGGCGCACCGCCTCCGCGGCGAGGCCGCGGGCCCGGTCCGGCTGCTCCGGGGCCACCGCGCGCGCCAGGTGGCCCAGCCACGGCGCCCACACCGTGTTGCGCCACCCGCGCGCGTCCAGGGCCGCCCCGGCGACGGCCAGCGTCGCGGCCGCGCCCGCCGCGTCACCCCGGGCCAGCAGCAGCCGCCCGTACAGCGTCGGGGCGTCCGGCAGCACCATCACCGTCGGGTACGGCGGGCCGAAGGCGTGCTCGCGCGTCAGCTCCAGGGCTTCCTCCACCCGGCCGCGCGCCGCCAGGGTCTCGGCCAGCGCCCCGACCGCGTCCCAGTGCAGCGGGGTGCCCGGACCGATCCGCCCGGCGATCCGCAGCGCCCGGCGCAGGTAGTCCTCCGCCGCGGCGAGCGCGCCGCAGCGGAAACGGAGCATGCCGGTCAGCAGGTAGGCGAAGCCGAGGTGGCCGCCGCTCCACCCGGCGACCTCGTAGGCGCGCACCGCCTCGTCGAACAGTTCCTCCGCCCGGTCGACCCGGTCGGCGTACAGGTAGCTGATGCCCAGGATCCCGGGCAGCTCGAAGCCCCAGGTGGTGTTGGTCCAGCCCAGGCTGCGGGGCAGCCGGCCACCCGGCAGCGCCGACTCGCCGAGGGCGATCGCCTCCGCGCTGTCGACGCCGCGCAGCGTGAGGTCCCAGCAGCGCAGCACCGCCACCGCGTGGGCCAGACCGTCGCGTTCGAACACGGCCCCGCCGCCCGTACCCGCGCCGGCACCGCCGGGCGCCTCGGCGCGGGCGTCGGCGTCGGCAGTACCGGAGGCCTCGGTGAAGGTGTCGCTGAAGGCCAGGCCGATCGTGCCCAGCATCCGGTCGAACTCCGCGAGCCGCCGCGACCGCCCCGGACCGTCCGGGTCCTCGGACTGGAACGCCGCGAACATGAAGTGGGCGACCTCCAGGCGCAGTTGCCCCGGCCCGGGCCCGGTGCGCGCGGCCTCCTCGGCGCACAGCGCGGCGGCCTCGCCGAGCCGGTTGCTGTGGGCCAGGGCCTGGGCGAGCCGGAACGTCGCGTCCACCCGCAGCCCGGGGTCCAGGCCGTACGGGTCGGCGAGCGCCAGGCGCAGCTGGTTGACCGTGGTCGCCGGGTCGGTGAGCAGCGCCGAGCAGCCGAGCTCGTAGAGCACCGGGGCCCGGTCCTCGTCGGCGGGCGGCTCGCTGATGGCGCGACGCAGGCAGCGCTGAGCGGCCTCGGGCGCGCCGATGGCCAGGTGCTCGCGGGCCGCCCGGCGCAGCTTGTCGACGATCGCGCCGTCCCCTTCGGGCAGGATCTCCAGCAGGTGCCGGGACGCGGCCAGCAGGCCGAGGCCGGCGTTCTCCAGGGCGACGGCGGCGACCCCGTGCATCGCGGTGCGGGTCGCGGGCGGCATCGACTGGTACACCGAGGTGGCGACCAACGGGTGGACGAACTCCAGCCGGCCCCCCGCGGTGCCGGTCAGCACCCGGTGGTGGCGCAGCTCCCGCACGGACTGGGCGGCGGTCTCCGGGCCCTGGGCGCAGATGGTGGCGGCGAGGTCGTGGCGGATGTCGGTGTCCAGCACGGACGCCGCCCAGGCGAAGCGCAGCGCGGTGGGGCCGAGCCGTTCCAGCCAGTGCCGCAGCGTCATCCCCCGCGCGGTGGCGGCGAGTTCGCGCAGCTGCCCGGTGCTCTCCTCGACCGGGTCGAGCCGCTGGTCGGCGACCTCGCGCAGCAGGGCGGCGGTCTCGTACGGGTTCCCGCCGGTGACGGCCCAGACGTGCCGGCAGAAGGCGTCCTCGGCCCGCTCGCCCAGGGCCGCGCGGACCAGGTGCGCAACCGAGGCCGGCTGCAGCGGGCGCAGCTCGTGCCGGCGGTCGGCCCGGTCGGCCAGGCCGCGCTGCAGGGACAGGGCGTCGTCGGGGAACTCGTCGCGGCAGGCGAGCACCAGCAGGGCCGGCAGCTCCCGGGTGCGGACCGCGAAGCCCGCCAGCCAGCCGAGCGACTCCGGGTCGGCCCAGTGCAGGTCGTCGACGATCACCGCCAGCGGGGAACGCAGCTGCACCAGGCGGGTCAGGACGAAGTCCAGCCCGTCCCGCACGCCCTGCGGATCGAGCTGCCCGCGGGGCGCCAGCAGCCCGGCCGCCGGGCCGACGACGTCCTCCCACGGCCCGAAGACCCGGGCCCGCTCCTCGTCGGACAGAGCCGCCAGCACCGGGCGCACCAGCTGGCGCACCACGTGGAACGGCTCGTGGCACTGGCGCTGCCCGCCCCGGGCGAACAGCACCGTGCAGCCCGCGCGCCGGGCCGCCCGTCGCACCTCGGTCAGCACCGCGGTCTTGCCCAGCCCGGCGGCGCCCGTGTAGAGCAGCAGCTCCCCGGCCTCGCTGCCGGCGGGAGCGGTGAGCGCCCCGATCGCCCGCGCCGCCGAGCGGATCTCGGCCTCGCGCTCGTGCAGCGGCCCGCCCTCCCCACCGGCCCCGCCCTCCCCGCCGGCCCCACCGGCTCCGCCGCCGGCCTCACCGGCCCCACCGCCGGGCCCGTCGGGCCTGCCGTCCGCGCTGCCGTCCCCGGGCTTCGCCTCGGTCACCCTCGCCTCCAATTCACCGTGTCGGAACGGTCGTTGAGAGCCCGACGCTATCGCCGCGCGGCCGCCTCCGGTACGGGCTTGACAAAGCCGCCGGCCGCCCCCCGCGGGCGGACGGTCCGGTTCGGAGCGTTCGGGCCCGGACAGCCCGCCCCGGCCTGCGATGACGCCGCTCCGTGATCGATTCCACCGCCCCCCCCCCCCCGCCCGGCGGGGGGCGCGCGGGGGCGGCCCGGGTGCAGCCGACAAGCGCCCCCCGCGGGGACCCGCGGAGGCGGACCCCCTCGCCGGGGTTG
>NZ_JBHWBZ010000108.1:0-14072 GCF_042735475.1 Kitasatospora sp. NPDC059577 | reverse complement strand
CGCCCGGTTACATTCCGAACCCGGAAGCTAAGCCTCACAGCGCCGATGGTACTGCAGGGGGGACCCTGTGGGAGAGTAGGACGCCGCCGAACAATTCTTCGAGAGAAGCCCCCGCCGGGTGAACCGGACGGGGGCTTCTCTGTTGTATGGTCAACGTGCATTGTCCTCACACGGTACAGGAGGCCCCCGGGTGGAGGTCCAGGAGACGCGGGTCCAGACCGATCGCGTCCTCACCATCCCCAACCTGCTGAGCATGGGCCGGCTGGTCGGCGTTCCGCTCTTTCTCTGGCTCATTCTGTGGCCGGTCTTCGGGGGGCCCAACAATGACGGTTGGGCGTTGCTGATCCTGATGCTCAGTGGAATCAGCGACTACCTGGACGGAAAGCTCGCCAGGCGGTGGGGGCAGATCAGTCGGGTGGGCCAGCTGCTGGACCCGCTGGCCGACCGGCTCTATGTGCTGTCCACGCTGGTCGGATTGACCTGGCGTGAGATTCTGCCGTGGTGGCTGACGGCGATTCTGCTGGCCCGGGAGGCGTTCATCGCCGCGCTGCTGCCCATTCTGAACAAGCACGGCTACGGGCCGCTGCAGGTGAGTTTCCTGGGGAAGGCCGCCACCTTCAACCTGATGTACGCGTTTCCGCTCCTGCTGCTCGGCAGTGTGGACAGTTGGATCGCGCGGCCGGCCGAGGTGGTGAGCTGGGCCTTCATCTGGTGGGGGACCACGCTGTACTGGTGGGCGGCCATTCTGTACGCGGTTCAGGTGCGGCAGATCATCAAGGGGCGTCCGGCGGGCTCGGCGTCCGCAGTCTGAGACGTGATCTGAGAGAAGCCCCACGCTCCACCGGTGCGTCGGACGATACCTTCCGGGTAGAGAACCCTCTGGAACGGTTTGATGGACCTGCTGGTCCACCACCGCGAAGGAGGACGCACCCGTAATGAAAGCCGTTGTAATGGCAGGGGGCGAGGGCACTCGACTCCGCCCGATGACCTCCAGCATGCCGAAGCCACTGCTTCCGGTCGCCAATCGGCCGATCATGGAGCATGTGCTTCGGCTGCTGAAGCGGCACGGCCTCTCCGACACCGTGGTCACCGTGCAGTTCCTGGCGTCACTGGTCAAGAACTACTTCGGTGACGGTGAAGAGCTGGGCATGCATCTGACCTACGCCCACGAGGAGACACCTCTGGGCACGGCGGGCAGTGTCAAGAACGCCGAGGACGCGCTCAAGGACGACTCCTTTCTGGTGATCTCCGGTGACGCGCTGACCGACTTCAATCTCTCCGAATTGATCGACTTTCACCGAAGCAAGGACGCGCTGGTCACCGTCTGCCTCACCCGGGTGCCGAATCCACTGGAGTTCGGTATCACGATCACGGACGACGACGGCAGGGTCGAGCGCTTCCTGGAGAAGCCGACCTGGGGGCAGGTCTTCTCCGACACGGTGAACACGGGTATCTACGTGATGGAACCCGAGGTCTTCGACTACGTCGCGGCGGGTGAGTCCGTCGACTGGTCGAGCGACGTCTTCCCCCAGCTGTTGAAGGAGGGCAAGCGGGTCTACGGATACGTCGCCGAGGGCTACTGGGAGGACGTCGGCACCCACGAGAGCTACGGCAAGGCCCAGGCGGACGTCCTGGAGGGCAAGGTCGAGGTCGAGCTGGACGGGTTCGAGATTTCGCCCGGAGTCTGGGTCGCCGAGGGGGCCGAGGTGGACCCCGAGGCGGTGCTCCGCGGGCCGCTGTACATCGGGGACTACGCCAAGGTCGAGGCCGGCGTCGAGATCCGCGAGCACACCGTGCTGGGCAGCAACGTGGTCGTCAAGCGCGGCGCGTTCCTGCACAAGGCCGTGGTGCACGACAACGTGTACGTCGGGCCGCAGAGCAACCTGCGGGGCTGCGTGGTCGGCAAGAACACCGATGTGATGCGGGCCGCGCGGATCGAGGACGGTGCGGTGATCGGGGACGAGTGCCTGGTCGGCGAGGAGTCGATCATCGGGGCGAACGTCCGGGTCTACCCGTTCAAGACCATCGAGGCCGGTGCCGTCGTCAACACCTCGGTGATCTGGGAGTCGCGCGGGCAGGAGCACCTCTTCGGCCTTCGCGGCGTGTCGGGCATCCTGAACGTCGAGATCACCCCGGAGCTCGCCGTCCGGTTGGCCGGGGCCTACGCGACGACGCTGAAGAAGGGTGCCACCGTCACCATTGCGCGTGACCACTCGCGTGGTGCCCGTGCGCTCAAACGGGCGATGATCTCGGCCCTGCAGACCTCGGCGATCGACGTCCGCGACCTGGAGAACGTGCCGATGCCGGTGGCCCGGCAGCACACGGCCCGGGGGAGCGCGGGCGGGATCTTCCTGCGGACCACCCCGGGGGTGCCGGATTCGCTGGACATCCTGTTCTTCGACGAGCGCGGCGCCGATCTCTCGCAGGCCGGGCAGCGCAAGCTCGACCGCGTCTACGCGCGCCAGGAGTACCGGAGGGCCTTCCCGGGCGAGATCGGGGACCTGACCTTCCCGTCCAGCGTCTTCGATTCCTACGCGGGCAACCTGCTGCGGGCGGTGGACACCACCGGGGTCCGGGAAGCCGGGCTGAAGGTGGTGGTGGACACGGCGCACGGCAGTGCGGGCCTGGTCCTGCCGAGCATCCTCGGCCGGCTCGGGGTGGAGGCGCTCACCGTCTCCAGCGGGCTCGACGAGGCGCGGCCGACCGAGGACGCGGAGACGCGACGGGCCGGGCTGGCCAGGCTCGGCGAGCTGGTGGCCTCCTCACGGGCAGCCTTCGGTGTCCGGTTCGACCCGGTCGGTGAGCGCGTCGCGTTCGTGGACGAGCTGGGCCGGGTGATCGACGACGACCGGGCGCTGCTGGTGCTGTTGGACCTGGTGGCGGCGGAGCGACGCAGCGGTCAGGTGGCGCTCCCGGTGACCACGACGCGGATCGCCGAGCAGGTTGCGGCGTACCACGGCACCCAGGTGATCTGGACCACGACGACCCCGGACGACCTCGCGAAGGCGGCATCCGCCGAGGGCACGGTGTTCGGCGGGGACGGGCGCGGCGGCTTCGTGGTGCCCGAGTTCAGCGGGGTGCTGGACGGGGCCGCGGCCTTCGTCCGGCTGGTCGGCCTGGTGGCGCGGACCCAGCTCACGCTGAGCCAGATCGACGCGCGGATCCCGCAGGCGCACATCCGGCGCCGGGACATCGCGACGCCCTGGGCGGCCAAGGGCATGGTCATGCGCTCGGTGGTGGAGGCGGCCGGCAGCCGGCGGCTGGACACCACCGACGGTGTCCGGGTGGTCGAGGCGGACGGGCGCTGGACGCTGGTGCTGCCCGATCCGGCCGAGGCGACCACCCACCTGTGGGCGGAGGGCCCGGACGACGAGGCCACCGAGGCGCTGCTGGACGAATGGGCGGCGGTGGTCGAGGGCGCCGGGCGGTGACGACCCGGAGCCGGTGACGGTACGGCCCCGATCGGCGGGGCGCACGGCATCGTTCGTGCGCCCCGCTGTCCGATTTCACCTCATTCGGAATAATCCGCCACTTCCGTCATGTGTGCGCCGTGTGTGCAGCTCAGGGGCCGTGCACGGGCCCCCTCGTCGTCGTGGGACGATGGTCCGCATGCCAGCAACGCCGACGCCGAGTGCCCCGAACGGGCGGTACAACCGCCCGGACGCCTCGATGTCCCTGCTGACCAACGTGATGGACCACAGCCTGGACGAGGGCTACGCCGAAGCGGCCGCCGCGCGGGGCGGTGCCCACGACAGCCGGATACCCGGAACGCTCCGGGGACTGCTCACGCTGGGCGCGGGTCTGGCGCTGGTCGGAGCGGTGGTGACGGTGGGCGCGGTGAACGCGCACAAGGCCGAGCCGTCGCTGGCCAAGGAGCGGGACGCGTTGATCCACCGGATCAACGACAGCAACACCGCGGCCGACCAGATGCAGAAGCAGGTGCAGGAGCTGCGGCGCAAGGTCGACAGCACGCAGCAGCAGGCGCTCGCCTCGGGGGAGGGCGACACGGGCGGTCTGACCGGCGCCGTGGGGCTGGGCGAGGTCACCGGGCCGGGCATGAAGCTGGTCCTGGAGGACGCCGCGGGGACGGGAGCGGGCGGCAACGTCGACCCGCGGGCGGGGCAGGGCTTCTCCAACAGCGGCCGGCTGCGGGACCGCGACCTGCAGCTGGTGGTGAACGGACTGTGGGGGTCGGGGGCGGAGGCCGTCGCGATCAACGGGCAGCGGCTGACCGCGCTCTCCGCGATCCGGGCCGCGGGCGAGGCGGTGCTGGTGGACAACCGGCCGCTGGTGCCGCCGTACAGCATCCAGGCGATCGGGGACGGGCCGAAGCTCCTCACCGCCTTCGAGAACGACATGGCCGGGCAGTACCTGCGGCTGCTCCAGGAGAAGTACGACATCAAGTCGACGCTCTCCACGCAGAAGAGCCTGACGCTGCCGGCGGCGGTGGGGGTGACGCTGCGGACCGCGCAGCCGGTCACGCCCGAGTCCTCGTCGGCCGCGAGCCCCCCGGCCACGCCTGCGGCGGGCGGAACGTCCTCAGCCGGCCCCGGAACTCCGGAGAGCCCGGGCGCGTCCGTCTCACCATCGGCCCCACCGGCTTCACCATCCGCTTCACCAACCGCGACCAGCGGTGGTCCGACCCCCAAGCGGCGTCCGTCGACCGGAACCGCCAAGACCACGACAGGGACAGGAGCAGCCAGACCGTGATTGCCGTACTGGGTCTTGTGATCGGGGTGGTTGTCGGCCTCTTCGTCCAACCCGAGGTGCCTGACGCCGTCGTGCCCTACCTGCCGATCGCGGTGGTCGCGGCGCTCGACGCGGTGTTCGGCGGTGTCCGGGCAATGCTCGACGGGATCTTCAACGACAAGGTGTTCATCGTCTCGTTCCTGTCGAACGTGGTGGTCGCGGCACTGATCGTCTTCCTCGGTGACCAGCTGGGCGTCGGCTCGCAGCTGTCCACGGGCGTGGTCGTCGTCCTCGGCATCCGCATCTTCTCCAACGCGGCCGCGATCCGGCGCCATGTCTTCCGTGCCTGAGTCGGGCCGCACGGCGGCGGAGGAGGAGCGGGAGCCGGAGGCGCCGGTGGCCGCGCGGACCGCTGAGCGGACCGTCGGGAAGCCGCCTGCGCAGCCGGACCGGAGGACGGCTGAGGAGAGGACCGAGGAGACGGCCGGGAAGGCCGTCGAGGAGGTCGTCGAGGCGCCCGGGCCGGAGACGGGCGCGGACACCCGGCCGGCTGCTCCGGCGGACGCCGACGGGTGTGCCGAGGATGCCGGGGCGGCACCGGCGGAGGAGGAGCCCGACGCTGAGACTGAGCTTGAGGCCGCCTCGACGCCCGAGCCGACGCTCAGGTTGCTGAAGCCGGTCCTGCCGGAGCGTTCACCCGGGCCGGAGCGCGCGCCCGAGTCGCCGGCCCGGCCGGTGCCCGCGCCCGGGCCGGCCGCCCGGGCCGCTGCGGCCGTCGAGCCCGCGCCCGCCGTCGAGCCCGCGCCCGCCGTCGAGCCCGCGCCCGCCGTCGTGCCGGAGTCCGAACCCGAGCCGGAGTCCGAGCCCGAGCCGGTCGCGGAGGAGGCCGTGGCGCAACCGCCCGCCGCCGTGGACCGCAGCGCCGGTCGGCGGCGCCTGCAGGCGGCGCTGTGGCCGCCGCGGTTGTCGCGCGGACAGTTGGTGGTGGCGCTGCTGCTGTTCTCGCTCGGCCTGGGGCTCGCGATCCAGGTGCGGTCGACCAACGACCACCACAGCCAACTGCGCGGGGCCCGCCAGGAGGACCTGGTGCGGATCCTCGACGAACTGGACAGCCGTCAGCAGCGTCTCCAGCAGGAGAAGGCGGAGCTGGAGCAGTCCCTGGCGAAGTTGGAGAACAGCTCCAACCAGGCCAAGGAGGCCCAGGAACAGACCAGGAAGAAGGTGACGGAACTCGGTGTTCTCGCCGGTACCGTCAAAGCCACTGGTCCGGGCATCGTACTCACGGTCGATGATCCCCAAGGGCAGGTGAAGGCAGATATGCTGCTGGACACCCTGCAGGAACTTCGAGCGGCGGGGGCGGAGGCGATTCAGATCAACGATGTGCGCGTGGTGGTCAACACCTACTTCACCGACCTGTCGGGCGGTGGGGTGCAGATCGACGGGAAGAAGGCCTCGCAGCCCTATCGGTTCACCGTCGTGGGGAACCCGCAGGATCTGACACCCGCGCTGAACATCCCGGGAGGTGTCGTCCGCACGCTGGAGAGCCACCAGGCGCGGGCGACGATCACCCAGCAGCAGAAGGTGGTCGTCGACGCCCTCGCGGATCCGAAGACGCCGCAGTACGCCAAGCCGGCATCGAAGTGACGAGGCGTCCGACGAACGGCCCGTCAGGGGTCGGCGGCACCCGCTGCGGGGCGTCGCCGTCACGTGGGCGAGACTGGTTCACACCAGTACGCTCCGGAGCAACAACCGCAGCACCAACTGTCGGAGTGCCACTCCAGCGGGCCCGAGCCGCAACCGGTTTCGCAGCCCGTCCGAGGTTCTCACCCTGCCCCGCGGGCGGGTCTGTCACACGCAAGGGGATTCGCCCGTGAGTTTCTTCTCGAAGTTGTTCGGTCGCAACAAGGACCGTGACGCCGCCGCCGTCGAGGCGCCCACCGCGCGCCACCGCCGGCCGGAGGACGAGCCCGCGGTGCCGGGCATGCGACCCGCCCCCGAGGCCGCTCCGTACGCCGGACAGCAGTTGTTCCGGGACGGCGGCGCCGCCCAGTACGCGGGGAATCAGGCGGGCTACGGCGCGTCGGTTGACCCCTCCGGCGACCCGCGCATAGGTTTCCCGTCAGGACCCTCAACCTCTGGTGGAGGGTTTGCCCCGGACCCGTACGCCGGGCACAACCCGTCGGGTGTGCCGCGCCAGGAGGCTGTGAACATGGCTGGCTCCTCTCCGTGCCCCAGGTGCGGCAACCAGAACCCGGCCTCGGCCCGGTTCTGCTCCAACTGCGGCACCGCCCTGCGCGGCGGTCTGCTGCCCGAGGGGGCGGCGGAGACCACGTCGACCATCTCCATCTCCGGCCTGGAGTCGTACGACCCCAACACCACGACCGGCACCGGTGCCACGCCGGCCCTGTCGGCCGAGGTGCTGTCGGCGATCGACGCGCTGCCGCCGGGCTCGGCGCTGCTGATCGTGCAGCGCGGCCCGAACTCGGGCAGCCGGTTCCTGCTCGACTCCGACGTCACCACGGCGGGGCGCCACCCGCAGGGTGACATCTTCCTGGACGACGTCACGGTCTCGCGCCGCCACGTGGAGTTCCGCCGCACCCCGGCCGGCTTCAGCGTCGCGGACGTGGGCAGCCTCAACGGCACCTACGTGAACCGGGAGCGGATCGACGAGGTGTCGCTGAACAACGGCGACGAGGTCCAGATCGGGAAGTACCGGCTGGTGTTCTTCGCCGGCCACAACCGGGGGTACTGAAACCAACGTCGGCAGGAGCCCGAGTGAATACGAATACCCCTTCCTCTTCTCTCGGGGCGGCCACCCCAGTCCCGTCCGGTCCGCAGGCGGACCGCGGCGGGCGCGGGGTGGTCGCGGGCCCCAGGCAGCCGGTCCGCGCGGAGCGGCCCGCCGGGCGGCGCCGCGGCGGTGACGAACTGCTGAGCATCGGCGCGGTGCTCGCCTTCCTGCGCGACGACTTTCCCGAGGTCACCATCTCCAAGATCCGCTTCCTGGAGGCGGAGGGGCTGGTCGAGCCGCAGCGCACGCCCTCCGGGTACCGCAAGTTCAGCCCGGCCGACGTCGAGCGGTTGGCCTACGTCCTGCGGATGCAGCGGGACCACTACCTGCCGCTGCGGGTGATCCGCGAGCACCTGGACGCCATCGAGCGCGGCGAGAGCCCGCCGGCGCTGCCCTCCGCCGACACCCGGCTCGGACCGGTGGAGGAGGCGGACCGCGAACTGGTGGCCTCCGCCGACGTCCCGTCCGGGGTCCGGCTGGGGCGCGCCGAGCTGCTGGCCGCCGCCGAGGCCGGCGAGCGGGAACTCGTCGAGTGGGAGTCCTACGGGCTGGTCGCGCCGGGCCCGGACGGCGGGTACGACGGCGAGGCGCTGCAGGTGGCACGGCTGGTCGCGGAGCTCGGCCGGTACGGCCTGGAGCCGCGACACCTGAGAGCCATGAAGGCGGCGGCGGACCGCGAGGTCGCGCTGGTGGAGCAGGTCGTGGCACCGCTGCGCCGGCACCGGAACCCGCAGACCAGGGCCCACGCGGAGGCCACCGCGCGGGAGCTCGCGACGCTGTCGGTGCGGCTGCACGCCGCAATGGTCCAGGCCGGTCTGCGGACCCGCGGGTAGCCGTACGAACGGCCTCCGGACACCGGGGGCACCGCGCTGACCAGCGGCGTCTGCTCTGCGCTTTCATATCCGGGACCGGAGCCATAGGGTTGCCTGTGTGAATGAGCTCGACGTCGTGGGTGTCCGAGTGGAGATGCCTTCCAACCAGCCGATCGTGCTGCTGCGGGAGGTCGGGGGAGATCGCTACCTGCCGATCTGGATCGGCCCCGGCGAGGCGACCGCGATCGCCTTCGCCCAGCAGGGCATGACGCCGGTGCGCCCGCTGACGCACGACCTGTTCAAGGACGTCCTGGAGGCGCTCGGCCAGCAGCTCACCGAGGTGCGGATCACCGATCTGCGGGAGGGCGTGTTCTACGCCGAGCTGGTGTTCGCCGGCGGCGTCGAGGTGAGCGCCCGGCCGTCCGACGCGATAGCGCTCGCGCTGCGGACCGGCACGCCGATCTACGGGAGCGAGGAGGTGCTCGCCGAGGCGGGCATCGCGATCCCGGACGAGCAG
This sequence comes from Kitasatospora sp. NPDC059577, assembly GCF_042735475.1. Taxonomy (NCBI): domain Bacteria; kingdom Bacillati; phylum Actinomycetota; class Actinomycetes; order Kitasatosporales; family Streptomycetaceae; genus Kitasatospora; species Kitasatospora sp. NPDC059577. Next base: position 5,263 of record NZ_JBHWBZ010000108.1, on the reverse strand, counting down.
GAGGACGAGGTCGAGAAGTTCCGGGAGTTCCTCGACCAGGTCTCGCCCGAGGACTTCGGGGGCGGCGGCCCGCAGTAGCGGGGCCGCGACTACGGCTGTTCGGCTCATTCGTTTTGCCAAAAACCGTCGACCTACCCACACTAGGGGCACGAAAAACCACTCTCCTGAGTGACGTGGTTTGTCTGGCCCGGCGTGGCGATCGTTGACGGGTCATAGGGGACTGCCTACCGTCAGGAGTGGCTGTCCGGGTGGCCGATGCCCGCAGTCGGGTTGCCCGCAGCACAAGTGGACGGAGGCAAGCATGAGCAGCACCGGCGATGACGCGGCCGTGGGAGGCCTGTGCGCCGTGCACGTGCCGCGCACCGCTCGCACCGTCACGGACCTGTCCCGGGTGGGCAGGTTCCCGGCCGTGCAGCCGGGGCAGCCCGCCATCGAGCGGCTGGCCCCGACATCCGAACTGATCGGCTACCGCGGCCCGACGGCCTGCGCGGCGGCCGGCATCACCTACCGCCAGCTGGACTACTGGGCCCGCACCGGGCTGCTGGAACCCAGCGTCCGGACGGCGTACCCGGCGACCAGCCAGCGGCTCTACAGCTTCCGCGACGTCCTGCTGCTCAAGATCGTGAAGCGGCTGCTCGACGCGGGCGTCTCGCTGCAGAACATCCGGGTCGCCGTCGCCCACCTGCAGGCCGCGGACCAGGCCGACCTGGCCGGGATGACGCTGATGTGCGACGGCGCGACGGTGTACGAGTGCGCCACTCCGCAGCAGGTGGTCGATCTGCTGAAGGGCGGTCAGGGGGTCTTCGGCATCGCGGTGGGAGCGGTCTGGCGGGAGCTGGAGCTCACCCTCGGGCGGCTGCACGCCGAACGCACGGACACCGGCGAGACACTGGTCGGGCAGGACCCGGCCGACGAACTCGCCCAGCGGCGCAACCGGGCGGTCTGAGCACCGACTTCGACGGGGCCGCGGGCCCGGACGGGGAACCGTTCGGGCCCGCGGCCTCGTCGTGTTGCCTGGAAACGATCGAGGGAGGGGCACGTGGGGGTCGGCACCGGGATATCGGGGCTGCTGCGGCGCAGGGCCGGACTGCTGGGGACACGGCTGCGGCAGCGGCGGACGCAGCGCAGGGTGTTCCAGGTCGGGACGGTGCTCTGCACGCTCGCACTGGCACCGAGCGCCTGGGTGTGGATCTCGGCGGGCGACCGGGTCGGCACGGTGGAGAGCGCGCCGTCCGCGCCCGTCGCGGTGGTCTTCGGCGCCGGGCTGGACCAGGGCAAGCCCTCGCCGTACCTGGAGCACCGGCTGGTCGCGGCGGTCGACCTGTACCGCGAGGGCAAGGTCCGGGCGATCCTGGTGACCGGCGACAACGGGCGGGTCGAGTACGACGAGCCCGACGCGATGTTCACGTACCTGACCGGGCACGGGGTGCCCGCCGAGCGGGTGGTCCGGGACTACGCCGGCTTCGACACGTGGGACTCCTGCACCCGCGCGCACCGGATCTTCGGGGTGGACCGGGCCGTGCTGGTCAGCCAGGACTTCCACGTCCGGCGGGCGCTGGCGCTCTGCGAGGCGGCGGGCATCCGGTCGTACGCCGTCGGGGTGCCGGAACTGCACGACGAGACCTGGCTGTACGGCGGGCTGCGGGAGGTGGCCGGGGCGGGCAAGGCGGCGGTCAACGCCTGGCTGCGGCCGGACCCGGTGTTCCTCGGCCCCAAGGAGGACGGCATCCCCGAGGCGCTGGCGAGCGCGGCGGCCAAGCAGCCGTAGGCGGGCGGCCGGGCGGGGCGTCCGGCCGGGTTCGTACGCACTGTCGGACCCGTACGCGATGATCGGCGGGTGCGATCACTGCCGAGCATCATCCACCTCGACATGGACGCCTTCTTCGCGGCGGTGGAGCAGGCGGCCAAGCCGAGCCTGCGCGGCAAACCGGTGATCGTCGGCGGGCTCGGCGGGCGGGGGGTCGTCTCCACGGCCTCCTACGAGGCACGGAAGTTCGGGGTGCACTCGGCCATGCCGATGGCGCAGGCGCGGCGGCTCTGTCCCAACGCGGCTTTCCTGTCGGGCCGTTTCGAGGCCTACCGGCAGGTCAGCGAGACCGTGATGGGCCTGCTGCGGGAACTGTCGCCGCTGGTGCAACCGCTCAGCCTGGACGAGGCCTTCGTGGACCTGGAGGCCGGTCCGTACGGCCCGGTGCTGGCGGAGACGGACCACGACACCGGCGAGCGGCTGGTGCTCGCGCTGGCGGAGGACCTGCGGGCCGACATCCAGCGGCTCACCGGACTGACCGGTTCGGTGGGGGCCGCCGGGTCCAAACTGATGGCCAAGATCGCCTCCGAGCAGGCCAAACCGGACGGCCTGGTGCTGATCGAGCCCGGGCAGGAACGGGCCGTGCTCGGGCCGATGCCCGTGCGGGCGCTGCCCGGGATCGGGCCGGCCACCGAACAGGTGCTGCGCAGGGCCGGGCTGAACACCGTCGCCGACCTCGCCGAGGCGGGCGAGACGGAGCTGGTCCAGCTGCTCGGACGGGCGCACGGCGCCGGGATCCACCAGATGGCGATAGGACTGGACGAGCGGCCGGTGGTGGCCGACCAGGACGCCAAGTCCGTCTCGGTGGAGGACACCTACGAGGTGGACCTGGCCGACCGGGAGCGGGTGCTGCGCGAGGTCGAGGCACTGGCCGCCCGGTGCGTGCGGCGGCTGCGAGCGGCCGGGCGCTCGGGGCGGACCGTGGTGCTCAAGGTGCGGCGGTTCGATTTCTCGACGCTGACCCGCTCGGAAACGCTCGGCGGACCCACGGACGACGAGTCCGTGATCACCGCGACCGCACGACGGCTGGCCGAGCAGGTGGACATCACCGGCGGGGTCCGGCTGCTCGGCGTCGGTGTCGCCCAACTCGCCGACTACACCCAGGAGGACCTGTTCGCGCAGGCCCTGCGGGAGGAGGCGGCGGAACACGCGGAGGCGGCGGAGGAGGTCGAGACCGCCGAGGAGGAGCCGGAGGCCGTCACGGTGCGGCGGTGGATGCCCGGACAGGACGTCCAGCACGCGGAGTTCGGGCCGGGCTGGGTGCAGGGCAGCGGCGTCGGGAGGGTCACCGTACGGTTCGAGACGCCCTGGAGCGGGCCCGGGAGAGTGCGGACCTTCGCGGTGGACGACCCGGCGCTGGAGCCGACGCGGCCGCTGCCGCTACGCCAGGACGAGGACCCGGACCCGGACACGGACGGCGGGGCGGACGACGGGCGCTGAGGGGGCGACGGGGGCGAGGGGGCGCCGAGGGGCGGGGGGACGACGGGGGCGGGAACACGAAAGCGGCCCCACCCGGTGGGGGAGTACCGGGTGGGGCCGCATCACCGTGCCGGGCCCCGTACGTTCGTGATGCCCTCGCGACGTACGGAGACCGGGGCCCCGCGCCCTGTCCCTGAGCGCGGGGGCCGGACGCCTCGTCAGGCGTCGGTCTTCACCAGCTCGTCGCTGGAGTCCTGCTGGGCCGAGCCCCCGACGACGGTCAGCGGAGCGGCCGACTTGGCACCGCGGATCAGGAACGGGACGACACCGGCGACCACGCAGACCACGGCCGCGACCCAGAACGCGTGCTTGTAGGCGTCGAGGGTGGGCAGCGTCAGCGGGATCTGCGGCGGCAGCTTCATGGTGTCGCCGGTCAGGATGGCGGCCATGACGGCGGTGCCGATCGCGCCACCGACGGTGCGCAGCACCGAGTTCATGCCGTTGGCGATACCGCTCTGCTCGACCGGGACGGCGCCGTTGATGTAGGCCGGCATCGCGGCGAAGGCGAGGCCGACACCGAGGCCGAAGATCGCCGAGGCGGTGTAGATGTCGCCCTCACGGCTGTGCCGCAGGGCCAGGTAGGCCATCGCGACGGCGCCGAGGACACCACCGAGGACCAGCGGCAGACGCGGGCCGCGGCGGGCGATCAGCAGGGCGCCGAGCGGCGCGGCGACCATCGAGCCGATCGCGGACGGCAGCAGCATCACACCGGCGTGCAGGACCGTGGCGGTGAAGCCGTAGTGGGTCAGCTTCTCCGGGGTCTGGGCGAAGTTGCTGATGACCATGAACGAGCCGTACATGCCGAAGCCGATGAGCAGGCCCGCCAGGTTGGTGAAGGCCACGGCCGGGCGGGACATCATCTTCATGTCCACCAGCGGGTGCGCGACCTTGGTCTCGATGACGCCCCAGACCAGGGCGACGACGGCGGCGACGGCGAACAGACCGAGGGTCTTGGTGGAGGTCCAGCCCCAGTGGTTGCCCTGGCTGACCGCGACCAGCAGTGCGGAGAGCCAGCCGGCCAGGGTGAGGGCGCCGAGCGGGTCGGCGCCGCCCTCCTTGTCGGTGACCGGGTCCGACGGGACGCGGAAGGCGACCAGGGCGATCGCGATCAGGCCGAAGACCAGGCCCATCCAGAAGATCGACTTGTAGTTCCAGTGCTCCAACAGGACACCGGTGGCCACCAGGCCGAGGCCGGAGCCGACACCCATCGAGGCGCTGATGGCGGCGACGCCGCCGGTCACCTTCTGCTTGGGCAACTCGTCGCGGACGATGCTGATCGCCAGCGGCATGACGCCACCGCCGGCGCCCTGCAGGACGCGGGCGACGACCAGCCAGGTGAACGAGTGGGTGCTGACGGCCAGCGCCGAACCGGCGACCAGGCCCGCCAGCGAGATCAGCAGCATCGGCTTGCGGCCCCGGAGGTCGCCGAAGCGGCCAAGGAGGGGAGTCAGCACGGCTGCGGAGAGCAGGTTGGCGGTCATCAGCCAGGTGACGCTGGAGGCCGAGACGCTCAGTTCCTTGGCCAGCGAGGGCAGGATCGGGACGACCGCGGTCTGCACCACGCTGAACGACAGCATCGCCAGGATGAGGGCCGGCAGGACCCGGGCGCTGCTCTGCTTCTCGGCCGCGGTGGTGGGCTGGGGTGCCTCACTCACGGTTGCTTCCTCCCGTACATAGTGAATGAACTGAAGTAACCATGCAGGGAGATACTTCAGAGTGTCAAATATCGAGTGGTTAAGCTTTGGCAAAGGGGAAGAGTCGGGGCTTCCGGGGGCGCCTGTGGTGGGCTGCGGGTGCGGGGTGGGGGGGCCAGCGGCGGGCGGTCGGGGGTGGTGCGGTGGGCGGGGGAAGAGTCGGGGCTTCGGGTGGCGCCTGTGGCGGGCTGCGGGTACGGGGTGGGGGCGCCGTCCGCGGGCGGTTGTGGGGGAGGGGGGTCGGGGGGAGAGGGGCCGGGGCCTGGGGGAGGGGCCCCCCCCC
>NZ_JBHWBZ010000107.1:10491-15055 GCF_042735475.1 Kitasatospora sp. NPDC059577 | reverse complement strand
GCGCGCCGGGGGACCGGTGCCGGACGCTGACCGCGGCCGGACCGGGGGCCGCGGCACCCGGGCGCAACGCGGGGAGGCCCCCGGGGCCGCTCCCACGGACCCGGGGGCCTCCCGGTGCTGCACGTCGGCTCGGTCGGCCCGGTTCGGACCGGCCGGGTTCAGCCGAGGTTGGCGAGCGCCTCGTTGAAGGTCTTCGACGGGCGCATCACGGCCGCGGCCTTGGCCGGGTCCGGCTGGTAGTAGCCACCGAGGTCGACCGGCGAGCCCTGGACGGCGATCAGCTCGTCGACGATGGTCTGCTCCTGCGCGGTCAGCGCCTCGGCCAGGCCGGCGAAGGCCTGGGCCAGCTCGGCGTCCGCGGTCTGCTGGGCCAGCTCCTGGGCCCAGTAGGTGGCCAGGTAGAAGTGGCTGCCGCGGTTGTCGATGCCACCGAGGCGGCGGCTCGGCGACTTGTCCTCGTTGAGGAAGGTTCCGGTGGCCCGGTCCAGGGTGTCGGCCAGCACCTGGGCGCGGGCGTTGCCGGTGGTGGTGGCCAGGTGCTCGAAGCTGGCGGCCAGCGCGAAGAACTCGCCCAGGCTGTCCCAGCGCAGGTAGTTCTCCTTGACGAGCTGCTGGACGTGCTTCGGGGCGGAGCCGCCGGCGCCGGTCTCGAACAGGCCGCCGCCCGCCATCAGCGGGACGACCGACAGCATCTTGGCGCTGGTGCCCAGCTCCAGGATCGGGAACAGGTCGGTCAGGTAGTCACGCAGCACGTTGCCGGTCACCGAGATGGTGTTCTCGCCACGGCGGATGCGCTCCAGCGAGAACGTGGTGGCCTCGACCGGGGACTTGATCTCGATCTGCAGGCCGGTGGTGTCGTGCTCCGGCAGGTAGCGCTTGACCTTCTCGATCAGCACCGCGTCGTGGGCGCGGGTCTCGTCCAGCCAGAACACCGCCGGGTCGCCGGTGGCGCGGGCGCGGGAGACGGCCAGCTTGACCCAGTCCTGGATCGGCAGGTCCTTGGTCTGGCAGGCGCGGAAGATGTCGCCGGGCTGGACGGCCTGCTCCAGCACCACGTTGCCCTCGGCGTCGACCAGGCGGACGGTGCCGGCGGCCTCGATCTCGAAGGTCTTGTCGTGGGAGCCGTACTCCTCGGCCTTCTGGGCCATCAGGCCGACGTTCGGCACCGAGCCGATGGTGGCCGGGTCGAGGGCGCCGTTGGCGCGGCAGTCGTCGATGACGGCCTGGTACACGCCGGAGTAGCTGCTGTCCGGCAGCACGGCAAGGGTGTCGGCCTCCTGGCCGTCCGGGCCCCACATGTGGCCGGAGGTGCGGATCATGGCCGGCATCGAGGCGTCGACGATGACGTCGCTCGGCACGTGCAGGTTGGTGATGCCCTTGTCGGAGTCGACCATGGCCAGGGCCGGGCCCTCGGCCAGCTCGGCCTCGAAGGAGGCCTTGATCGCGGCGCCGTTCGGCAGCGCGTCCAGGCCGGCCAGGATGCCACCGAGGCCGTTGTTCGGGTTCAGACCGGCGGCGGTCAGCGCCTCGCCGTGGGCAGCAAAGGTCTTCGGGAAGAAGGCGCGCACGACGTGGCCGAACACGATCGGGTCGGAGACCTTCATCATGGTCGCCTTGAGGTGCACCGAGAACAGCACGCCCTCGGCCTTGGCACGGGCCACCTGGGCGGCCAGGAACTCGTTCAGGGCGGCGGCGCGCATCACGGAGGCGTCGACGACCTCGCCGGCCAGCACCGGGACCTTCTCGCGCAGCACCGTGGTGGTGCCGTCCTCGCCGACCAGCTCGATGCGCAGGGCACCGTCGGCCTCGACCACGGCGGACTTCTCGGTGGACCGGAAGTCGTTCTCGCCCATGGTGGCGACGTTGGTCTTGGACTCGGCGGTCCAGGCACCCATGCGGTGCGGGTGGGTCTTGGCGTAGTTCTTGACCGACTGCGGCGCGCGGCGGTCCGAGTTGCCCTCGCGCAGGACCGGGTTGACGGCGCTGCCCTTGATCTTGTCGTACCGGGCGCGGACGTCCTTGTCCTCGTCGGTCTGCGGGTCGTCCGGGTAGTCCGGCAGGGCGTAGCCCTGGGCCTGCAGCTCGGCGACGGCGGCCTTCAGCTGCGGCACGGAGGCCGAGACGTTCGGCAGCTTGATGATGTTGGCGCTCGGGGTCTTGGCCAGCTCGCCCAGCTCGGCGAGGGCGTCGCCGATCCGCTGCGCCTCGGTCAGACGCTCCGGGAAGCTCGCGATGATCCGCCCGGCCAGGGAGATGTCGCGGGTCTCCACCCGCACACCCGCGGTCGAGGCGTACGCCTGGACAACCGGCAGGAACGAGTAGGTCGCCAGGGCCGGAGCCTCGTCGGTGTGCGTATAGATGATGGTCGAGTCAGTCATCGGTACTCCGCTTCAGGTCTCCAACGTCTTGACGTCAAGATATCTCGTCACGGGCCCCTCGCTCCACCTCCCCCCGCCCCGGAGCGCGCGCCGGTCCCCCGGGGGGCGCCCCGCGGCCGTGCCGGGGGCCGGAATCCACGGTCGTCCGAGCCGGGACGGGGGGCAACCGGAGCGCCGCCGGCGCGTGGGCGTGGTCCACCCGGGTGAGCCGAACGTCAGGAGTGCGTCAACGCACCACCCCATTCGGTCAACGCCGCGTCAGGACCGGCGACGCCCGGGGCGGGCCGACCTAGCGTCGAGGGAGCAGTCACGGCAGGCACCACCACCCACCCGGGAGCACCGCATGGCCAGCGTCTGGCACGTACCGGTCACCACCACCGACACCGGCAGCACCACCGGTACCGGCAGCACCACCGCACTCCGCCTGTTCCGCCTGCGCGACGGTCGCCGCTGCGCGGTCGGATTCTCCAGCCCCGAGGCCCTCGCCGCCCTCCTCGGACCGGACCAGGCGCACACCGAGCTCGCCGAACCCGCCCTGCGCGACCTCACCGCCCCGCTCGGGGTGGACGCCCTGGTCCTGGACCCGAGGCTGGTCGCCCCGCCCGTCACCACCCCCGCCGCGCCGCCCGCCCCGGCCCCGACCGCACAGCTCCAGCACCGGTGACCGCCCCGCTCCAGCTCGTCCCGGGCGGCCTGGGCCCCGAGGACCACCGGCGGCCGGCCCGGTCACTGCACGCGATCGCCCGGATCAGCCACGGCCCGGTCCCGCTCGACTTCGACCGGCTCGCCGCCGAGTTCCCGGCCGTCCGGAGCGGCCTCGCTCTCGCCGGAGACGCCGACCTGGAGCTCCGGCTCGCCTGCACCGGCCCGGAGGAGTTACGGGCCGTCGCCGCGGCCCTGCACCGTGCGGGCGCCGCGAAGGTCCGCATCGACCTGGTCCTGCGCACCCTCACCCCGGCCCCGGTGACCCTGCGACCGGTGCCGTGAGACGCGCCCGGCCGTGAGCCCCGCCCGGCCGTGGGGCGTGTCCGACCGTGAGGTGGGCCCGACCGCGGGGTCACCGGGCCGGGCGCTCACTCCTCGCCGGGGCGCGGGTCCGGGTTGATCGCCTGGTAGTCGATGGGCTGGCCCCAGGCGTCGTCGCCGACGGCGTCGGCGCAGTAGCCGCTGCCCTCGACGTGCCCGCCCGCGTCCCGGCACTGCTCGGCGGTGACGTCCCGGAGCCCGGTCGCCGCCGACGGAACAGCGGCGGCGACCGCGGCACCGGCGGCGGTGGCGGTGGCGGTGGCGAGCAGGACGACGGACGCGGTCGTGGCGGCCACCCGGGCCAGGTGTGAGCTGTTCATGCGGACCACCCCAGCACGCCCGCCCGCCCGCTGCGACCACAGGACGCCCGGCCGGGTGGCCGACCGGCCGGGCCGGTCCCGCACCCCCGGCCACCCCGCCCGGGCGCGCTACACCCGGGCCAGGGCCGCGATCGCCCCGAGCAACAGCGTCGAGCCCGCCAGCAGGCCCGCCGTGACGGGCTCGCCCAGGAACAGCACGCCGATCACCGCCGCCGTGGCCGGCTCCAGCAGCACCAGGACCGCCGCCGTCGCGCCCGGCACGGCGGTCAGCCCGGTGAAGTACCAGCGGTAGGCGAACAGCGTGGGCACCGTGCCGAGGAACAGCAGCGCGGCACCGGTCGACACCGGGTCCCCGGCCGTCGGCAGCACGCCCTGGACGGCCGCGAACGGGAGCAGGCAGAGCAGCCCGGTGGTGAAGGCTCCGGTGCCGGCCCGGGCCGAGCCGCCGCCCCGCGCCCAGAGCGTGAGGCCGCTCTGCCCCGCGCCCGCGACGACGGCCAGGGCCGCGCCCAGCGCCGGGCGCGGGCCGGTCGCCGGGGCGGCGACCAGCAGGACGAGCCCGGCGAGGGCCAGGGCGACGGCGGCGAGCGCGCGACGGGTGAGCCGCTCGCCGAGCAGCACGTGCGCGCCGAGGCTGGTGAGCACCGGCCCGGCGCCGATGGTGATCAGGGTGCCCAGCCCCAGGCCCGCGTAGTGCACGGAGCCGAAGTAGGCGCACTGGCTGATCGCCAGACCGAGCCCGGTCAGCACGGCGGCGCCGGGGGCCGGGGGGGGGGGCGCCACGCGGGCGCGCCCCCCGGGGGCGGCGGGGCGCGCGGGCGGCGCGCCGCGCCCCGGCGG
>NZ_JBHWBZ010000107.1:0-10481 GCF_042735475.1 Kitasatospora sp. NPDC059577 | reverse complement strand
GAAGTGGGCGCTGGGGCGCGTCGCCAGACCGCGCCCGGTCAGCACGGCGGGGCCGGGCGGGGAGGTGCCGCTCCCGGCCCGGCGCCCACCGGTCGGCAGCAGGGCCAGGCAGAGCGCCGCGACGCCGAAGCGCCAGCAGGAGACGGCCACCGGGCCGAGGCCGCTGGTGCGCATCAGCAGCGCGGCCACGGCTCCGCCCGCGCCCCAGGCGACGGCGGCGGCGGAAATGGACAACAGGCCGTGCCGGAAGGGCACGGCGGCGTACGAGGACATGCGTCAGTACTCCACGATGGATGGCCGGTTCGGGTCCGCGGGGTGCGCGGGCGGCGGTCATCGCCCCGGCTGCCGGCGGAGTCCCGCGGGCCGGGGTGGGTGGAGTGGGCCGCCCGCTAGCGGGGCGGCGGGGGGAGGATCACATGACGCACGGGGCTACGGTACGCCTCCGGTGCCGTGATCTTCCGCCCGTCCGGCCGCGCGACGTACCGTCGGCCGCGGACGGAACACCCTGTCGACGCCCCACCGGCGAAGGAGCAGAACGCGATGGACCAGCTGACGTACGACGAGGTCGAGGCTGCCGCGCGGCGGATCGCCGGGCGGGTGCGCCCGGTCGCGATGGCGCCGGGGGACGACGGCGGACGGACCTGGTTGGCACTGGAGTTCCTGCAGCACACCGGCAGCTTCAAGGCGCGCGGTGCACAGAACTTCCTGCTCGCGCACGCCGAGGCGGGCACCCTCCCGGACACCGGGGTCACCATCGCCTCGGGTGGCAACGCCGGGCTCGCCTGCGCCTGGGCGGCGCGCGAACTCGGCGTCCGGGCGACGGTGTTCCTGCCGGAGACCGCCTCCCCGGTGAAGCTGGCCCGGCTGCGCTCCTACGGCGCGCAGGTGCGGCTGGCCGGCCGGGAGTACGCGGAAGCGCTGGCCGCGTGCGAGGAGTTCGCCGCCGACAGCGGGGCGCTGGCCTCGCACGCGTACGACCACCCGCTGATCGCCGCCGGCGCGGGGACCGTCCTGGCGGAGATCCGCGACCGGGTGCCCGGGCTGGACACCGTGGTGGTGTCGGTGGGCGGCGGTGGGCTCTTCGCCGGTGTGGCCGTGGCGGCGCGCGAGCACGGCGTCCGGGTGCTCGCGGTCGAGCCGACCGGCAGCCGTGCCCTGAACGCCGCGCTGGCGGCCGGCCACCCGGTGGACGTCCCGGTCGACTCGGTGGCCCAGGACGCGCTCGGCGCCCGCCGCGCCACGGCGCTGGCGGTCGCCGCCGCCGGGCACGAGGGCGTGCGCTCCGTCCTGGTGGACGACGAGGCCATCGTGCGCGCCCGCCGGCGGCTGTGGGAGGAGCGCCGGATCGCCGTCGAGTTCGCGGCCTCCACCGCCCTCGCCGCGGTCGACCGGGCCGACGGTGAGCGCGTCGCCGTCCTCCTCTGTGGCGCCAACACCGACCCGTCGGATCTGGTGGACCGCGAGCGGGGGTGATCCGCCGGGGTCGGCGACGCCGGCGGCGGTCGGGCCGGCGGCGGTCGGGCCGGCGCGGGCCGACCCGTTCCTGCCTGTGTCAACAGGTCGAACAGGTCCGACAGGTCCAACAGGTCCGACAGGTCCAACAGGTCCGGTGGTGCCGATCGGCTGACCGGCCCGTCTGTGGTCCGGGCTACCGGCGGCGGGCGGCGGCCTCGCCCGGGACGGGCCACTGCCCGGCCACGCGCGGCCCGGCGGCCTGCCAGGAGGCCGGGATCCGCGGGAACCGGTACGCCCAGCGGTGGAAGAGCAGCCGGGCCGCGACGAAGCCCACGCCCAGGCAGACCGCCCCGCCCGCCGCGTCCAGCCAGAGGTGGTTCGCGGTGGCGATGATCACGGTCAGGGTGAACAGCGGGTACAGCAGGCCCAGCGCCCGCAGCCAGGCCCGTCCGGACAGGAAGAACACCGTCAGCCCGCACCACAGCGCCCAGCCGAAGTGCATCGAGGGCATCGCCGCGTACTGGTTGGAGATGGTCGCTCCCGCGCCCGAGGCCAGCGAACCCCAGGTGTGGTGCACCGTCACCGTGTCGATGAAGCCGGGCAGCATCCGCGGCGGGGCCATCGGGAAGACGTAGTAGCCGACCAGGGCGATGCCGGTGGCAGCGGCCAGCGCCGTACGGACCGCCGGATACCGGCCGGGGTGGCTGCGGTAGAGCCAGACCAGCACGGCGATGGTGATGACGAAGTGCAGTGTGGCGTAGTAGTAGTTCATGCCGACGATCACCCAGGTCACCGCGTCCAGGCCGTGGTTGACCGAGCGTTCGAAGGCCAGGCCGAGGCTCCGCTCCAGGTCCCACACGAGGTTCGCGTGGGCCTTCGCGGTCTCGGCGTGCTGCGGCACCGCGTTGCGGACCAGGTTGTAGACCCAGTAGCCGATCCCGATGAGCACCAGCTCGAACCGGAGGCGCGGCCGGACCGGACGCAGCCGCCGGGCGGCGATCCGGTCACGCAGGGTGCGTGCGCCGTCCGGCACCGCTCCGCCGACGGCCGGGCCCTCCGGCCCGCTCCCCGGACCGTCGGGTGAATTCCCTCCGGCATGAACGGAACTTGCGTCACGGGAACGGGAGTTGTTCTCGGCACCGGATGCGTGGCCGTCGGTCGGTAACCTCATGGGGCAGAAGTCTGCCAGACCATCCGTGCCCGTCCGATCATCCGGTCGGCGGGGTTTCTTCGCCGCCGCGCTCCCACCGGGGTACGGGACTTCACTCCCGCTGTGAGCGCACGGCAGTTCCACCCGGCCCGGCCGCGGAGCTCATTTCCTCCATATTTCGCGACATTTCGCACGGGATCAGCACCGGCCGACCGGCGCGCCGGAGCAACGGCGACAGCAGAAGCACCTGCACATTCCGTTCACGCCTCCCGACATCAATCCACACTTCCCCTTTCGGGCCCGGATGAGTAAGACTGGAACACGGACCGGGCGGGGGCAGGTCCGTCCGGAACAGGGGATCCACCTCCGCCACGTCCGCATATGTCCAGCCGGCCAACCGGCTATGCGAGAAAAGGTGACGCGGTGACGAATCCCTTCGAGGACCCCGAGGCCAACTACCTGGTTCTGGTGAACGACGAGGGCCAGCATTCGCTCTGGCCCGTCTTCACGGAAATTCCGGCCGGGTGGCAGCAGGTGTTCGGCGAGGCCGGGCGCCAGGAGTGCCTGGACTACATCGAGAACTCCTGGACCGACATGCGCCCGAAGAGTCTCATTTCGGCCATGGAACAGTAGTTTCCGGCCCGCGCGAACACATTCAGCTGGCAGTACCGGCTGCGGCCGGTGGCAACGGGGGAAAGCCATGGAGCACGGCGGGCACTACACGGTTGTCTGCACTCGATGCGGCTTACGATTCGGGGACGACGGGCTGATTTCGGCCTGCCCGGAGTGCCGCGACAATTCACTGCTACGGACCGAGTACACCGCCGGCTCACTGGCCGACGCGATCGCCGCCACCCCGGCGGCACCCGGCCCCTTCCGCTACCGCGGCTGGCTCCCGGTCGTCCGCGAGGTCCCCGGGGCGAGCCTGCCCGCCGTGCACCGAAGTCGCGGACTCGGCGCCGCCCTGGGGCTGAGCGACCTCTGGACGGCCTTCAGCGGCTACTGGCCGGAACGCGACTGCCGCATGGACTCCGGGACCTTCAAGGAACTGGAGGCCTTCGCCGTCCTGGGACGGGTCCCGCAGGACGCGGGCGTCATGGTCGTCGCGTCCGCCGGGAACACCGCGGCGGCCTTCGTCCGGGCCACCGAGAAGTTCGACTTCCCCTGCGTACTGGTGATCCCCGAACGCGCCCTGCCCGGGCTGGCGCTCTCCGGCACCGGACCGCGGGTACGGATCGTCGCCGTCAAGGGCGGCGGCTACAACGACGCGATCACCTACGGCCAGGGCATCCTGGCCACCGGCGCGCCCTTCTTCCCCGAGGGCGGGGTCCGCAACGTCGCCCGCCGCGACGGCCTCGGAATCGTCATGCTGGCCGCGTACGAGCGGCTCGGCCGACTGCCCGACTACTACGTCCAGGCCGTCGGCAGCGGTACCGGCGCGATCGCCGCGCACGAGGCGGCCCGCCGGATCGCCGCCACCACGGGCGGCACCCCGCCGCGCACCCTGCTCTGCCAGAACACCGGGTTCGCCCCGCTGCACCGGCTCTGGCGCGGCCGGACCGCCGCCCTCTCCGGAGGACTCCCGGATCAGGCCGCGGCTCCGCTGCCGGAGTCGACTCCCTCCCCGGCCGCGGTCACGCTGTCGTGCATCGACGTGCACGCCCCCGAACTCGTCAATGCCACACCTCCGTTCGGGGTCCACGGCGGCGTCGCCGACCTGTTGGCCGACACCTCGGGCGAGGTCCTGCTGGCCGACACCCCGGAGGCCCTCGCCGCGGCCGCGCTGTTCGAGGAGACCGAGGGCATCGACATCGAGCCGGCCGCCGCCGTGGCGGTGGCCTGCCTGCGACGCGCGGTCACCGAGCGGCGGATCCCGCGTGACGCACGGATCCTGCTCAACATCACCGGCGGCGGCCGGCGTCGGGCCCGAGCGGAGCGCGACGGCGGCACCCACCTCCCGAACGCCTCGCTCGTCGGGGCCGAGGACGATCCGGCGGTCACCGCGGCCATGCTGCTCGACTCGCTGTCCCTGTGACGGCGCACCCGGCCACCGCCCGAGCCACCTCCCGGGCCGCCTCCCGGACCAACGATCCGGCCACCGCCCGGGCCGCCTCCCCGGCCACCTCCCCGGCGCCGGCGCACCCGACCGGGCGCTGACCGCCCCCGACCCCCGAGACCCACACCGCCCCAGGCCCGCACCGGCGCCGCGGGGCGGTCAGACACGTGCGTCCCCGGCCGCCCGGCCGGGCCGCGGTGGAACCCACGGGCCGACGGCCCGGCGCGACCCCCAGACGAACCGGAGTCCCAGCAGATGTCGCCTTCGCAGCCCGAGTACCTGCCCCTGCTTTCCGGCCAGGCCGGAATGTGGTTCGCGCAGCAGCTGGACCCGGCCAGCCCCGCCTACCAGGTCCACGAGTACGTGGAGATCCACGGGCCGGTCGACCCCGGGCTGTTCGAGCGCGCCCTCCACCGGGCCGTCCTCGACTGCGAGACGCTGCGCCTGCGGCTGGTGCCCGGCGGCCAGGAACTCCGCCAGTTCGTCGAACCCGACCCCGCCTGGCGGTTCGTCCCCGTCGACGTCAGCGCCGAGACCGACCCGTGGGAGGCGGCGGTGCGCTGGATGCGCACCGAGTACCTCCGCCCCTACGACCTGGAGACCGGCCCCGCCTGCGCCTTCGCGCTGATCCGGCTGGCCGCCGACCACCACATCTGGTCACTGCGCGCCCACCACGCGATGGGCGACGGCCACAGCGGCCCGCTCTTCGCCGCCCGGGTCGCGGAGGTCTACAGCACCTGGGCGGAGGGCCGGACCCTGCCCGACGAGAGCGGCATCCCTCCGTTCGCGCGGCTGGTGGAGGTCGAGGCCGAGTACCGCGCCTCCGCCCAGTTCGAGGCGGACCGCCAGTACTGGCAGGACCGGCTCGCCGACCGCCCGACCGCCGTCAACTTCGCCGGCCGGTTCGCCCCGGCCTCGCACACCCACCTGCGCCACGCACTCCGGCTGGACCCCGAGTACATGGCCACGCTGCGCACCTCCGCGCGCCGGCTCGGGGTCAGCTGGACCGTCCTGGTGCTCGCCGCCGCGGCCGCCTACACCTCCCGGGTGACCGGCAGCGGCGACGTCGTCCTCGGCTTCCCGGTCGCCGCCCGGTCCGGCGAGGTCGCCCGGAGCACCCCGGGCGTCGTCAACAACGTGGTGCCGCTGCGCCTGGCCGTCGACCCGCAGGAACCGCTCTCCGCGCTCATCAAGAAGACCAGCCGCGCCGCCCGTGAGGCCCTGCGGCACCAGCGCTACCGCTACGAGGAGATCCGGCGCGACCTCGGCCTGGTCGCGTCGAGCGGGCAGCTGTTCGGCCCCACCGTCAACATCCAGTCCTTCGACTACAACCTCACCTTCGGCGGCCACCCGAGCACCACCCACAACCTCAGCAGCGGCCCCGTCGAGGACCTCAACATCCTGATCTACGACCGGCAGACCGGCGACGGCGCCGGTCTCGTCGTCGACGCCAACCCGGCGCTCTACCGGCCGGAGGAGATCGCCGCCCACTGCCGCCGCTTCCAGCACTACCTCGCCGCCCTCGCCGCCGCCGACGGCACCCAGCCGCTGCACGAGGTCGAACTGCTCGACGCGGCCGAGCGGCAGCAGGTCCTGACCGACTGGAACGACACCGCCGTCGAGCCGCCGTCGGCCACCCTGCCCACGCTGTTCGAAGCCCAGGTCGCCCGGACACCCGAGGCGGTCGCGCTGGTCAGCGGCGACCGCGAACTCACCTACCGGGAGCTCAACACCCGCGCCAACCGGCTGGCACACCTGCTGATCCGGCGCGGCGTCGGACCGGAGGCGCTGGTCGCGGTCTGTCTGGAACGCTCCGCCGACCTGGTGGTCGCCCTGCTCGCCGTCCTCAAGGCCGGCGGCGCCTACCTGCCCATCGACCCCGACTACCCCGCCGACCGCATCGCCTACACCCTGGCGGACGCCCGGCCGGTCGTCGTGCTGGCCTCCGGGGCCACCGCGGCGGCGGTGCCGGCCGGCGGGATCCCCGTGGTGCCGGTGGACCGGATCGAGCCCGCCACCTCCGCCGGCTTCACCTCCGACGACGCCGCCTCCGACGACGCCGACCCGGGCGTCGCCGTGCTGCCCGGCCACCCGGCGTACGTGATCCACACCTCCGGCTCCACCGGACGGCCCAAGGGCGTCGTCGTGCCGGTCGGGGCACTGGTCAACTTCCTGGCCGCGATGCAGCGCCGCTTCGCGCTCGGCCCCACGGACCGGCTGCTCGCGGTGACCACGGTCGCCTTCGACATCGCCGCGCTGGAGCTCTACCTGCCCCTGCTCAACGGCGCCCGGGTGGTGCTGGCCCCCCGCGAGACCGTCCGGGACCCGCGTGCGCTGCGGGACCTGCTGACGGCGAGTGGGGCGACCGCGATGCAGGCCACGCCGAGCCTCTGGCACGCGCTGACCGCCGAAGCCACGTCGCTCGACGGCTCGACGGCCGACGCGCCCTCGGCCGGTGACGCGTTGGCCGGTGACGCGTTGGCTGGTGACGCGTTGGCTGGTCTCCGGGCGTTGGTCGGCGGCGAGGCGCTGGACAGCGGGCTGGCCCGGACTCTGACCGCCCGCACGGCCGGCGTGACCAACCTCTACGGCCCCACCGAGACCACCATCTGGTCCACCGCCCACGAGGTCGGCGACGAGCACGGCGAGGTCCTGCCCATCGGGCGGCCCATCGACAACACCCGGGCCTACGTGCTCGACGAGGCTCTGCGCCCGGTTCCGGCCGGTGTGGCCGGCGACCTCTACCTGGCGGGCAGCGGCCTGGCCCGCGGCTACCTCGGCCGCCCCGGCCTGACCGCCGAACGCTTCGTGGCCTGCCCCTTCGAGCCCGGGGACGGGCCCCTCGCCCCCAGCCTGGCGGCCGGGAGGTACCCCCAGCCCGATGGCGGGCAAGGAGGTGGGCCCCACGCCCCCAGCCCGGCGGCCGGGAGGTACCCCCAGCCCGATGGCGGGCAAGGAGGGCGGATGTACCGCACCGGCGACATCGTCCGCTGGACCGCCGCCGGTGAGCTGGAGTTCCTGGGCCGCGCCGACGACCAGGTCAAGATCCGTGGCTTCCGCATCGAACTCGGCGAGGTCCAGGCCGCTTTGGCGTCCTGCCCGGGAGTCGCCCAGGCCGCCGTGTCGGTACGCGAGGATGCCCCCGGCGACCACCGGCTCGTCGGGTACCTGGTGGCGGAGCACGACGCGGACGTGGCCGCGCTGCCCGCCCTGGCCCGGGCGGCGGCGGCCGAGCGGCTGCCGGAGTACATGGTGCCGTCGGCCGTGGTGGTGCTGGAGTCCCTGCCGCTGACCGCCAACGGCAAGCTCGACCGCAAGGCCCTGCCCGCCCCGGACTACGCGGCCGCGGGCGCCGGCGCCGGCCGGGCGGCGGAGAACCTGTCCGAGGAGATCCTCTGCGCGCTCTTCGCCGAGGTCCTCGGCCTGTCCTCGGTCGGCGTCGAGGACGGCTTCTTCGACCTCGGCGGCCACTCGCTCCTCGCCACCCGTCTCGGCAGCCGGGTGCGGTCCGCCCTCGGGGTCGAACTCCCGCTGCGCACCCTCTTCGAGGCGCCGACGCCCGCCGCACTGGCGCGCCGGCTCGACGGCGGCGCGACGCTGCGGCCGCCCGTGGTGGCCGTCGAGGAGCGGCCCGCGCCGGTGCCGCTCTCCTACGCCCAGCAGCGGCTCTGGTTCCTCGGACAGCTGGAGGGGACGAGCTCCGGTTACAACATCCCTGCCGCGCTGCGCCTTTCGGGCGTGCTGGAGCCGGATGCCCTGGCCGCGGCCCTGCGTGACGTGATGGAGCGGCACGAGGTGCTGCGGACCGTCTACTCCCCGGTCGACGGCGAACCCGTGCAGCGGGTACTGCCGATCGAGTCGGTCCCGTTCGAGCTCACCGTCGAACCGGTCGACGGGGAGGAGGAGCTGGCCGTCGCCGTGAACCGGTCGGCGGGACGGCCCTTCGACCTGGCGACGGAACCGCCGCTGCGGGCGGACCTGTTCACCCTGACACCCGAGCAGCACGTCCTTGTTCTGACGCTTCATCACATCGCTGGCGACGGCTGGTCCTTCGGACCCCTCGGGCGGGACCTGTCCACCGCGTACGCGGCGCGGGTGCGGGGCGGCTCGCCCGCGTGGTCGCCGTTGCCGGTGCAGTACGCGGACTACACGCTCTGGCAGCGCGAGCTGCTGGGGTCGGAGGAGGACTCCGAGGGCCTGCTGGCGGGGCAGTTGGGGTACTGGCGGGAGGCGCTGGCCGAGCTGCCGGAGGAGCTGACGCTGCCGTTCGACCGTCCGCGCCCGGCCGTCGCCACGAACCGGGCGGAGACGGTCGAGCTCATGGTCCCCGCCGAGCTCCACACCGAACTGCTGGACCTGGCCCGCGAGGAGGGCGTCACGCCCTTCATGCTGCTCCAGGCGGCGCTTGCGGTGCTGCTCTCCCGGCTGGGCGCCGGGCAGGACGTCCCGATCGGCACACCCATCGCCGGACGCACCGACGAAGCACTGGACGAGCTCGTCGGCTTCTTCGCCAACACCCTGGTGCTGCGCACCGACCTCAGCGGCAACCCGACCTTCAGCGAACTGCTGAGCCGCGTCCGGGAGACCGGACTCGGGGCGTTCGCCCACCAGGACGTGCCCTTCGAGCGCCTGGTCGAGGAACTGGCCCCCACCCGCTCGATGGCCCGCCACCCGCTCTTCCAGGTCATCCTCACCCTGCAGAACACCGTCGAGGCACGCCTCGAACTGCCCGGCGTGGAAGTCGAGTTGTCGACCGCCGGGGACCCGACGGCCAACTTCGACCTCGCTTTCGAGGTCCGCGAGCGGTACACGTCCACCGACACTCCGGACGGGCTGGCGGTGCGGATCGTCTTCGCGGCCGAGTTGTTCGACCGGTCGTCGGTGGAGGTCCTGGGACAGCGCTGGCTGCGCGTCCTCACCGCCCTCACCACCGACCCCACCCAGCCGGTCCACGCCGTACCCGTCCTCGACACCGAAGAACGCCACCTCCTGCTCGACACCTGGGCAACCCGACCCGCCCTCGCCACACCCGACGGCACCCTCACCGCACACTTCGAGACCCAGGCCGCCCACACCCCCGACGCCACCGCCCTCACCGACGGCGACACCCACCTCACCTACCGCGAACTCAACGAACGCGCCAACCAACTCGCCCACCTGCTCACCGACCACGGCGTCCACCCCGAAACCCTGGTCGCCGTCCGCCTCGACCGCTCCACCGACCTCGTCATCGCCCTGCTCGCCGTCCTCAAAGCCGGCGGCGCCTACCTCCCCATCGACCCCGACTACCCCACCGACCGCGTCACCCACATGCTCGACGACGCCCGACCCACCCTCCTCCTCACCACCGGCACCACCCACACGGACATCCCCACCAACGGGATCCGAACAATCCCGATCGACACGATCGACCTCTCCGACCACCCCCGCACCAACCCACCCACCACCGCCACACCCGACCACCCCGCCTACGTCATCTACACCTCCGGCTCCACCGGCCGCCCCAAGGGCGTCCTCATCCCCCACCGCAACGTCCTCACCCTCTTCGCCAACACCCACCACCACTTCCACTTCGGCCCGCACGACGTCTGGACCTGGTTCCACTCCTACGCCTTCGACTTCTCCGTCTGGGAACTCTGGGGCCCCCTCCTCCACGGCGGACGCCTCGTCATCGTCCCCTTCCAAACCTCCCGCTCCCCCCACGACTTCCTCGACCTCCTCACCCGCGAACACGTCACCGTCCTCAACCAAACCCCCTCCGCCTTCCACCAACTCAACCAAGCCGACACCGAAAACCCCCACAACCTCACCCTGCGCTAC
>NZ_JBHWBZ010000106.1:0-16801 GCF_042735475.1 Kitasatospora sp. NPDC059577 | reverse complement strand
GCGCGGGACGGGCCCTCGTGAGTCACCCCGGGGGCACCTGTCCGACCCCCGGGGTGTGGGGACGGGAGGGGATGTGGGGGCCGACGGGGTCGGCTCAGTACCAGTGGTGGTTCTGCCAGAAGGCCCAGGCGGCGTTCGGGCTGCCGTAGCGGGTGTTCATGTAGTCCAGCGCCCACTTGATCTGGGTGGCCGGGTTGGTCTTCCAGTCGGCGCCGGCCGAGGCCATCTTGGAGGCCGGCAGCGCCTGGCCCAGCCCGTAGGAGCCCGAGCTCGGGTTGGTGGCGGTGACGTTCCAGCCCGACTCGTGGGAGATGATCTGGCTGAACGAGGCCAGCTGGTTCGCCGGGACGATCTGGGCGGCGATCGCCTGCGGGGAGGCGGTGGCGGCGTTGGCGGTGGCGGGCAGGACGCCGGCGCCCAGGGCGGTCAGACCGGCGGCACCGGCAAGAATCGCGGCAGAGGTACGCATACGGAGCTTGAAAGCGGGCATGTAGACCAGGACCTCAATCAGGTTGGGCCGCTGTCGCACCCCACCTCGACCGTGGCCGGACAGGGGCCGAACGGGCGTGGGGTGTGACGCGGCGGTTAGCCGCAACCGGCGGGACAGGAGCCGGTGTGGCTGACGACGAATGCCAAGCTGCCAGACCGGATCGGCGCTCGCCAAGACCCCCTCGTTACGATCCGCGGTCGTAGCCGGAGGGGCCGCACGGGTTCGACGTCGGCCCGGCGATCGGGCCGCCCGGGGCGCTCCGACCCGCCCCGGCCTGCGCGAACACTCCCCGCCGCGCCGCGGGGAGTACGCGGCGCCGACAGCACTATCGGCCGTCGTTCCCCTCATCGGCGTGTGAGCGCACTCACCCGCCGGGTCTCGTCGCCGTCACCGACCGGTCCGCCGTCGGCACACCGCGTCAGCGACGGTCGGCCGCCGGGGGTGACCGCCGACACCCCCGGCCGCCGGGCCCCCCGGCCGGCAGGCAGCGGGCAGCGGGCAGTGGCCGGCAAGCAGTGGGCAGCGGCCTGCGGGAAGCGGGCAGCCAAGCCCGGGCCCTCGTCCGGGCCTGGCGGACGGGGTGGAACGGCTGCTGCGTGCCGGAGGCCGTCGGGCCGCTCAGGACGCCAACGCGATGACGGCGACGACGAAGCCTGTGAGGACGAACAAGGCCATGGTGAGCGAGAGCGCGGTGAGGCCGCGGGGCGGCGGGTCGGGAGCGTGGATCCGGGCCTCACGGGTGCGCCACTGCAGGTAGCTCCCGGCGATCACTCCGGCCGCCAGGGCGATCAGGTAGGAGCCCAGCGCCAGGCGCAGTGCGCTCGGCGTGATGTCGGTCAGCCGGACGACGGCGAAGGAGGCGGCGAGCAGGGCCAGCGCGGTCCGGGACCACGCCAGCAGGGTGCGCTCGTTGGCCAGGGCGTTCCGTAGGCCGGGCCCTTCGAGCTCGCGTCGCCTGCGCGCGTCGGACGGGTCCTCGGGCGCGGCGTCCGACCGCGCGGCGTCCGACCGCGCGTCGGTCGGGGCGTCGGGCGGGGCGCCGGGCGGGGCGCCGGCCCCCGAGGGGGCGGCCCCTGGGGGCGTGTCGTCGTGCGCGATGAGCTGCTCCCTCCGTCGGAGCCGGACGGGACCTCAGGGGGTGACGACGGCGAAGCCGGGGTCGGGATCCGTGAGGTAGCCGAGGAGTTCGGTGAACCTGCCCGCGTCCCCGGCGATCCGGGCCCGCCCCCGGGCGACGAGGTCGGCGAGGTCGGCGGCCCCGAGCAGGACGGCCCGCAGGTCGGACTCGCTCAGGGAGATCTCGGCGTCGGGTTCGGCCGCTTCGGGCGTCGCGCCGGTGGTGTGGACGAGGACTCCGTTGCGCAGGCGCAGGTCGACCGGGTCCGCGCCGGGCCGGCTGAAGCGGACGGCGAGGTCGACGTCCCAGCAGCGGGGACCGTCGACCCGGATGGCCAGCGCGTCGAGGAGCTGGTCGAGGGTGAGGGCCGCCAGGAGGTCGGGCGAGCCGGTGGCGGTCGGTGTGCCCACGGGGCCTTTGCGGAGTTCGAGGGCGCCGGTCAGGTAGAAGTTGCGCCAGGTGCCGTTCTCGCTGCCGTAGCCGAGCTGCTCCAGCGCGTCGGCCTGCAGGTGGCGGGCCTCGGTGTTGCCGGGGTCGGCGAAGACCACGTGGTTGACGACCTGCGCGACCCAGCGGAAGTCGCCGGCGGCGAAGGAGTCGCGGGCACGGCGCAGGACGTGTTCGGGCCCGCCCATGAAGTCGACGTACCGCTTCGCGGCCTCGACGGGCGGGTGCTCCCACAGGTGCGCGGGGTTGCCGTCGAACCAGCCCAGGTAGTGCTGGTAGACCACCTTGACGTTGTGGCTGACCGAGCCGTAGTAGCCGTGGGTGTGCCAGGCCCGCTCCAGGGCCGGCGGCATCTCGATCGTCTCGGCGATCTCCAGCGGCGTCAGGCCCTGGTTGAGCATCCGCAGCGTCTGGTCGTGCAGGTAGGCGTACAGGTCGCGCTGCTCGGTCAGGAACGCCAGGACGCGTTCGCGGCCCCGGACCGGCCAGTGGTGGGAGGCGAACACCACGTCGACGGAGTCCGCGAACAGGGCGACGGCCTCGGTGAGGTAGTGCGCCCACACGTGCGGGTTGCGGACCTGCGCGCCGCGCAGCGTGAGCAGGTTGTGCAGGTTGTGCGTGGCGTTCTCCGCCATGCACAGGGCCGCCCGGTCGGGCAGGTGGACGTTGAGTTCGGCCGGGGCCTCGGTGCCGGGGGTGAGGTGGAACACCATCCGGATGCCGTCGACGGTCTCGCTCTGCCCGGTGCGGGTGACGTCCAGCGTCGGCGGGATCAGTCCGGCGGACCCGGTGGAGGTGGTCTGGCCGAGCCCGGCACCGACCTGGCCGCGCTTCCCCTTGGGCAGCGCCGCGCCGTACATGTACGCGGCCCGGCGGGCCATGGCCGGCCCGGCGTAGACGTTCTCGCTGACGGCGTGCTCCAGGAAGCGTTCGGGAGCGATCACCGGCACCCCGCCGGCGACGTCCTCCTCACTGATCACCCCCCGGACACCGCCGAAGTGGTCGATGTGGCTGTGCGTGTACAGCACGGCGGTGACCGGGCGGTCGCCGCGGTGGCGCCGGTACAGGGCCAGGGCGGCCGCGGCCGTCTCGGCGCTGATCAGCGGGTCGATCACCAGGACCCCGCGGTCGCCCTCCACGAGGGTCATGTTCGACAGGTCGAAGCCGCGCACCTGGTAGACGCCCTCGGTGACCTCGTACAGGCCGTGCCGCGCCGCCAGCCGGGACTGCCGCCACAGGCTGGGGTTGGCGGTCTCCGGGCAGTCCTCGTCGAGGAACCCGTAGGCGTCCGGCTCCCACACGCCGCCGTTGCCGTCGCGCACCACGGTGTCCCCGGCGGTGGCGACGAAGCCCCGGTCGGCGTCCTCGAAGTCCTGACGGTCCTCGAAGGGGAACCGCGCGCGCACCGCGGCGTTGCCCGCGGCGATGCTCGGTTCGGCCGCTTTGGACTCCGTGGACCCGGTGGACCCCGTGGACTCTGCCATGCTGGTCTCCCTCGCGGTGGGGCGCGCCCGGCCCCTCGCCCCGCCGCTCACGACGCGGCCCCTGCCACGCTTCCCCAGGGCCACGGAGCGGGCCACCGCCGTGAGCCGTCCGGGGGACGGCCGGAGGACGGCCGGGCCGTCCGTGGCCGACGCCCCTCCACCAGGGGGAATCCCCATCGGGTCTCGGCGCCGTCCCGGGCTCTCCGGACCGTACGTGCTTCGGCGCCCGAACCACCGACTGCTCCGGGGAGATGCCGTCGGACTCGCCCGGATCGCCGTCGGACACGACCGCGATCAGCAGTTCGCGTCCGTCGACGTCCGGATGCTCGACCGACCACCCGCACCGCCCTTGCCGGCGCCGGCCACCGCGGCAAGCCCCCGGGACTCACCACCTCGGGCCGGCCGCATACGCCACGGCCGGGCGGCGGCGGAGAACCGACGTGGTCAGGACGGCCCCTGAAGTGGCCGACCGAGGACGGGTCCTGCGCAGCACGACGGTTCCGCCTTCGTCGGCGGCCCGGGATCGGGCCGGTACGGGAGGGACCTCGGGCAGCGCGGGTGGGCGGGCGGTCGACGGTCCGAGCAGCCAGGCGCCGACCCACCGTCGGCCCCACCGCCGGGCTCCGACCCACCGGCCCGCCCCGGCCGTGCGGCGCCCGCGTCAGGCTGCGGACCGGCCCCCCGGGGTCAGGCTGCGGGGCCGGCTGCCGGGGTCAGGGTGGTGTCGAGCCAGTCGAAGGTGACCTGCTGGAAGCGGGACATCGCTCCCATGTGGCAGTGCTCGCCCGCACCCTCGGCCTCGGGGAGGGTGATCAGGATGTGCGGGCAGGTCAGTGCGGCCCGGACGCGCTGGGGCTGGCCGCGGAAGAACTGGTCGTCCTCGGCGTCGAGGACGAGGGTGGGGCAGTCGATGAGGTGGGCGACGCCGTCGAGGGTGTAGGCGGCGGTGCGGCGGATGTAGTCCGCGACGGAGTCGGCTCCGAAGACCCACACGCCGTTGCGCAGGGCCCAGCGGAGCTGGGTGCTGCCCTGCATGAGCAGGCCCGCGACGGGGTTGGCGAGGTCGTCGCGCCCAGCCTCGATCCACTCCCGCAGGAACGGCGGCATGACGCGGGTGTGGGCGTCGTGGTAGTCGTAGAGGCCGTCGTCCAGGACCAGGGCGGCCAGGCGGTGTTCGTGGGCGGCGGCGCGGGCGGTGAGGTAGCCGCCGAGGCTGTAGCCGAGCAGCGCAAGCCGGTCGGGGTCGACCTCGGGACGGGTGAGCGCGTAGTCGACCACCGGGGTGACCACGGCCTCCCAGTCCGGACGGAGGACGAGTCCCTGCTCGCGCAGCGCCGCGCCCTGGCCGGGCCCGTCGTAGGCCAGCACGTTGTAGCCGCGCCGCAGCGCGGCTGCGCCGATGACGAAGTAGGCCTCCTCCAGGGTGGAGTCGAAGCCGCTGGTGAAGACGACGGTCGGGCGGGGGGTGCCGGAGTCGTCGACGAGGAAGAGGTACCCGGGCAGGCTGGTGTCCTCGTAGGGGATGCGGACGGCTTCGACGGGGGTGTCCATCAGCGAGGCGGCCGTCGCGAAGGTCTCGCGGGACAGCGTGGAGAGCGTCTTGGCCTCGGGGTCGTGGGCGGGGTCGTCGCGGCGGTAGAACTCGGCGGTGCGGTAGTAGTTCGAGGCGCGCAGCAGGGCTTCGCGGGCGCTGACCCGGTGGCCGGCCGTGAGGGCGCGGGTGCCGATGGCGTGGACGCGCTGCGCGGTCTTCTTCCACTCGCGCAGCCAGGCCTCCTCGTCGCCCTCGGCGATGTTGCGGACGGTGGTCAGGACCTCGCCCAGGTCGGCGCCGCCGTCGTTGGCGAAGCCGGCCGCGCGCAGCGCCTCGAAGGAGAACGACTCGTCCTCGTACAGGAATCGCATGGTGCACCCCAGACCGTTTGCCGAGACGGAACGGTTCCGTCTCGCCTTCGGGAACGACGATAGTCCGCACCTACCCGAGACGCAACCGTTCCGCCTCGTGTAGCTTCGGGGCATGCCCAGCTCCCCCGCCCCCCGGCCGTCCTCCTCCGCCCCCGCACCCACGTCGCCCCCCGCGCCCGCCCCTTCCGGGCCCCCGTCGGCCCCCGCGCCCGCCCCCGGGCGACGGCTCCCCGGAGGACCCGTGCTCCAGGACTCCGTGACCGAGGCGATCGCCACCGCCTTCTTCGAGGAACTGGCGTCGTCCGGCTACGCGCGGCTCTCCCTGGAAGCCGTCGCGAAGCGCGCCGGCGCCGGCAAGGCGGCCATCTACCGCCGCTGGGCGTCCAAGCTGGAGATGACCGTCGACCTGGTCTCCGCCGTCGCCGCCGACGCCTCCGGCAGCGCCGACACCGGGACCCTGCGCGGCGACGTCCTCGCCTTCCTCACCGAGGTCGCCGATGCACTGAACCAGCGGCTCCCGGCGAGGATCATCCCCGACCTGATCGCCGAGGGCGGCCGCAACCCCGAACTCGCCGGAGCGCTCTTCACCACCGTCCGCGACACCCGCCGGGCCAAGGCCGCACAGCTCCTGGAACGGGCCGTCGCACGCGGCGAACTCCCCGCCGACGTCGACCGCGAACTCGCGCTCGACTTCCTCGCCGGCCCCCTCTACTGGCGCCTCGCGGTCATCCACACCCCGACCGCCCCCGACTACCTCGACCGGCTCGCCGACAAGCTCCTCGCCGCCTTCAGCGCCTGAGTCCCCCGCCGGGCACGGCGCCCCGGGCTGCCCGCACCCGCCCCCTCCCCGTCACACCCGCATCCGGGTGGGCAGGAAGCCGCCCGCCCGGCCGAGGAGGGCGACGGCCGCTTCGGAGGGGGAACCGGCGGAGGTGGTGCACACGACGAGCGCCTGGCCCGGTGCCGGGGCGATCGGCAGCGACTGCTGGGTCACCGTCAGCGCGCCGACCGCGGGGTGGTGCAGCCGGTGGGCGCCCCGAGCGCACGGCGCCACCCGGTGGTCACCCCAGAGGGCGACGAACTCCGGGCTCCGCATGGTCAGTTCGCCGATCAGCCCGGCGAGCAGCGGGTCCTCCGGGTACCGGCCGACGGCGGTGCGCAGACTGCCGACCACCGCGCGCGCCTTGGGCCGCCAGTCCGCGTACAACTCCCGGGTGTGCGCGTCCAGGAAGAGCATCCTGGTCAGGTTCGGTCGCCGCGCCGGGTCGTCCGGGCCGTGGGGGTCCACGTGGCCGGCCAGCAGGGCGTGCCCGAGGGTGTTCCACGCCAGTACGTCCGTGCGGCGGCCGAGCACCAGCGCCGGAACACCGTCGACGGCACGCAGGAGGTCGAGCGTCGCGTCCTCGACCCGCTCGGGCCGCGGCCGGCGCACCCGGGGCGCGCGGCGGGTGACGGCGGCGATCCGATCGAGGTGCTCCCGCTCGTGATCGTCCAGCAGGAGGGCGCGGGAGAGCGCGTCGAGCACCTCGGCCGAGGCGCCGCGGGACAGGCCCTGTTCCAGCCGGGTGTAGTACGAGACGCTGACGCCCGCGAGTTGGGCCACCTCCTCGCGCCGGAGCCCGGCCACCCGTCTGCGGGGCCCGAGTTCGCGCAGGCCGACGTCCGCGGGCCGCAGCCGCGTGCGTCGGGCTCGGAGGAAGGCGCCGAGGGGGCCGGGTCCGCTCATCCCCCCAGTATTCGGTGGGCGGCGGGCTCCCTGCCACACCCTGCGAGGGGTAGGACGAGCCGGGTCTGGCGGCTGCCGGAGGCGGGGCCCAGGCTCGGTCCCAGGCGGCGCCGTGCCGCGGACCGACGGAGGGCCCCATGGAGCACCACCCCGAGCAGATCGTCCTCGGCGACGTCACCGTCACCAGGATCAAGGAGTACTACGGCACCGCCGGGCTGTCCCCCGACCGGTTCTTCCCGGACAGCCCGGCCGGCTCCTGGGAGCAGCAGCACGACTGGCCGGCCGCCGACTTCCGGGACCCGTCGACGGGCGAGTGCCGAACGGCGATCCAGTCCTGGCTGCTGCGCAGCGAGGGACGCACCGTCCTGGTCGACACCGGGGCGGGCAACCACAAGGACCGGCCCCACGCCCCGGCGTGGCACCGCCTGGACACCGACTACCTCGACAACCTCGCCGCCGCCGGGGTGCGGCCCGAGGACGTCGACCTCGTGGTCAACACCCACCTGCACGTCGACCACGTCGGCTGGAACACCCGCCTCGACGGCCGGGACTGGGTGCCGACCTTCCCCAACGCCACCTACCTGATGACCCGGCGGGACCACGAGTTCTGGGACCCGGCCAACGGACACCGGAGCGTACTCGGCCGGGGCAACCAGAACGTCTTCGAGGACAGCGTCGCACCGGTCCACCGGGCCGGACTCACCCACCTGTGGGACGGGACGTACCGGATCGACCGCAACCTGCGGCTCGACCTCGCCCCCGGGCACACCCCGGGCTCGTCCGTGCTCACCCTGGAGTCCGGCGGCGAACAGGCCCTGTTCGTCGGGGACCTGGTGCACACCGCGCTCCAGATCGCCGAACCCGACACCAACTCCTGCTTCTGCGAGGACCCGGCGCAGTCCCGCGCCACCCGGCGCGAGCTGCTGGGCCGCGCCGCCGACCACCACGCACTCGTCTTCCCTGCGCACTTCGGCGGCCGGGGAGCCCTGCGGGTCACCCGGAACGGGTTGAGGTTCGCGATCGGGGAGTGGGCGGGGTTCTCGCGCATCCGCTGAACGCCCGCGTCCCGCCCCTCCCCCGCTACGACGCCCGACTCCGAGAGAAAGCCGCTCCCCCATGCCCCGACAGGCAGATCCGGTCGTCCACACCCCGGCGGGAGCCGTGCGCGGCGTCCGCACCGCGTCCGGCGAGCGCTACCGCGCCGTCCCCTACGCGGCGGCGCCGGCCGGCGCCGGCCGCTTCGCCCCACCCGCGCCGCACCCGGGCTGGTCCGGTGTCCGTGACGGCACCCGTCCGTCACCCACGGCTCCGCAGCCGGTCCGTGACTTCGGGCGGCTCGACCTGCGCCCCTACTTCGGGCCGGGCTGGGCGCCCGGTGCGGAGTACCTGACGGTCGACGTCCACACGCCCGCCGCCGACGGCGGCGGCCGCCCGGTCATGGTCTTCGTACACGGCGGCGGGTTCGTCGCCGGATCGAACCGCGCCGCCCTCTACGACGGCAGCGCGTTCGCCCGCGACGGCGTCGTCCTGGTGACGGTCAACTACCGCCTCGGCATCCCCGGGTTCCTCGACCTGCCGGGCGCTCCGGCGAACCGCGGCCTGCTGGACGTGCTCGCCGCGCTCGGCTGGGTGCGCGACACGATCGCGGCCTTCGGCGGCGCCCCCGGGAACGTCACGGTCTTCGGCGAATCCGCGGGCGCCACGCTCACCTGCGCGCTGCTCGCGACCCCGCAGGCCGTCGGCCTGTTCCGGCGGGCCGTCGTCCAGAGCGGCAGCGGCACCGGCGCGTTCACCCCCGAGCAGGCACGACGGGTCACCGCCGCCGCGGCCGCGGCGCTCGGCGTCGAGCCGACCCCGGAGGCGTTCGCCCCGATCCCGGACGAGCGCCTCGTGGCCGTCCTCCCCTCGCTCACCGGCCTCGATCTGCGCACCGCCACCGCCACGGACCCCCTGGCCGGGCTCAGCCCGCTCGGTCCGGTCCTGCCGGTCCAGCCCGCGGACGCCCTCGCCGCCGGCCCGGCCGCCGACGTCGACCTGCTCATCGGCACCAACGCCGAGGAGGCGAACCTCTACCTGACACCGCAGGACGGACCGGACTCCGTCACGGAGGCCGAGGCCCACGCCGTCGCCGCCCGGCTGCTGGCGGACCCGGCGCCCGTCATCGCCGCCCACCGCGCGGCACGGCCGGGCGGCACACCGGGCGAACTGCACTCCGCCGTCCTCGCGCACGCCCTCTTCGAGGCCGGGACGACCCGCCTGGCGGACGCCCACGCCCGGATCTCCGGCGGCCGCACGTACCGCTACTCCTTCCGGTACCGCTCGACAGCCCTGGACGGGCGGCTCGGCGCCGCCCACACCGTCGAGCTGCCCTTCGTGTTCGACCTCGCCGACGAGCCCTGGCTGCACGGAACCGCCGGACTGCTCGGCCCCGACCCCGCCCCGGCCGCCCTCGCCGCCCGCGTCCACGGCGCCTGGGTCGCGTTCGCCGGGACGGGGAACCCGGGGTGGGCCCGGTACGACCCGCGTCGCCCCGTGGCGGAGGTGCTGGACGGGCCCTGCGACCTCGCCGGCCTCCACCCTCTCGGCGGCTGAACGGCCTTACCGCGCAGGCGGCCTGTCCGCGGCCGGAGCAACCGTCCTCGCCCCGCGTCCGGCCGCGGCGGGGTGCCGTCAGGGATGGGGAGCCCCGCCGTCGAGCAGCCGGGCGCCGCACCCGTCCCGGTCGAGACGCCGGCCCGCCGGGCGCAGCGCCCGCATCGACCCGGGAGCCGGCGGGCGGGACCCCCAAGTCCGTTGTCACACCAGGTCCTTGCACATCAGGGCGCACGTCGTCCTCCCCTACCGCCGGAGCGACGGGCGCGGGCGCGCGGACCGCCCTCCCCGGGGACACGCCGCCCGGCGCTGCCCGGTCCGGGGTCCGCACGCCGCCACAATGCCCTGACGGACAGTCATCCAGGTGCCTTCGGGAGGTCGCCGTGTTCCGTCTCCGTTCCCTCGCACGGGCCGGGGTCGTGCTGCTGCTCGGGGCCACGATGCTGACGGCCGGGCCGGGCCCGCGCGGAGCGGCTGCGGCGGGCCCGGCGGCCGGGCGGCGCCCGGCCCACGTGGTGGTCGACGACCCTGCGGGCTACGTGAACCCGTATGTCGGCACCCGGGCGGACGCCCCGGACCGGGGTCACGGCGGCGGCGCCGGCAACACCTTCCCCGGCGCGTCGGCACCGTTCGGCATGATGCAGTGGAGCCCGGACACCGTCACCTACCAGCACGGCGGTTACACCTACGACGACCCTCGGCTGAGCGGCCTCAGCCTCACCCACATCTCCGGCGCGGGCTGCGGCGACTACGGCACCACCCCGTTCATGCCCGTCCTGGACGGCACGCCGACGGCGTCCTCCGCGTTCTCGCACTCCGACGAGCGCGTCGCGCCCGGCGCGTACGGTGTCACCCTCGACAACGGCATCGGCATCGACCTGGCCGTCACCCAGCGGTCAGGCATCGCCCGCTTCACCTATCCGGCCGGACACACCGCCTCCCTCACCGTCGACGCGGGCCGGGCCTTCAACGAGGCGTCGGGCGAGCTCACCGTCACGGGAAACACCCTCTCCGGGTACACCGACGGCGGCGGCTTCTGCGGCACGTCCAACCGCTACCGGGTCTACTTCCACGCCGAGTTCGACCGCCCCTTCCGTCGCGTCGACACCGGGAGCCTCCCGCCCGACTCCCCCGACTCCCTCGACTCCGGCGGCTCCGGCGGCTCCGGCGGCTCCACCGTCTCCGGCAGCTCCGGCGGCGCGCCCGACGCCAAGGCGGTGCTCTCCTTCGACACCGGCCCCGACCACGCGGTCACCGCCCGGGTCGGGATCTCCTTCGTCAGCGCCGACGGCGCCCGTGCCAATCTGGCGGACGAACAGCGCGGCGCCGGGCTGGCGGAGGTGCGCGCCCGCACCCGCGCACGGTGGAACGACCTACTGGGCCGCATCGCCGTGGCCGGTGGCACCGCACCCCAACGGCGCGTGCTCTACACCGCGCTGTACCACGCGCTGCTGCACCCGAGCGTGTTCAGCGACACCGACGGCCGCTACCCGGGCTTCGACGGGCGGCTCCGCAACGCCCGCCCCGGGAGCGCCCAGTACGCCGACTTCTCCGGCTGGGACGTCTACCGCTCCCAGATCCAGCTGATCGCGCTGATCGCCCCCGACGAGGCCGCCGACATCGCGCAATCCATCACCGACCAGGGCGTCTCGGCCGGCTACTTCGACCGCTGGACGCTGGCCAACGGCGGCACCGGCATCATGGTCGGCGACCCGTTGCCGACCATGGCCGCCACCGTGCACGCCTTCGGCGCCACCGGCTTCGACGCCGCCCTGCTGCTGCGGCTGGCCCGGCAGGGCAGGGACGACCCGCGCCAGCGGCCCGGCCACGAGGCCTACGACACGGCGGGGTTCGTTCCGGCGGGCACCAGCGGGCCGGGCGCGTCCATGACGCTGGAGTACGCCACCACGGACTTCGCGCTCGCCCAACTGGCCGCCCGTCTCGGGGAGTCCGCCGCCCGTGACGACCTGCTGCGACGCTCGGCGAACTGGCGCAACGTCTTCAACGGCACCAGCCGCTACGTCCAGCCCCGCGACGCGGACGGCACCTGGCCCGCCTTCGGCCCCGAGCAGCCCGACGACTTCGCCGAGGGGAACTCCGCCCAGTACACCTGGATGGTGCCGCACGACCAGCACGGACTGATCGACGCGATGGGCGGCGGCGCGGCCGCCGTGGACCGGCTCGACACCTTCTTCACCGAGCTCAACGCCGGCTCCCGCCTGCCCTACGCCTACCTCGGCAACGAGCCCTCCCTGAACACCCCCTGGGCGTACGCCTACGCGGGCCGGCCCGACCGTACCCAGGACGTGGTCCGGCGCGCCCTGACCACCCTGTTCACCGACGCCCCCGGGGGCGAGCCGGGCAACGACGACCTCGGCCAGATGTCCTCCTGGGCGGTGTGGGCGGCGCTGGGCCTCTACCCGCAGGTACCGGGCCGGGCCGAACTCGTCCTCGCCAGCCCGCAGTTCCCCGCCGTGACGGTGTACCGGGGCAGCGGCCCCACCATCGACATCACCGCCCCGGGCGCTTCCGATACCGTCCGGTACGTCCACGCGCTGGAGACCGACGGCCGCCCCAGTGGGCGTCCCTGGGTGAGCGAGGACTTCGTCCGCCGCGGGGGGACCCTCGCCTTCACCCTCGCCGACACCCCCGACCCCGCCTGGGGCAGCGACCCGGCGGACGCACCGCCGTCCTTCCCGCCGACGCCGACGCCGGTTCCGACGCCGGTTCCGACGCCGACGCCGGTTCCGACCCCGGCCTCGACCCCGGCACACCGGCCCGGCGGCACGGGGTGAGCCGACGGCCGCGCGGCCCGCGGGGCCACGGCGACGGGGGCGGGGCCGGTGCGGACACGGCCCCGCCGGCGCCTGCGGGGGTCAGGAACCGCCCGCGACCGGGCCGTCGATCTGGTCGCGGTCGATGTTGAGGGTCACCCCGCCGTACGTCTCGTTGGCGCTGCCCCGGTACTGGTGGATCCGCTGACCGGCCCACAGGTCCTCGGGCAGTCCGGCCTGGCCGGTGGTGCTGGCCTTTCCGTCCCAGCGGGCGTACCAGAGCGCGTCCGGCAGCGGGGTGCGCCCGTCCTGGGCGGCGGCGACGATGTCCGCGACACCCGAGTTCATGCTGGAGTAGAAGCCCGACCGGTACCCGGCCTCGTGCAGGGCCCTGGTCCAGCCGGCGGTGAAGTCGACCACCGCCCGGCTGCACACCTCGTCACCCGTCGGGTACCCCTCCATGTCGAGGTACACGGGACTGCCCTGTCCCAGCCCGAGCGCCTGCAGCGCCGCCACCGCGTCGCCCGCCTCCTGCTCGCCCTGCTCGTCGGCCCGGCCCGGGTCGATCCGCAGCGGCTTGTCCGCTCGCTCGGCGCAGGGCGCCTGGAGCCCGACGTGGGTGGGCACCAGCTCCCACCCCATGGCACGGACCCCGGCGACCCACTGCGGCGTCAGCCGGTCCTGCTTGCAGCCGCGCTGGCCGCCGCTGCTGTAGATGTTGACCGCGCCGTACGGCGAGGCGGTCCACCAGACGGACATGGCCTCCAGCGGCGGCGCCGAGCAGGCGTCGAACCCGGGCCCCTGGAACCGGTACTCCGGCAACGGCTCGTCCGGCGACGGCGTGCCCGGGCGCGGTTGCTCCGGTCCCGGTCCGGTGGGAAGCCACGGGACGGAGGGCCCGATGCCCGGCACGAAACCCGGTCCGGCAACGGGTGCGGGCCGGGTGGCGGGCCCCCGCGCGGCGGGGGCGAGCCCGTGGGCGGTACCGGGAAGCATGACCAGCACGGCCGCCGCGAGAAGGGCGGCCAGGGATGAGAGGCGCATCTCCCCGTTCTAGCCACGGCCCGCGGCCTCCCTCGTCACGCCGGCGCCGTGGCGGACCCGTTCACCCGCATTCGTGACACCCCGGCCCCCGAACGGGGGCGCGGCAGCGGCCGCCGGTCCTGTGCCTGCCCCCAGACGTGGGGCCGTCAGACCTGGAGGCCGTCAGACCTGGAGGCCGTCAGTCCTGTGCGGCGGCGGCCTCGGGGCGACCGGCTGCGGCGACGGGCCGTACCGAGCCCTCGGGGACGCGCGGGCTGCCGGGGGCGCGGTGGAACAGGCTGCACAGGCCGCCGACCGCCAGGGTGACCACCACTCCGACGGGGACCAGCCACTGCGCCGCGATGGCGGTGGGAACGGTCCCCGCGGCCGTGGTCACGTCGATCTTCACCCCGCGCACGACGTAGGTCATCACCGCGACCGTGATCACGAACGCGAGGACGGAGTCGGCCTCGTTGGCACGCCGCACGAGACGCCCGAGCAGGAAGGCCCCGAGCAGTGCGCCGTAGGTGTAGCCGGCGATGGTGAGGCCGGTGAGGTAGACGTTGCCGGTGCTGGTGCTGAAGGCACAGGCGAAGACGGCCATCAGCACGGCCCACACCAGCGTCATCACGCGGGCGAGCCGGAGGAGGAACTCCTCGGAGGGCGCGCCCCGGAAGAAGCTGTGGACGATGTCGGCGACCGTCGAGTTCGACATGGAGTTCAGGGCCGAGGACAGTGAGCCCATCGCGGCGCCGAGGATGCCGGCGACGAGCAGGCCGGAGACCACCACGGGCAGTCCGTGCAGGACGAAGTCCGGGTAGAGGTTGTCGGAGCTGCCCAGTCCGAGGTCCTTGAAGCTCCTGCCGTCGTTGTAGGCCCACAGCAGGGCGCCGACGAGGGAGAACGCGGCGAACTGGACGGTGACGAACACGCCGGAGGCGATCATCGCCTTCTGACCGTCGCGCAGGGTCCTGGTGGCGAGGACGCGCTGAACGATGAGCTGGTCGGATCCGTGACTGGCCATGGCGAAGATCGCACCGCCGATGATCGCGGTCGGCAGGGCGAACGGGCTGGTGAGGATGTGGGCGAGGCCGAAGTCGGTGTCGAAGAGCCTGAACCGGCCGGCGCCCAGGGCCCGCGTGTAGCCGTCGGCGCCGACGTGGCCGGACAGCACCGCGATGGCGAGGAGGGCGCCGCCGAGGTAGAGGCCCATCTGGACGGCGTCGGTCCAGATGACGGCCCGGATGCCGCCGAGATAGGTGTAGACGACGGTGATCAGCGTCAGCACGACGATGATGGTGCGGTAGCCGGTGTGCACGCCGAACTCGCCGAGCAGCAGCCTGATCGGGATCGCCGAGGCGAACAGGCGCACGCCCTCGGCGAGGAGCCGGGTGACGACGAACGTCACCGAGGCCAGCCCCTGGAGCCTGGGGCCGAACCGGCTGCCCAGGTACTGGTAGGCGCTGACGAAACCGCCGCGCTTGTACAGCGGGATCAGCGCGGTGGCCACGACCACGCGGCCGATGACGTAGCCCAGGGCGAGCTCGACGTTCCCGAAGCCCTGCCCCCCGTAGGCGCCGCCCGGCACGCTGATGACGGTCAGCACACTGGTCTCGGTGGCCACGACGGAGAACGACACCGCCCACCACGGCATGTGGCCCTCGCCGACGAAGTAGTCCCTCGCCGTGCGCTGGCGGCCCGCCAGCCGCAGACCGAGCACCGCGACGGCGATCAGGTAGACCACGACCACGACGAGATCGAGTTGACGCATGCTCACTCTCCTCAACGACGAGCGGGGGCTGAGGCCGGGGCCAGGGGCCGGGACGGCGGGCCGGGACGGTCCCACCTCCGGGCAGCGACCACCCACCGGCCCCGCCCGGACTTGCCTGTGATGTCTCCCCACACGACCCCGACGGCACACCCCGACCACCCTCGGCAAGCCCCTCCCCCGCGCCGCACGGTCCGCCGTCCGGCCCCCGGGATCGCCGCGCCCGGCGGGCCGGACACAGGGCATCGCACACGTCGCCGACGGGGTGGTCCGCCGGGTCGCGGCCCGACCGCCCGGCAGGGTTGCGCCGGTCCGCCGCCACCGGGCCTCGCCCGACCACCGTCCAGCGGCCGGCCCTCCCCCGGCAGCCGTGCCGGCCGGGCGGACCGGGTCAGGTGTCGGACCGCGCCTCGGGTCAGGCCCGGTGGATGCGCACGCCGCAGTCGGCGACGGCCCGCTCGTGGGCCTCGGTGAGTTCGTCGTCCGTGACCAGGTCGTGGACGTCGGACAGCGGGCAGATCGAGGCGAAGGTGACCCGGCCCACCTTGGTGCTGTCCGCCAGTACCACCGAGCGCGCGCTGCGCCGCAGGAAGGCCCGGTCGGTCTGCGCCTCCATCTCGTCGTGCGTGGTGCAGCCCTCCTGCGCCGTCAGGCCGTCCACCCCGATGAACGCCACGTCGAAGTGGTACTGCGTGAGCATCCGGTCCGCGGCCGGGCCGACCAGCTCGTAGCTTGCCGATCGGGCCAGTCCGCCGATCACCACCAGCCGGACCTCGGGGCGCACGATCAGCTCCGCGGCGATGTTCACGGCGTTGGTCACCACCGTGAGTCCGCCCCGCTCGCCCAGCACACGGGCCAGCTCCGTCGCGGTCGTGCCACCGGTCAGCCCCACCACGGCGCCGTCCGGCACCAACTCGGCTGCCGCCCGGGCGATCCGCCGCTTCTCCTCCTGCCGCGTCCCGCTGCGGTGCCGCAGCGGCAGCTCCAGGTTCACGGCCCCGGTCACCGCGCCTCCGCGCGTGCGCTGCAACAACCCCTGCTCGTGCAGCTCCTGCAGGTCCCGCCGCACCGTCGCACCCGACACGCCCAGCAGCTCGGAGAGCACGTGCACATCCGCACTGCCCACCTCGCCGATGTGGGACAGGATCAGGGTCGCGCGATCAGCTTTGAGCATGGCGGGATTCTAGCGGCACCACCGGGACGACTGCCCGACCTGGAGGTATTCCTGGCATCGGGCACAAGGCGCCGCAGGCATCCGACTGTTCAGAGATGAGTACAATCGCCGGACTTCAATCATCAATACGCGGCCTTGCGCAACCCGGCCGCGCGGCCACGCACCGAAGGGTGATCCCATCCCATGACCGCGGAGGACCGTACCGTCCTGGCCGGCGCCCGACTCGTGCTGCCCGGCGGTGTCGTGGAGGACCACCGCCTCGTCGTCGAGGGAGACCGGATCCGCGCCGTCACGAACGGCA
>NZ_JBHWBZ010000105.1:0-17469 GCF_042735475.1 Kitasatospora sp. NPDC059577 | reverse complement strand
AAGTACGTCCAGTACGAGGACGCTCCGGCGGCACGCCCAGCCGGGCGCCCAACGCCGCGCGCTGATGCGACGCGAATTGTCAGACAAGCCCTAGGCCCTGCCGGGCGCTCCGTCAGGCCACCGAAGGCAGCGGCGGTTCGACGGCCAGCGTCGCGGTGGAGCGGGCCCGGTGCTGGGCGGCCCAGGAGGCGAGGGCGACCGTGCAGGCGTGGTCCAGGTGGCGCAGCCCGGACCAGTCCAGTTCGACCGGCCGGTCGTCCGGCAGCCGTTCCAGGGTGTCCAGCAGCCGGGGCAGCCGCAGGAAGGTGGCGTTGCCGCTCAGTCGCACGCGGTGCAACGGCCGTCCGGACGGGAGCACCGTCTCCTCGACCGCGATCTGCAGGTGCGAGGTCTGCCAGGCGGACTTGGCGACCGCCAGACCGACCCCGATCAGCACCCCCTCGAACAGGTCGGTGGCGATGATCGCGGCCGCCGTCACCACGAGCACCAGCGCCTCGCCCCGGTGGCCGCGGCAGAGCGCGACGATCCGGCGCAGCGGCACGAGCTTGGCGCCGGCGTGGACCAGCACGGCGGCCAGCGCGGTGAGCGGGACGAGCCCGAGCGCGCCGGGCAGCAGCGCGGTGAACAGCAGCAGCCAGAACCCGTGCAGGAAGCGGGAGGCCTTGGTCCGCGCGCCGGCCTGGACGTTGGTGGCGCTGCGGACGATCACCGCGGTCATCGGCAGCGCGCCGAGCAGTCCGCAGACGGTGTTGCCGATGCCCTGCGCGGTGAGTTCGCGGTCGTAGTCGGTGCGCGGGCCGTGGTGCATCCGGTCGACGGCGGCGGCGCTGAACAGCGTCTCCGCGGAGGCGATCAGGGTGAAGGCGACCACCGTGCCGATCCCGGCGGTGCCGGCCAGGCCGTCGAGCGAGGCACGGTCGGGCAGCCGGACGACGTCGAGCAGGCCGGCCACCCGGATCCGGGCGACGGGCAGGTCGGCCGCGGCGGTGACGGCGGCGGCCAGGCCGACGGCGGCCAGCGGCGCGGGCACGGCGCGGGCGGCGCGCTCCGGCAGGTACTTCCAGCCGACCAGGACGAGCAGGGTGCCGAGGCCGAGGGCGACCGCCCCGGGGTCGGCTGCGGCGGTGAGGACGTCGCCCAGCAGGGCGGGCAGTCCGGTGATCTTCTCCGGTCCGGTGGCGGGGGCCCTGCGGTCGGCGAGCGCGTAGAGCTGGCCGAACACCAGCGTCAGTCCGATGCCGGCCAGCATGCCGTGCACCACCGAGGCGGACATCGCCCGGAACCAGCGGCCGAGCCGCAGGGCGCCCATCGCCAGCTGCAGCAGGCCGGTGCCGAGCACCAGCAGGCCGAGCGCGCCGGCGCCGAACTCGCGGACGGCGTCGGCGACCAGGACGGTGAGCCCGGCGGCCGGACCGCTGACCTGGAGGCTGCTGCCGGGCAGGGCGCCGACCACCAGGCCGCCGACGATGCCGGTGACCAGGCCCAGCTCGGCCGGGACGCCGGAGGCGACGGCCACGCCGACGCAGAGCGGGAGAGCGACCAGGAAGACCACCAGCGAGGCGGGCAGGTCGCGGCGCCAGGGCACGGCGCGCAGCGCGGCGACCGGGGTCCGGGTCCGGCCCGGCGGGGAGTCCTTCCGGGGGCGGCCCGGCGGTCCCTCGCTCCGGTGCGGCGGGCGGTTCACCCGGTCACCACCGGGGGGCGGGCAGGGGTACAGCGGCGCATGGGGACGCTCCTTCCGCGTGCCCGCGGCTGCGGGCACGCCGTTGCGGTGCGAGGGCAAGGCGGTGCACGCCGTCGGGGTGCGGGAGCCAGGCGGCTGCGGTGCGGGAGCCAGGCGGTGCACGCCGTTGCGGCGCGGGAGCCAGGGGGTTCGGAAGCACGCGGGTACGGCGCCGGCCGGAGGGTGCGGACCGTACGGCGCGGGCCGTTCGGCGCGGGGCAGGAAGCGGAGGAGGGGACGAACGACGGCGCTGCGGGACGGGTGCGGCAGGGCGGGGCGCGCCGGCCCCGGACGGGGCGGCCGACGGAGTTCCCCCCGCTCCCGGCGTTCCCGGACTCCCCTGCCACGGCCCCCGTCGGATGTCACGGGCCCGGCGTGCCACCGACGGTACCCAGGGCGGCGGGGCGGGCCCACCTCGGACACGGTCCCTTCACGGGTGCTGCACACCGGGTGCGCTTCCCGGCCCGGAAGGCCTGCTTCCCCGCGCACACCAGCACGGATGCCGCCCGGACGTACGAATCCCGGCTGCTCGGTCGGCTGCCCGGCCAGCCGCCCGGTCACGCCGCCAGGGCTTCCACATTCTGTTGAATCCCCCCTTGACGCCCCGACGAGCCCCGCCCTACCTTGTTTCCACATACAGAAACCGTTCTTCCGTATGGTGGAATTCAGGAGATGAGCCCTCCGAGCCACTGCGGGCCGACGCAGGAGAGACCCGATGCCTCGTATGACAGCCGCCCGCGCGGCCGTGGAGATCCTCAAGCTCGAAGGCGTTGAGGTCGCGTTCGGCGTGCCGGGCGCAGCCATCAACCCGTTCTACGCCGCCCTCAAGGCCTCCGGCGGGATCCGGCACACGCTGGCCCGGCACGTCGAGGGCGCCTCCCACATGGCCGAGGGCTACACCCGCGCCAAGGCCGGCAACATCGGGGTCTGCATCGGCACCTCCGGTCCGGCCGGCACCGACATGATCACCGGCCTGTACTCGGCGATCGCCGACTCCGTCCCGATCCTGTGCATCACCGGCCAGGCACCCGTCGCCCGGCTGCACAAGGAGGACTTCCAGGCCGTCGACATCGCCTCGATCGCCAAGCCGGTCACCAAGGCCGCGACCACGGTCCTGGAGGCCGCGCAGGTCCCCGGCGTGTTCCAGCAGGCCTTCCACCTGATGCGCTCCGGCCGCCCCGGCCCGGTCCTGATCGACCTGCCGATCGACGTCCAGCTGACCGAGATCGACTTCGACCCCGAGGCCTACCAGCCGCTCCCGGTCTACAAGCCGGTCGCCAACCGCGTCCAGATCGAGAAGGCCATCGCGCTGCTCCAGGCGTCGGAGCGCCCGCTGATCGTGGCCGGTGGCGGCGTCATCAACGCCGACGCCTCCGAGCTGCTGCTGGAGTTCGCCGAGCTGACCGGCGTCCCGGTCGTCCCGACCCTGATGGGCTGGGGCATCGTCCCCGACGACCACGAGCTGAACGCCGGCATGGTCGGCCTGCAGACCTCGCACCGCTACGGCAACGAGAACTTCCTCGCCTCCGACTTCGTCCTCGGCATCGGCAACCGCTGGGCCAACCGCCACACCGGCGGACTGGACGTCTACACGGCGGGCCGCACCTTCGTCCACGTCGACGTCGAGCCCACCCAGATCGGCAGGATCTTCGCCCCCGCTCTCGGCATCGCCTCCGACGCCAAGGCCGCGCTGGAGCTGTTCGTCCTGGTCGCCGCGGAGCTCAAGGCCGCCGGGAAGCTCAAGGACCGCAGTGCGTGGGCCGCCGCCACCCAGGAGCGCAAGGCCACCCTGCAGCGCCGCACCCACTTCGACGACGTGCCGCTCAAGCCGCAGCGCGTCTACGAGGAGATGAACCGGGCCTTCGGGCCGGAGACCCGCTACGTCACCACGATCGGCCTCTCCCAGATCGCCGGCGCGCAGATGCTGCACGTCTACAAGCCGCGCCACTGGATCAACTGCGGCCAGGCCGGACCGCTCGGCTGGACCATCCCGGCCGCGCTGGGCGTCGCCACCGCCGACCCCGAGGGCCGGATCGTCGCGCTCTCCGGCGACTACGACTTCCAGTTCATGATCGAGGAGCTGGCGGTCGGCGCCCAGCACCGGATCCCGTACGTCCACGTGCTGGTCAACAACTCCTACCTGGGCCTGATCCGCCAGGCGCAGCGCACCTTCGACATCGACTTCCAGGTCAACCTGGAGTTCGAGAACATCAACGCGCCGGAACTGGGCGTCTACGGCGTGGACCACGTCAAGGTCGCCGAGGGCCTCGGCTGCAAGGCGATCCGGGTCACCGAGCCGGAGGGCCTGCTGCCCGCCTTCGAGGAGGCCAAGAAGCTGGCCGCCGAGTTCCGCGTCCCGGTCGTCGTGGAGGCGATCCTGGAGCGGGTCACCAAC
Source organism: Kitasatospora sp. NPDC059577 (assembly GCF_042735475.1). Lineage (NCBI taxonomy): Bacteria > Bacillati > Actinomycetota > Actinomycetes > Kitasatosporales > Streptomycetaceae > Kitasatospora > Kitasatospora sp. NPDC059577. The sequence goes on along the minus strand of NZ_JBHWBZ010000105.1, from coordinate 13,351 downwards.
ATCGCGATGAGCGGCAACGACATCGACAAGGTCAACGAGTTCGAGGAGCTCGCCACCCTCCCCGGGCACGCGCCGACGGCCATCAGGCCGCTCGCGCTCTGACCGCCCCTGCGGGGGCGTACGAGTCGCTCCGTACGCCCCCGCAGGTACGGAACACCGGCGCCGCCGGCACGGTTGACCCGTCCGGGGCCGCTACCGTGTGCCCGGGCGGCGACCCGCCGCCGACCTGCCGAAAGGACCACCACCGTGAGCCTGTACGACATCCCGCTGCGCACCCTCGCCGGCGAGCCGACCTCGCTGGCCGAGTACAAGGGCAAGGCCCTGCTGATCGTCAACGTCGCCTCCAAGTGCGGCCTGACCCCGCAGTACGCCGGCCTGGAGCGTCTGCAGGAGCGCTACGCCGGGCGCGGGTTCACCGTGCTGGGCGTCCCCTGCAACCAGTTCGCCGGGCAGGAGCCGGGCAGCGCCGAGGAGATCCGGACCTTCTGCTCCACCACCTACGGCGTGACCTTCCCGCTCCTGGAGAAGCTCGACGTCAACGGCGACGACCGCCACCCGCTGTACCGGCAGCTGACCCAGGTCGCCGACGCCGAGGGCGAGGCCGGGGACGTCTCCTGGAACTTCGAGAAGTTCCTGATCTCCCCCGACGGCACCGTGGCCGCCCGGATCCGCCCCCGCGTCGAGCCGGAGGCGGACGAGCTGATCACCGCCCTGGAGGCCGTCCTCCCGGCCTGACCCGACCGCCCGACGAAGGCCCGGAGCGCACCCCCCGCGCTCCGGGCCTTCGTCGGCCCCGGCCCCGGCCGGGTTCCGCCCGCCCGGTACCCAGGGCGGGCAGCCGGGCGCCCGGGCCACGGAGGTCTGCCCCCGACACTGCCCCTCCGGTCCTTGCCCTCGCCCGTCGGATCGCCGTAGACCGGCTCTGACAGGCCGCGACCACGGCTCGAACCGCCCGTCCAGGAGGTGGATGTGCACGCGCACGACCAGCAGACGCGGGACACGTCGGAGCACCGTGCACACGGTCGGCCGCCCGTGCGGCAGCAGTCCGGGCCGTTGCACCCCCGGTCGATCCCGGCCTTGCAGCGCACCATCGGCAACGCGGCCGTGGCCCGGCTCGTCGGGGAGCGACGGCAGTCGGGGCCCCCCGTACAGCGCTCGACCGTCCACCGGGTGCTGCGGTCGCCGGGCCGTCCCATGGCCGACGACGTGCGGGCGGAGATGGAGGCCCGGCTGGGCGCCGACTTCAGCGGCGTGCGGATCCACGACGACTCCGCGGCGGCCCGCTCGGCGGCCGAGATCAGCGCCCGCGCCTACACCTCCGGCGAGCACGTCGTGCTCGGCCGGGGCGGTACCGACAAGCGCACGCTGGCCCACGAACTCACCCACGTCATCCAGCAGCGCTCCGGCCCGGTGGCGGGAACCGACCACGGCGACGGGCTGTCCGTCAGCGACCCCGGCGACCGCTTCGAGCGCGCCGCCGAGGCGAACGCCGTCCGGGCGCTGGGCCGTTCACTGCCCCAGGCCGTCCAGCGGGTCGCCACCCAGGCCCACTCCCACTCCCCCTCCCCCGAGCCGGAGGTGGCCGTGCAGCGAGCCTTCACCGGCGCCCCGTACGTCACCTACGGCGCGATCAACGGGGACGGCCTCGGCACCTCGATGCACGCCGAACTCTGGCCCGGGCAGCTCGGCAAGGGCTCCAGGCCGAGTGTCCAGCCGTCCTGGTGGCCGACCGGGAGCGGCGCGACGGCCGACTGGTTCAGCAGGTACATGGTGCAGGGACACCTGCTCAACGAGCAGGTCGGCGGCCCCGGCAACACGATGAGCAACCTCACTCCGCTCTGCAAGTCGGCGAACTCGGCCCACCACGCGAAGGTCGAGAAGGACGTCAAGGCCCAGGTGCTCACCAACGGCAACGTGGTCGAGTACGCCGTGCGGGCCGACTACAGCACCCACCCGGCCGGGAAGGACTTCGCGCCGCTCGCGAGCGCGGTGGAGACCGACATCGACACCAACTACTCCGCCAAGCTCGCCGGCAAGATCGAGGCCGAGTACACCGTCTACGACACCACCGGCAAGGAACTGCACGGCGCCGCGTGGGAGATCGAGAACAACCGGCTCTGACACCCGCCGACCGCCTCGAAGGAGACCCACGTGACCACCGCCCGCACCCGGCTGGACGCGATGATCGCCGACCTGGAACGCAACCCCCGCGTGGAACTCCTGGAGGCGACCGTCGCACCACCGACCCCGCCCTCCGAGATCGAGCACGCCGTCCGGCTGGCCGACGGCCGCCTCCCGGCCGGCGTCGAGGCCTTCTACCGCGAGGTCGGAGCGGTGCGCCTGCGGTGGCGCCACACCGTCCCCGAGCTCCGCCACGGCGACCTCTCGGACCAGGGCCTCGTCCACCTCCTTCCGCTGGACGAGGTCTTCGGCGACTGGCGGGGCGTCACCTGGCACTCGCCGGAGGACCAGGAGTACCGCCGCGTCAGGCCCTTCGACATGTTCGTCCCCGAGGCCTGCGCGGCGCTGCTCCCCCCGCTCGACTCCGTCCACTACCACTACTTCGGCGAGGAGCTGTACGACACCGGGTACTCGTTCGACGCCTACCTGGACCGGCTGCTCGCCTCCCGCGGCTACTGGTACTGGCCGCAGACGCTCTGCCGGGAGTTGCAGGACAGCACGGAGGTCACCGCGTTCCGCCGCGCGATGCCGGTGCTCTTCACGGACTACGACGACGCGCTGTTCCAGCCGGCACCGCACTGAGCCGGCAGCGCCCGGCGCCGAGCCGGGGGCGCCCACGCAGGGCCCGGGGCACCCGCCGCCGGGCCCGGGTCACAGCAGCAGCCGGGTGCCCGGCGGGAGTTCGCCCGCCCGCGCGGCGTCGTGCAGGTGCGCCAGCAGGGTCGTGCGCAGCGCCTCCGCGGCACGGGTCGGCGGCACCTCGTGGCCGTGCGCGACGGCGATGGTGCGGCCCAGCCCGGGCCCGGCGAACGGGGTGACCACCAGACCCGACCGGGCCGCCACCATGCCGGGGACGACGGCGGGCCCGAGGCCGGCCCGGACGAAGCCCAGCACCGCGTCCATCTCGCCGCCCTCCACCGCGAACTCCGGCTCGAACCCGGCCGCCCGGCAGGCCGCCAGGGTCGCCTCCCGCACGTCGTAGCCCTCCCGGAACATCACCAGCGGCCGCTCCCGCAGCTCCGCCACGCGCGCCCTGGGCCGGGCCCGCCGCCCGGCGGAGACCAGCACCAGCTCCTCGTGCAGCAGCTCGGTGACGGCGAGGGCGGGCGCCTGCTCCCCGCTCGGCGGGGTGATGATCAGCGCGAGGTCCAGCTCCCCCGCCGCCAGCCAGCGCACCAGGTCGCGCGAGCCGCCCTCGCGGACCACCAGCGCGACGCCCGGGTGGCGGTCGCGGAACACCCGCAGCACGTCGGGCACCAGGCTGGTGCACAGGCTCGGCGGCGCGCCCAGCCGGACCCGTCCCCGGCGCAGCTGCACCGTCTCCTGGACGGCCAGCCGGGCGCTCTCGGTGTCCGCGAGGATGCGCCGGGCCAGCGGCAGCAGGGCGTCCCCGGCGTCGGTCAGTGCGATGTTGCCCCGGGTGCGGTGGAACAGCTCGGCGCCCAACTCCCGCTCCAGCGAGCGGATCTGTTGCGAGAGGGACGGCTGCGCCACATGGGCGGCCTCGGCCGCCCGGGTGAAGTGGCGGGTCTCGGCCACGGCCAGGAAGTAGCGGAGTTGCTGGAGCTGCACCCGACCAGGATAGGCCGCATCGATAGCCAGTGCCTATCGTCGTGAGCCGCCTCATGTCTTGGACGCACCCTGGCCGACCTCCCTACCGTTGCAGCCATGACAACCGCGACTCGGACGGGCCGGCATCCGTCCACCCTGGCGACACTGTGGCGGTCGACCGTCGGCAAGAAGGCGGTCATGGCCGTCACCGGACTGGTCATGCTGCTGTACCTGGTCGCGCACATGCTGGGCAACCTCAAGGTGTTCTTCGGCCCCGACGACATCAACGGCTACGCGGCCTGGCTGCGCACCATCGGACAGCCGTTCCTCGGCCACGCGTGGTTCCTGTGGATCGCCCGGCTCGGCCTGCTGGCCTCCGTCGTCCTGCACGGCGTCAGCGCGTACCAGCTCAGCCGCCGCGACCTCGCCGCCCGGCCGAGCGCCTACGTCCACAAGCGGCGCCGGGCGAGCTACGCGACCCGGACCATGCGCTGGGGCGGGGTCATCCTGGCGCTGTTCATCGTCTGGCACATCCTCGACCTGACCACGCTGACCGTGAACCCGGCCGCCCAGGAGGGGCACCCGTACCAGAACATCGTGGCCTCGTTCGGCCGCTGGTACGTCGACGTGTTCTACGTCGTCGCGATGCTGGCCGTCGGCCTGCACGTCCGGCACGGCTTCTGGAGCGCCGCGCAGACCCTCGGTGCCAACAACGCCCGCCGGGACCGGGCGCTCAAGCTGACCGCGAACGGCCTGGCACTCGTGCTGACGGCCGGCTTCCTGTCCGTCCCCGTGGCCGTGATGACCGGAGTCGTGAAGTGACCTACCTGGACTACACCGCCGGCGAACCCGTCGTCGACACCAAGGCCCCCGACGGACCGATCGAACAGCGCTGGGACCAGCGGCGGTTCGACGCCAAGCTGGTCAACCCGGCCAACCGGCGCAAGCACACCGTGATCGTCGTCGGCACCGGCCTGGCCGGCGGCGCGGCCGGCGCCACCCTCGCCGAACAGGGCTACCACGTCGTCCAGTTCTGCTTCCAGGACTCCCCGCGCCGGGCCCACTCGATCGCCGCCCAGGGCGGCATCAACGCGGCCAAGAACTACCGCAACGACGGCGACTCGGTCCGCCGCCTGTTCTACGACACCGTCAAGGGCGGCGACTTCCGCGCCCGCGAGTCCAACGTGCACCGGCTCGCCCAGGTGTCCGTGGAGATCATCGACCAGTGCGTGGCCCAGGGCGTGCCCTTCGCCCGCGAGTACGGCGGACTGCTCGACACCCGCTCCTTCGGCGGCGTCCAGGTCTCCCGCACCTTCTACGCCCGCGGCCAGACCGGCCAGCAGCTCCTGCTCGGCGCCTACCAGGCGCTCTCCCGGCAGATCGCCGCCGGGAACGTGGAACTCCACGCGCGCACCGAGATGCTGGACCTCCTGGTCGTCGACGGCCGGGCCCGCGGCATCGTCGCCCGCGACCTCGTCACCGGCGCGATCAGCACGTACACCGCGGACGCCGTCGTCCTCGCCACCGGCGGCTACGGCAACGTCTTCTACCTCTCCACCAACGCCAAGAACTCCAACGCCACCGCGATCTGGCGGGCCCACCGGCGCGGCGCCTACTTCGCCAACCCGTGCTTCACCCAGATCCACCCGACCTGCATCCCGCGCTCCGGCGACCACCAGTCCAAGCTCACCCTGATGAGCGAGTCGCTGCGCAACGACGGCCGGATCTGGGTGCCCAGGGCCCAGGGCGACACCCGGCCGCCGGCCGACATCCCCGAGGAGGAGCGGGACTACTACCTGGAGCGGATCTACCCCTCCTTCGGCAACCTGGTGCCCCGCGACATCGCCTCCCGCGCCGCCAAGAACGTCTGCGACGAGGGCCGCGGCGTCGGCCCCGGCGGCCAGGGCGTCTACCTGGACTTCGCCGACGCGATCCGCCGGCTGGGCCGGGACGCCGTCGAGGCCAAGTACGGCAACCTCTTCGAGATGTACGAGCGGATCACCGCCGAGGACCCGTACCGGACGCCGATGCGGATCTACCCGGCGATCCACTACACGATGGGCGGGCTCTGGGTCGACTACGACCTGCAGACCACCGTCCCCGGCCTGTTCGCGATCGGGGAGGCCAACTTCTCCGACCACGGCGCCAACCGGCTGGGCGCCAGCGCCCTGATGCAGGGCCTCGCCGACGGCTACTTCGTGCTGCCGCCCACGCTCAACGACTACCTGGCCCGCCACCCGCTGCCGGCCGTGCCCGCCGACCACCCGGTCCTCACCGAGACCGAGGCCGAGGTCGAGGACCGGCTCAACCTGATCCTCGCCGTGGACGGCGACCGCACCCCGGACTCCTTCCACCGCGAACTCGGCGAACTGCTCTGGGACGAGTGCGGCATGGCCCGCGACGAGACCGGGCTGAAGCGGGCACTGGAGCGGATCCCGCAGCTGCGCGAGGAGTTCTGGCGCCGGATCAAGGTGCCCGGCACCGGGCAGGAGCTCAACCAGTCGCTGGAGAAGGCCAACCGGCTCGTCGACTACTTCGAACTGGCCGAACTGATGTGCCTGGACGCCCTGCACCGCGCCGAATCCTGCGGCGGCCACTTCCGCACCGAGAGCCAGACCCCCGACGGCGAGGCCGCCCGGCGCGACGAGGAGTTCACCTACGCCGCCGCCTGGGAGTTCACCGGCACCGGCACCGCCCCGGTCCTCCACCGCGAGGCCCTCGGATTCGACCACGTCCACCCCACCCAGCGGAGCTACGCATGAACCTCACCCTGCGCATCTGGCGCCAGGCGGGCCCGGACGCACCCGGGTCGATGAACACCTACCGGGTCAGCGGGATCAGCCCCGACATGTCCTTCCTGGAGATGCTCGACACCCTCAACGAGGAACTGATCACCCGCGGCGACCAGCCCGTCGCCTTCGACCACGACTGCCGCGAGGGCATCTGCGGCGCCTGCGGCATGGTCATCAACGGCCGGGCGCACGGCCCCGAGCGGACCACCACCTGCCAGCTGCACATGCGCCACTTCCAGGACGGCGACACCATCGACGTCGAGCCCTGGCGGGCCGCGGCCTTCCCCGTGGTCAAGGACCTGGTGGTGGACCGCTCGGCCTTCGACCGGATCATCGGCTCCGGCGGCTACATCACCGCGCCCACCGGCAGCGCCCCCGAGGCGCACGCCACGCCCGTCCCCAAGGAGGCCGCCGACACCGCCTTCGAGCACGCCGAGTGCATCGGCTGCGGCGCCTGCGTGGCGGCCTGCCCGAACGGCTCGGCGATGCTCTTCACCTCCGCCAAGGTCGTCCACCTCAACGTGCTGCCGCAGGGCGCGCCGGAACGGTCCGCCCGGGTGCGGAACATGGTCACGGCCATGGACGCCGAGGGCTTCGGCGGCTGCACCAACACCGGCGAGTGCGCCACCGCCTGCCCCAAGGGCATCCCGCTGCCCAGCATCGCGGCGATGAACCGGGAGTTCCTGCGGGCCGCCCGCGGCTGACCCCCTCCCCCATGCGGTCGGGCCCACCGACCGTCGGCCCCTCGCGCTGGTGCTCGCGCGAGGGGCCGCCGTCCGTCCGACGGGGCGTGCAAGGGCAGTTCGCGCTCCCCGAACGGGTGGTGGATCGCCCCGAGCGGTGCTCCCGTGCGGGAAATCGCGCTACGGTGGTGCTCCGCTACGGAGGGACGGCATATGCCCGAGGTTCAGTCCTGTTCCGGTTGCGGCGGGTCCGGGGGGACCCAGAAGACCGAGGCAACGGTCGAACTGGACGAGAAAGGGAGCATGGTGCCCAGGATCCACGAATTCTGGTCACCCTGCGGTCGGTGCCACGGATCCGGGACGGTGATCGTCGGATGAGGTTGGTCTTCGAGTGCGTCGAGTGCGGTGGGCACTACCTGCCGCCCGAGAACATGGTGTACCCGGACGGGCCGGCCTCGCCGGTCTGGTGCACCGGCTGCCAGCGCACCAAACACGAGGCCGGTGAACACGAGGACCCGCTGCTCGCCCGCGTCGCGCTGGCCGCCGCCCGCGCCGCACTCGCCCGGCAGGCCGCCGAGACGGCCGACCCGGCCCCGCGCCACGACGTACGCCCGTCCCGGCCCCCGCTGTCCCGCCGGGCCCGCTCGGGCCCGGGCGGAGTGCGCAGCAAGCTGGGCTGAACCGGGGTCGGCCCGGCCGGGCGGTCGGGCGAGGCATCGCACGATCTTCTGACGACTCGTCAAAGTTCGTTCACGGCAGCAGACTTGTGTGTGGCTCAAACCTGCTGGTTTATTGACGTACCTCGTTCGAGAGCCTTGGGGGGCGCCATGCAGCCGACCGAACCGGCTGGCTCGACCTGGGCCGGACACACCGGCCCCACTCCGTTCATCCCACCGCCGCCACCGCCACCGCCACCGGCGGCCGTGCCGGTCCCACCCCCGGTGTTCACACCCACCCGGCGCACCATCCGGGTGGCCGTGACCAAGCGGATCCTCTGGGTCGGGGAAGCGGCGTACCCGCTGGCGACCGTCGCCCGGGCGAGCATCACGATCATCGTGCCGGACAAGTTCGGCGCGATCGGACGTCTCTTCAAGTTCGCGGGGACGGTCATCACGGCCGCGTTCCTGCTCAGTGCCGTCAACGGCGCCGCCGCCGGCGCACTGGGCGGTGGCCAGCAGGGCTCCGACTCGGGGTGGCCCGTGGTACTGGCGCTGGTCGCCGTGGTGCTCTACTTCGTGTTCGTCACCCTTCCGGTCCTACGACAGAACCGCCTCTACGCGCTGACCGTCGACACGGCGGGACCGCCGACCGCACTGCTGGCCTGGGAATCGCCGGGGCCCGCCTACGAACTGCAGGCCGCCGTCGCACGGGCGATCGAGAACCCGCAGATCGAGTTCCAGCAGTTCGTCAGCAGCATCATCGTCGACCTGCGGCACTACCAGTTCGGCGACAGCGTCAACATCTACGGCGGCAACGGCAACACGGGAGTCAGCAAGTGAGCGGCAACACACCGCAGTTCCACCTGGGCGACAACGTCACCATCCACGGCGGCCACCACAACATCGGCGTCCAGCACAACAACGGCCAGGCCGGCGAGGCCCTGCCGCCCGAGGTCGCCGCGATGTTCGCCCGGCTCGCCGCCGAGGTGGCCGAGTTGGCGCGCGACTCGCGGGTGCACGAGCAGGACCGGCAGAGCCTCACCGAGACCCTCCCCGTACTCCGCGACCCGGCCTCCGAGGAACAGCGCGGCCGGCGCAACGCCCTCCTGCTGCTGGCCGGCGTGACGCAGAGCATCGGCGAGGCGGCCGCGCCCGCGCTGGGCCTGGCGAACCAGCTGCTCGCCCTGATCAGCGGCTGACCGGTCGACCGGCCGGACGGTGCCTGTCCGGTCCGCCGCGTCTCGAAGCGGCTGGTCCCGGTGGCGCCGTCCGGTGTCGCGCCGGTCCACGACCGGGCCGCCGACATCGTCCGGTGCGAGGGGTGCGTTCGCGCGGGCCCGGGCCCTCGGTCAGGGGTCAGGGCTCAGGAGTCACGGGGCGGCCGGGGTCAGAACAACGCCTCCTGGGTGTCCGGCTCCGGCGGACGGACCCGCTCCTGCAGGGTCAGCCCCTCGGAGGGACGGTCGGCCACCGGGGTGAGCGTCCAGCCGGTGAGGCGGCGGGTGTCCAGCAGCAGCGGGCCGGAGCCGTCGGCCTGGTCGAGGAAGAGGTGCTTGCCGATCGGCGGACGGAGCCGCCCCGCGATCACCGCGCCGTCGGCGAGCCCGGCGATCTCCCGGTAGGTCTCGGGGGCTCCGCCGGCGAGGCCGAAGCGCTCCACGTGGTCCACCACCGGACGGTCCGCACGGTCCGCGAGGAGCTCCACCGCGTGGCCGTCCAGCAGCCGGTGCGCCCGGGCGCGCGCCTCGGTGAGCACCGTCCGGCGGTGCGGGGCGTCGCCGTGCGACCACCAGTGGTCGGCCTTGAGCCGGGACTTGTACCGCTCACGGGCCAGCCCCGAGGCGGCGACCGTGAGTTCGGCGCGCCGTACGGCGGGCAGGCCGCCCCGGGCGGTGAACGCGTAGGCCAGCGCGCCCTGTTCGAGCAGACGGGCGTCACCGCGCTGCTCGGCGGTCAGGCCGACCTTCAGCAGGCCCTCGCCGAACCAGGCGAGGTACAGCAGGTAGGTGCGGCCGTCGTCGAGGATCTGGTCCCGCGCCAGGGCCAGGCCGCGGTCCACGCTCTGGCAGGCCGGGCACTGCGTGGCGCCGCCGGCCGGGTCGATCACCGCGTGGTGCGGGCACGGGGTGCGCTCCGTCGCCCCGACCAGCCAGGCCCCGGTGCAGCGGCGCGGGCCGCCGAGCAGCCAGCCGACCTCCGCACCCGGCGCCACCGCGCGCTCGTGCACCCGGGAGCCCCGCACGGCCCCGAGCACGGCGCGGCCGTCCTGCCAGCTCAGACCGGTGGAGATCCAGCCGCCGGGGTGGTCCCGGTGCTGCGGTGCGGGGATGGTCACGGGCGTCCCTCCCTGGGGGTACTCGACCAGGCGAGGCTACCCGCCGGGACCGACAACGGTCGCCCGGGACCGGCGACGCCCGTTCGGCCACCGTCGGCCCGAGGCGTTGCCGGCGTCCCGGTCGTGATCGATACCCCACCCCCGACGACACCCCCACCCCCGACGACACCCCCACCCCGGACGACCTCGCCCTCGCCCTCCGGCTCGCCGTCGACACCCTGCGCGGCGCACCCGCGGACACCGACTGGCGCCGGCGCTCGTGCGGCACTCGGCAAGCGCCGCAGGTCACGCGGCACTCCGCGGCCCCGGAACGTCCTCGGGGACGGCCCCGCCCGGCAGCCCTCCGCGGGCCGGTGGGGCGCCGGCCACGGCCCCGGTCGCGCCCGGAAGGCCCCCAGGTCAGCGACGCTTGGCCGGGTGGGGTGTCCACGTTCTATTGTGGCGGGCGCGGTGGGCGGCGCGGCCGGGTGGCGGCGTGGGGCCGACCGGGTCGGCACGAGGTGAATGGGGTGGACGAACGGTGTCGGGGCGGCGGAGCAGCGGGGTGCTGGCGATCTGGGCGGAGGCGCAGCGGCAGCAGCAGCGCCGGGAGGAGGCCCGGTGGCGCGCCGAGGCGGCGGAGGAGCGTCGGCGGGAGCGGGAGCAGCGCGAGGCGCAGCGGGCCACGGCCCGCAACGAGCGCGAGGCGCAGCGGGCGTACCAGCAGTCGCGGGAGGCGGAGGCGGCCCGGCGGACGGGTGAACTGGACTCCCGGGTGGAGGAGTTGAGGGGTCTGCTGGCGGCCGGGATGGCCGCGCCGGCGTTCGGTCCGCAGGCGTTGCTGGCGCCGAGCGCGGTGCCGCCGTTCGACCCCGGGCCGCTGGGTGAGCCGGTGGAGATGCCGGACCAGACGTCCGCCGTGTACGTCGTGCCGCCGCCGGATCCGGTGCAGGCCCGCAATCCGGGGGTGCGGCGTCAGTACGAGCAGTACCTCGCGCAGGCCCGGGCGCGGTTCGAGCAGGACTGGTACGCCGCGCAGGCGCGGGAGGCGGACCGGCAGCAGCGGCTGGCCGCGTACCACCGGGAGTACCTGGCGTGGGCGGAGCGGTTCCGGCTCCAGGACGAGGAACGGGGCGCCCGGACCGAGGAGTTGCTGCGGCGGCTGCGGGCGGGTGAGCCGGAGGCGGTGCAGGAGTACTTCACGGCGGGCCTGTACGCCTCGGCGGCGTGGCCGGAGGGCTTCCCGCACCGGCTGGTGGCGGCCTTCGACGCGGCGGGCCGGCAGCTGGTGGTGGACTGGGAGCTGCCGGGGCCGGACGTGGTGCCGGCGGCGGCCCGGGTCCGGTACGTGAAGTCGGACGACCGCGAGGCTGAGGTGGCCCGCCCGGCGACGGAGCGCAAGGCGCTGTACCGGCAGGTCCTGGCGCAGTCGGCGCTGCGGGTGGTGGCGGAGGTGTTCCGGGCGGACCGGGACGGGCTGTTGGACTCGGTGGTGCTGAACGGTTTCGTCCTCGGCATCGACCCGGCGACGGGCCGGGAGGCGGAGCGCTTCGTGTCGACGCTGACCGCGGCCCGGGCCGGATTCGCCGGGCTGGCGCTGGACCGGGTGGACGCGGTGGAGTGCTTCCAGGGTCTGGGCGGCCGGTTGTCGGCGCGCCCGGAGCGGCTGGACGAGGTGCGTCCGGACCGTCGGCCGCAGACGGTCGGCGGGAGTCTGGCCGGGCACGGCGGCGAGGACGAGCCGGACCTGTTCGAGATGGATCCGCTGGAGTTCGAGGACCTGATCGCCGAGCTGTTCCGGCTGCGCGGGTTCCGGGTGATGACCACGGCCCGCAGCGGCGACGTCGGGGTGGACGTGGTGGCCGAGGACCTGGACCCGGTGACCGGCGGCAAGATCGTGATCCAGGCGAAGCGGTACAAGAAGACCGTCCCGCCGACGGCGGTGCGCGATCTGGAGTCCACCGTCCGCCACCACGGCGCGATCAAGGGGATCCTGGTCACCACGGCGGGCTTCGGCCGCGGCTCGTACAGCTACATCGAGGGCAAGCCGCTGACCCTGGTGAGCGGCCCGGAGCTGGTCGGGCTGCTGGCCGAGCAGGGCCTGCGCGGCCGGCTCGGCGGCGGCACCCCGGCGGCCGCGGGCACCGCCGGCACCACGCCCGGGGCGGCCGGGGGAACGGGAGCGGCCGGGGGCACCGGGGCAGCCGGGGAAGCCGGGCGGGAGAGCGCCCTCACGGTGAGCTGGCAGAGCCGGACGGCCGCCGGGGACCCGGTGGAGCTGGACGTGACCGCCTTCCTGTGCGCCCGGGGCCGGGTGCTGAGCGACGAGCACTTCGTGTTCTTCAACAGCCCGCAGGACCCGGACGGCGCCGTCCGGCTGCACCCGACCCGCTCGGTGCCGGGCGAGCCGACCCGGGCGGCCCGGCTGACCCTGGAGCTGCACCGGCTGTCGGCCGCGGTCGACGAGGTGGTGGTCGCGGTCTCCACCGAGGAGGAGGAGCATCCGGCCCTGCCGCTCGGGTACGTGCACGGGCTGGCCGTCGCCGCCGCGTACGGGCCGGGCGCGGCCGGTCCGGCGGACTGGGCGGGCACCACCGGCGGGGTGCCCGACAGCGCGATGCTGCTCGGCGCGTTCCGACGGGGCGGCGACGGCTGGGAGTTCAGCCCGTCGGGCAGGGCGGTGACCAACGGTCTGGCCGGGTTGGCGGCGGCCTTCGGGGTCGCGGTGGAGTAGCGGGCGGGGTGGTCGTCCCGGGACCGGACCGCGCCCGGTCGGCCGCCCCGCCCCCCAGGGGTCCGCGTCATACCTGAGGAGGAGAGTGCCCCCGCCACCCCGCCGGGTCGGCGGGGGCCGACCGTCCGCTCGGCATACGCACCGCACAAGAACGTCTTGGGAGGATGGACTGGAGTCAGATTTTCCGCTTTTCCCTCCCCAGGAGTGAGTCCACGTGACGTTCCCCGCAACCGCCGTCCGCTCCGGTGTGGCAGCCGCCCGCGCCACCGGCCTGAACAAGGTCTACGGGGAGGGGGAGACCCGCGTCGTCGCCCTCGACAACGTCAGCGTCGAGTTCCCCCAGGGCGAGTTCACCGCCATCATGGGCCCCTCCGGCTCCGGCAAGTCCACGCTGATGCACTGCATGGCCGGCCTCGACACCGTCACCTCCGGCTCCT
>NZ_JBHWBZ010000104.1:10050-18620 GCF_042735475.1 Kitasatospora sp. NPDC059577 | reverse complement strand
TCTGTCGGCTTCTGTGGTGATTCCGACCCCCCTTTCTGGCTTGGGCCCGCGGCCCCGCCGCGGGGCGGGGTCGCGGCGCGCCCGCGCGGCCGCGCGGCCGCGTCGCTACGTGGCCGCTTCGCTACGTGGCCGCTTCACGAAGGCGGGACCGGCCCCCGGTCAGCTCGCGGCGGGTGCCGGGGTGGTGGCCGGGGCGGCCGGAGTGGTGGCGCCGGCGGTGGGGGCGGCGGAGTCGGTCGCACCGGCCGCGGGAGTGGTGGCGGGGGCGCTCGGCGTACCGGTCGCCCCGGGGGCCGGGGTCGTGCCCGCACCGGCGGGCGCCGGGGAGCCGCTCGCACCGGTGCCGGCGCCACTGGTCGGGGCGGCGGCCGGCGCGGTGGCGGGGGACGGCTTGCAGCCCGCCTGCTTGGCCATCGCGGCACCGAGGTCGCCGCGCTGCAGCTTGCTCTGCGCCTGGGTGGAGAGCGAGGCCAGCTGCTGCACCTGGTCGGCGACGCTGCGCAGCCCGTCGGCGAACTTCGCCTGGTCGTCGTTGGGCAGCGCGTCCAGCTTCTTCTGGACCTCCTGGTACCCGTCGGCCGCCTTCTTCAGCTCGTCGACGGTGTCCTTCTGCAGGGCCGCCCCGTCCTGAACCTTGGGCGCGCCGGCGCCGTCGACGGCGGAGGCGATGTCCTGGTTGGTCTTGGCCAGCCGCCCGATGTCGGTGGAGAGCCGCTTCTGCAGGTCGGCCGGCGCCTCACCGGTCTTCACCTGGCCGGTGTCGGCGAGCGCGGTCTGGGCCTGGGCGATCGGGTCCTTGGCCGCGCCGCAGACGTTCGACGCCCAGGACTCCAGCTGCTTGCTGTTGTCGTCGCCGCCGCCGCAGCCGACGGCGCCGAACGCCAGCAGCACGCCGAGAGCGGGTACGGCCAGCAGTCGCTTGTTCACCGGGAGAAGCCTTTCGGTTTCGGTCGTCATCGGTCGTCGAACCTACACGGCCGGTTCCCACCCCCCGGTTCCCGGTTCCCGCTTCGCGGCTCCCGCGGCGGACGTCCGCCCGGGGCGGTCCGCGGTTCGTCCCGGGGCCGCCGCGGTCCGCTCCCGGGCCTGCGCCGCTTCGTCCGGACCCGCGCCCGGCCGCGGTTCAGGCCCGTTCGACCCGGATCGGATCGCCCGGCCGGACGGTGCGCAGCACCGCCGCGTCCCCGTCCAGCGCGCCCAGGACGGTGCAGGGCGAGGCCGGCCGACTCTCGCCGGCGCGCGAGATCGGCGTCGGACCGTACGGCAGCGCGAGGTTTTCCCGTCCGCCCAGAAGGCGACCGCGCCCGGCTCCACGACCTGTCGGGCGCCGTCCTCCCGCGGCACGCTGACGGGCGTGCCGAAGTAGGCCTCCTCGCCCCAGGTACTCGCCGACGAGCTGATCGGCAGCTCGGCCAGGAGTGCCTCGGTGGTGGGGGTCGCCGTCAGGTGGCGGTCACCTGACCGGCCGGCCACAGGATGCGAATCCGCATGGAGTTCCTCTTCCGCGACGAGATCCGATCAGCGATCGGACCCGGTCGTGCCGGAAGCAGCGAACCGCCATGCTCAACAGTTTGTCAACGCATGCCCGGGGAGCGGACCCCGCCGGGCGCGGGAAGCGGCCTCAGACCGCGACGGAGGCGACCGAAACCGGCCAGCTCATCCGGATCAGGCCACCGTCCGTGCCGTTGGTGACCTCCAGGTCCTCGACCAGGCCGGTGATCACGGCGAGGCCCAGGGTGTCGTCGTCCGGCTCACCGCCCTCGGCGGCGCCGGAGGCCGGGACGACGACCGGGCCGGCCTCGTCCTCGACCTCGATGAGGAAACGCTTCTCCTGGTCGGTCAGCGCGACCCTGACCGTGCCGCCGATGCCGCCCCGCTGGTGCAGGCCGACCGCGCGGGAACACGCCTCACCGACCGCGAGCCGTACCTCGTCGAGCACCGACTCGTCGACCCCGGCCCGTCTGGCGACGGCCGCGGCGACCAGCCTGGCCGTCCGCACGTGCTCGGGAAGCGCGCTGAATCGAAGTTCGACGGTTGCCATCTCTCCCCCTCGGGTGCTCCGACCGGGGCCGGTGATACGGCCCCTGCGGGCCGGCTGAACCGGCCCAGAGGCGGCCGGGACGCACCGGGCCGCACGGGCCCGGACACCCCGGACGCGAGGTGAACGGGACGGGCCGGCCACGAGGGCCGGCCCGGCCGCGTCAGTCGGTCGCGTTGACCGCGTCGTCCACCGAGGTGTGGATCGGGAAGACCTTGGTCAAGCCGGTGATGCGGAAGATCTTCAGGATGCGCTCCTGGTTGCAGACGAGGCGCAGCGAACCCTCGTGGGCACGCACCCGCTTCAGACCACCCACCAGCACACCCAGGCCGGTCGAGTCGAGGAAGTCCACGCCTTCCATGTCGACGACGAGGTGGTACTTGCCGTCGTTGACGAGCTCGACCAGCTGCTCCCGCAGCTTCGGGGCGGTGTACACATCGATCTCGCCGCCAACCTCGACGACCGTGCGATCGCCGACTGAACGGGTCGACAGGGACAGGTCCACGGAACCTCCAGCACCTTGCCTTGCTACGTCATGTGCGATCCTCGGCCGGACGGCCGCCACCGCATGGTCGCGAGCCCGGGCGCGCCCAGCCAACGCGTGGCAAGCCTCAGCGCTGCGACCCACGGCCGTACGGCCGTCACGGCCACATTCAACCACCTGCGACCATGCCCGCACGATGGCTTACGACGATTCTCCGTCACGCCGGTGACACACTGGGTCCCCATGCCGCCCCGACACAGCCCGCCCGAGGCACTGCTCACGACCCTGACCGACGGCCGGGGGCGGTCCGACCGGCTCACCCATACGGAGCACCTTCCCGCCCGACCTGCACGTTATTCACCCTGGCCCGAGTCGATCCGTCCGGAGATCGTGGCCTCGGCACTCGCAGTCGGGGTGGAGCGGCCCTGGGTGCACCAGGCAGAAGCGATGAACCTGGCGAAAAGCGGTCAAACTGTGGTGATCGCCACAGGCACCGCCTCGGGCAAGTCGCTGGGCTACCTGGCCCCGGTGCTCAGCGACCTGCTGGACGGCACCGAGGCCCGCAACGGCCGCGGCGCCACCGCGCTCTACCTGGCGCCCACCAAGGCCCTCGCCGCCGACCAGCGCCGCCGGGCCACCGAACTCGCCCCGCCCAGGGTCCGCGCCGCCCTGTACGACGGCGACACCCCGCCCGAGGAACGCGAGTGGGTCCGCCAGTACGCCTCCTACGTGCTCACCAACCCGGACATGCTGCACCGCGGCATCCTGCCCGGCCACGCCCGCTGGTCCTCCTTCCTCAAGGCGCTGCGCTACGTGGTCGTCGACGAGTGCCACAGCTACCGGGGCGTGTTCGGCTCGCACGTCGCCCAGGTGCTGCGCCGGCTGCGCCGCGTGTGCGCCCGCTACGGATCGTCACCCACCTTCCTGCTGGCCTCCGCCACCACCGCCGACCCGGCCGCGACCGCCGAGCGCCTCACCGGACTCCCCTCGGTGGCCGTCACCGAGGACGCCTCGCCACGCGGGCCGATGGTCTTCGGACTCTGGGAACCGCCGCTGACCGAGAACGTCGGCGAGCACGGCGCCCCCGTCCGCCGCACCGCCACCGCCGAAGCGGCGCACCTGCTCACCGACCTGGTCGAACGGGAGACCCGCACCGTCGTCTTCGTCCGCTCCCGCCGCGCGGCCGAACTCGTCGCCCTCCAGACCCAGGACCAGCTCGGCCGACCGCTCGCCGACCGGGTGGCCGCCTACCGCGGCGGCTACCTGGCCGACGAACGCCGGGCCCTGGAACGCGCCCTGCACTCCGGCCGGATTCTCGGCCTCGCCTCCACCTCCGCCCTCGAACTCGGCGTCGACATCTCCGGTCTCGACGCCGTCCTGATGGCCGGCTACCCCGGCACCCGGGCCTCGCTCTGGCAGCAGGCGGGCCGGGCCGGCCGTGAGGCCCAGGGCGCGCTGGCCGTCCTGATCGCCCGGGACGACCCGCTGGACACCTACCTGGTGCACCACCCGGAGGCACTGTTCGAGGCGCCCGTCGAGGCCACCGTGCTCGACCCGGACAACCCGCACGTACTCGCCCCGCACCTCTGCGCGGCCGCCGCCGAACTCCCGCTCACCGACGCCGACCTGGAGCTGTTCGGGCCGTCCACCGCGCCACTGCTGCCGGTCCTGGAACGCCGCGGCCTGCTGCGACGGCGCGGCGACGGCTGGTACTGGACCCGCCGCGAGCGCGCGGCCGACGCCGTCGACCTGCGCGGCAGCGGCGGCAGCCCGGTCCAGATCGTCGAGGCCGACACCGGCCGGCTGCTCGGCACGGTGGACGCCGCGGCCGCGCACACCACCGTCCACACCGGGGCCGTCCACCTCCACCAGGGCCGCACCTACCTGGTCCGGGAACTCGACCTGGAGAACTCGGCCGCCCTGGTCGAACCGGCCGACCCGCCCTACACGACGGCCGCCCGCGACATCACCTCCATCTCCGTCCTCGACACCGACACCACCGTCGACTGGGGCGAGGGCCGGCTCACCTTCGGCTCGGTGGAGGTGGTCAACCAGGTGGTCGGGTACCTCCGGAAGCGGATCTCCACCGGGGAGATCATGGGCGAGACCAAGCTCGACCTGCCGCCCAGGACACTGCGCACCCGCGCGGTCTGGTGGACCGTCACCGAGGACCAACTGCTGGACGCGGACATCCCGCCCGACCTGCTCCCCGGCGCCGCGCACGCCGCCGAGCACGCCTCGATCGGCCTGTTGCCGCTGTTCGCCACCTGCGACCGGTGGGACATCGGCGGTGTCTCCGTCCCGCTGCACCCGGACACCGGGCTGCCGACCGTGTTCGTCTACGACGGCCACCCGGGCGGGGCCGGCTTCGCCGAACGCGGCTTCCGGCGGGCGGTCGAGTGGCTGACGGCCACCCGCTCGGCGATCGCCTCCTGCGAGTGCGAGCGCGGCTGCCCGTCCTGCGTCCAGTCCCCCAAGTGCGGCAACGGGAACGACCCGCTGGACAAGGCGGCCGCCGTCCGGCTCCTGGACGTCCTGCTGGCCGGAGCGCCCGGCAACCCGGCGGCGGAGCCCGGCGCGGAGCCGCCCGGGACGACGGACGCCGAGGCGGACCCGAGCACCGGGACGGACGCGGGCGGTGGGGCAGCGTCGGGGTCATGAGGCCGCCGTCCCGCCCGGGACGTCGCCGAGGCCGTCCTCGGCGACGCTGACCGGAGCCCGTACCGGTCCGGCCCGCGCCCTCGCCCTCGCCGGACCGACCGGCAGGCGCACCGGGAGGCCGACGACCCTCACCTCGGCCACCACCTCGACGGCGTCCCCCGACCGGTCCACCGCGCAGGACACCAGGTCGGCGCCCTGGGCCGCGGCGATCCCGGTGGCCCGGGCACAGCCGCCGTCCGGGTCGAGCAGCAGCCGGTCCGCCGCCGCGAGGGCCGCGAGGTCGGCGGCCGACTCGGCCCGGTGCCGGGCGGCCACCACCGATCCGACCGCGAGGGTCGCGGCGAACACCGCCGTGCCCAGCATCGCCAGGGCCAGTAGCCAGACCGTCGCGGAGCCGGTGTCCGGTCCGTGTCCGCCCGCCGTCGCCCGCCCCGCGCGGGCCCGGACCACCCGCTCCAGCACCGCCCGCGGCCCGGCCGGGACGGCCGACCGGCTCAAGGCTGCCGTCCCGCTCAGGACGGCCACGGGCCGCCACCTCCCTCCGCAGTACCCATCAGCACGTCCTCCCGCGCCGCCACGGCCGCCGCGGTGACCCGCACCGCAAGCAGTCCGCCCAGCCGTCCCGGCGCCGCGCACGGTGCGTCCACGTCCACCCGTACGGTGTCGGCCGTCGGCGTCAGCCGGACCCGCGCACCCGCCGGAGCCGCCGCGCGGGCGAGTTCGACGGCGTCCGCCTCCCCGCGCGCGGCCGCCCTGGCACCGACCCGGGCGGCGTCCACGCAGCGGATCTGCGCGGCCGCCGCGAGCACGCCCCAGATCAGCATCGCGGCCAGCAGGACGAGCGCCGGCAGGGCCACCGCCGTCTCCGCCGTGACGAAGCCGCCGTCGCCGCGCCGCCCCGACCGGGTGCACGCGGGCCCGGGTCGTCTAGGCCGCATGGAGCGCCCGTTGGAGCATGTCGGTCAGCGCGCCGGTGATGGCCTCGCTGGTCACGACCTTGTACAGCCCGGCCGCGAGGGCGCACGCCCCCAGGGTGCCGACCGCGTACTCGGCCGTCGTCATCCCGGCGTCCGACCGGCCCCGGTTCCGGGCCGCCACGCGCACCCGGCGGGCCACCCAGCGCCTCCTCCGCCACCACGCCCCGGGCAACCGCCGGAGCGGGCGCCCGTCGACGGGCCTGATCACGATCACCGCAGTCATGGATCTCTCCTGTCTCGTCGTCTCTCGAATGTCCGAACCATCGACTTCCGGTCACATCGCCCGCGCGAACAGGCTGGTGAGGCCGATCACCACCGGCACCACGCCGATCAGCACGAAGGCTGGCAGGAAGCAGAGCCCCAGCGGAGCGGTGGCGAGCACCGCGGCCCGGCGGACCCTGGCGTGGGCCGCACGGGCGGCGGCCGCCCGCAGGCCGTGGGCCAGCCGGATCAGCGGTCCTGCGGCAGGCGTTCCGCCGAGGCTCGTCCGCACCAGGCAGCGCGCCAGCGGTGCCAGCGACGGGTGCTGTTCGCCGAGCCGGCTCCAGCACAGCTCCGGTGGTGCGCCGAGGGCCAGTTCGGCTCCGATCGCCACCAGGCGGGGACCCATCGGCGCACCCACGCTCCGGCCGACCGCCGACACCGCCTCGGAGGGCAACGCCGCCGAGCCGAGGCAGGCCGCCAGCAGTTCCGCGCTCAGCGGGAGTTGCCTGGTCAGCAGCTCCTCCTCCAGGGCTGCCCGACGGTCCGCCGGCGATCGTGCCCGGGCCGTCCACCGGTGGACGGCCACCGCCGCCAGCGCCCCGGCGACCAATCCGGTGCCGCCGCCGACCAGCAGGGCCACCGCGAGCCCGGCGACCGCCATCGAGACCGCCCGCCGCCGACGCCCGGCGCCCGGGTCCGCCGCCCCGGACGGCCGCCGGGCCTCCGCCCTCCTGCCCGGCCCGGGGAACGCCCGCCGGCACCTCGCCCGGCCGCGTCCCAGCGCCCGCACCGCCACCACCACGGCCGCCGCGAGCGGCAACCCGAGGGCGACCCACAGGGCTCCACGCATCACCCGGCCCCCGCTCCCGCTCCGAGCGTCCGCGCCCGGGGCCTCGTCCGCAGCCGCGACAATCCGCAGCCCCGATCGCCCGCGGCGAGCTCCTGGAGCCCCGGGAGCACCGGCGGCGTGCCGTCAGGCGCCCGACGGGGCCTGCCAGCCCCCCGGGAGGCCTCCAGCGCGCCTCTGGCCGCGGACCGGACGATGCGTGCCGTCCAGAACACGCCCAGCCCCTCCAGGACCGCTCCCGCCGCGAGGCAGCCCAGCCCGGCGGGGGTGTGCAGCAGGACGGCCAGCGGGTGGGCACCGAGCGCGGCGCCGAGGAGCAGTCCGGCACCCGGCAGCGCGGCCAGGACGGCGATCGTCGTCCGCGGCCCGGCCAACTCCCCGGCGATCTCCTCGGCCAACGCCCGCTCCCCGCGCAGCGCCTCCGCGACCCGGTCCAGCGCCGCGGCCAGTCCCGCCCCGCTGTCGGCGGCGACCCGCCAGCAGGCCGCGACGGCCGCCGCCCCGCTCCCGCCCGGCAGTTCGGCCAGCAGGTGGAACGCAGCGGGCACGTCCCCGCCGTAGCGGCCCGCCGCGAGCCGCGCCAGCGGTTCGTCGCCGAGCCTGCGCCGCGCGTCCGGGTCGGCGGCGAGCCGCGTCGTGACCAGGTGCAGCGCCCGTTCCGGCGTCGCCCCACCACGCAACTCCCCGGCCAGTCCGGCGCAGAGCTCCACCACGGCGGCGGCCCGCTGCCGGGCCTCGGCCGCCAGGCACCGCCGCAACCGCCACCGGCGCAGCGGCAGGACGGCCAAGGCCGCCGCGAGCACCGGCACCGGTGAGCCGGTGGCCTGTCCGGCGACCAACCCCAGCGGCAGGGCCAGCAGTTCGGGTGCCAGGGCCTCCGGCAGGCGGAGTCGGGCCCGCGCCACCGGATCCGGTACCGGCCCTCGCTCCGGCCCTCGCCCTGGCCTCGGCACGAGTGGCGCGCTGCCCGCGAGCAGCAGCCTGGAGCGCCGCCCACCCTGCAACTGTTCCTGCAGCGTTCGCCATCCGGCGGCCGCCACCAGGCACAACGCCACCGCCCAGCAGAGCTCGAACTGACCGCGCGCCATCTCTCCGACCTCCGTTGTCATCCGTCACCGGTCCTTCCGCTTCCAGGCCCCGAGCAGCACGAGCGCGCCCGTGGCACACCCGCCGAGCAGCAGGGCGAAGGCGAGTTCCACCGCACGCACCCCCACGCCCACCGTCACGGTGGCCCGCCGGGTCCGGACCCGAGGCGCCCGGGATCGGTGGCCCCGGACCCAGCGGTCCGGGTCCCGGTGGGGTTTGGGTGGGGGGCCCGCGCGAGCGCCCCCCCCCCCCACAACCCCCCCCCCGCGCCCC
>NZ_JBHWBZ010000104.1:3244-10040 GCF_042735475.1 Kitasatospora sp. NPDC059577 | reverse complement strand
GCGGCCCTGGGTGGTGCTCCGCGCGGGGCCGGTCCGCGGCCCCGCCCCGAGCGTCACCCCACGCGCCGCCAGCAGCCCGACCAGCCGTTCCCAGCCCGCCCCGGGAACCGGTCCGCCCGACGCCGGGAAGGCCACCGCAGGGGTGGTCACGGCCAGCCCCTCGCGGTCCCCGGCCAGCGTGTGGATCTCCGCGACCCGGCGCCGCCCCGAGTCCGGATCCCGGACCAGGTGCACCACCACCTCGATCGCGGCCCGCAGTTGACTGTGCAGCGCCGGCCGGTCGAGCCCGGCGAGCGAGCCCAGGGCCTCCAACCGGACCGGCACGTCCGCCGCCGTGTTGGCGTGGACCGTGCCGCAGCCGCCCTCGTGCCCGGTGTTCAGAGCGGCCAGCAGGTCCGACACCTCGGCCCCGCGCACCTCGCCGATCACCAGCCGGTCCGGGCGCATCCGCAGCGCCTGGCGGACGAGGTCCCGGAGGGTGAACTCGCCCAGCCCCTCCTGGTTGGGCGGACGGCTCTGCAGCCGGACCACGTGCGGATGGGCCGGCTGCAGCTCCGCGGAGTCCTCGGCGACCACGATCCGCTCGTCCGGCCCGACCAACCCGAGCAGCGCGGCGAGCAGCGTGGTCTTGCCCGAGCCCGTCCCGCCCGAGACGAGCAGCGACAGCCGGGCCCGCACGATGCCGGCCAGCAGTTCGGCGCCCTCCGGCGGCAGCGCGCCGCCCGCGACCAGTTCGTCGAGCGTGAACGGCCGGGGCCGGCAGACCCGCAGCGAGATGTGCGTGCAGCCGGCCGCGATCGGGGGCAGGACGGCGTGCAGCCGGGTGCCGTCCGGCAGCCGGGCGTCCACCCAGGGCCGGGCGTCGTCCAGTCGCCGCCCGGCCGCGGTGGCCAGCCGGTGGGCCAGCCGCCGCACCGCCTCGGCGTCGGTGAAGCGGACTCCGGTGGCCCTGCGCAGGCCGCCGCCACGGTCGACCCACACCTCCTCCGGACCGTTCACCAGGACGTCCGTGACGTCGGGCGCCGCCAGCAGCCGGTCCAGCGGGCCCGCACCCACCAGTTCGGCGCGCAGCGAGCGCACGGTGTCCAGGACCTCGTCCCCGCCGAGCGGCGGCCGGGTGGCTCGCAGCGCGGCCGCGACCGAGCCCGCCGTCGGGGCGGCCCCCGACTCGGCCAGCCGCAGCCGCACGGCGTCCACCAGGGCCGCCGCCCGCTGTTCGCGGGCCGTCCGGCCGTAGGGGCAGGGCTCGTGCCCGGCCTCCGGCGGCCCGCCGGGCGGCGGCACGCTCCGCAGCGGCCGGTGTTCCCGCGCACCGGTGCCCGGACCGGGCACGCCGTCCCGGAAGGCTGTTCTGCGCAGACGGACCATCAGTAGACACCTCCTCCGACCGCCGGAACCGGCGGCAGCACCTCGTTCAGGAAGGTCGCGCAGAAGCGCGCGAGCGGGCCGCTCTCCCTGCTCCCGGGCGGGACGCCCTTCTCGACGTCCGGGGCCAGTCCGGGTTCCGCCTCCAACTCCCCTGCCAGCGGCAGCCGCAGGCCGCGGGCGATCCGGTGGGCCGGGAGTCCGCCGGCCCGCACCGGCCGCACCACGACCCGGACGTCCCCGAGCCGCATCCGGGCCGCCGCGGCGACCCGGTCGGCGGCGGCCACCGCGCGCAGTTCGGCCGGCACCACCAGCAGGGCCAGGTCGGACTGCTCCAGCGCCTGCCCGGCGGCCGCGTCGAGGTGGCGAGGCACGTCGACCACCACCAGCCCGCCGCGCCGCCGGGAGGCGGCCAGCACGCTGCGCATGGCCTCCGGCGGCACCGTCAGGGTGTCGCCGCGGTCCCAGGACAGGCAGGCGAGCGCGGAGAGCCGTTTGAGGGCCGGCAGTGCCCGGGCCAACTCGGCCCCGCTGACCCGCCCTCGCGAGCCGGCCAGGTCGGGCCAGCGCAGCCCGCGGGCCGTCTCGCCGCCGAGCAGGATGTCGAGGCCGCCGCCCAGCGGGTCGCCGTCGACGAGCATGGTCCGACGGCCCGTTCGCGCGGACGTGACCGCCAGGGCGCAGGCCAGGGTCGAGGCCCCGGCACCGCCCCGGCCGCCGAGCACCGCGACCGTGACCGCCGGGGGTCCGCCGCCCTCGGCCGCGTCGGCGATCCGGTCGAGCAGCCAGGCCTCGGCGTCGGGCAGGAACAGCACGTGCTCGGCGCCGAGCCGCACGGCTCGGACCCACACCCCGGGGTCGTCCAGGTCCAGTCCGAGCAGCAGCACACCGCCGCGCCGCCCCAACTCGGAGCAGTGGACGGCCTGGTCGTCCCCGACCAGGACCAGCGGGGCCCCTTCCCAGAGCTCCCGCGTCGGCGGCGCGCCGCGGATCAGTCTGGGCTCGGTGCCCGCCGCCGCGCAGAGCCGCAGCAGGTGCTCCGCCAGCGCGTCGTCCCCGGTGACGACGAGCGGCCCGAGGGCGCCGGGGCCCTCGGCGGTGACGTGGTCGGCGATCGGCGTCGACATGGTGGTCTCCCCTCCGCGCCTGCGGCCACCAGGGGCGGCCGCGGCGCACGTCGGACGGTTCCGGCGGACGGCCGCCCGGCAGACCTCCGGAAGAGGAGGGAGATGAGGCCTGCCCGGCGACCGCCGCCGACCATCACGGTGGGGGGAGATCCGGATTCCGTCATCCACGTTCCGATTGCCTGTGGATAACTCGTGGGCTGTGGATGAAAACGTTCACCCGGGCGGGGGGCTAATCGGCGAAGAATTGACGAAAGGCGTCACGGAGATGAACCGTCGGACCGCGCAGGCGCGATCGGACGATCTTCCGAAGGCCTCCCGCCGCTCTTCCGGTGCCCCCTCGGAGAGGCTCGCACCGCCGCTCGGAACCGGCCGTTCATTCCTCGACGGCCATGAGCAAACGGCGACGGAGAGTGACGAATGATGGCTGACGGGCCGAGCCGCCGACACCCCCTGTACACCGCCGACGGGGCTCGCGCGGGATGCGCCGCGAAGGGCCTTCAAGCCCTGAAAATGGCCCCGGACGTGCGACGACCCCCGCCGGGGGGGAGAGCGGGGGTCGTCTATCCACAGCCCGACTCGGGGGGGAGGAGCCGGACCGGGTTAGCACGGTCGCGAACGATCCGTGACTTCCATGGTGTACCCGAGCGGCCAGAAACACAAACCCGCACGCCCACGAGTACACCGAATGGCGGGGTGTTTTGTGGCTCCCTCTATCCTCGGTTCCCGTGGACACCACCGAGAACGCCGACGACCACGCCGACGAGTCCCCGGGCGACACCACCGGGCCCGAGGAGCTCCGCGCACCCGCCCGCCCCCGGTCGGGCGGGCCGCGCACGGCGGCCTTCTTCGACCTCGACAAGACCATCATCGCCAAATCGAGCGCGCTGGCCTTCAGCCGCCCCTTCTACCAGGGTGGCCTGATCAACCGTCGGGCCGTACTGCGCAGTGCGTACGCGCAGTTCGTCTTCCTGGTCGGCGGCGCGGACCACGACCAGATGGAGAAGATGCGCGAGTACCTCTCCGCGCTCACCCGGGGCTGGAACGTGCAGCAGGTCCGCGAGATCGTCGCCGAGACCCTGCACAACCTGATCGACCCGATCATCTACGACGAGGCCGCCTCCCTGATCGAGCAGCACCACGCGGCCGGCCGGGACGTGGTGATCGTCAGCAGCTCCGGCTCCGAGGTGGTCGAGCCGATCGGCGCCCTGCTCGGCGCGGACCACGTGATCGCCACCAGGCTACGGGTCCAGGACGGCTGCTACACCGGCGAGATCGAGTACTACGCCTACGCCGAGAACAAGGCCGCCGCCATCCGGGAGTTGGCCGCGGTCGAGGGCTACGACCTGGCCTCGTCCTACGCCTACAGCGACTCCTCCACCGACCTCCCGCTGCTGGAAGCGGTCGGCCACCCGTCGGCCGTCAACCCCGACCGCGCGCTGCGCAAGGAGGCGCAGGCCCGGGAGTGGCCGGTGCTGGTCTTCGACAAGCCGGTGGAACTGCGGCGGCGACTGCCCGAGTTCTCGGCCCCGAGCGGTTCGGTGCTGACCGCGGTCGCGGTCGGGACGGCCGTGGTGACCGCCGGGGTGATCTGGTACCTGGCCCGTCGGCGGCGCCCGCTCGCCTGAGGCCCCGACCGACCCGCCTGGACAAAACGGTCAATCGACACGGACTTCTCTTTTCGGGTTCCCCTTTCGCCCGAAACGCGATACAAATGAAGCACGGCCCGCGAGACCCGGTCAGGACCGAAGAGGTCAAACCGACAACGCAGTTCAGGCCCCACGGACCGCGTGTACAGATAGCCGAGCACCCACATGCAGCCGACCCGCTGTCGGGCCGCCGGACCAGACGAACGGGCAGGATCCCCGTCTGATCGGCACTTCCGGTGCATGCATGGTCACCCGGCATCTGCACCAGCGGCGGCACCGAGCAGGATCAGGTGCCGCCGCATCCGCATGTGAACGGGCCCCCCGGCGGGGCCCGTTCGCACGTCCGGCCCGGCCGCTCAGGCCATGCCGCGCTGCATCGCCTCGCACACCGCCGTGCTCTCCCGCACGCCGAGCCGCAGCGCCGCGCCGCAGTGCGCGATCCAGGCCGCCATCCCCTCGGGCGTGCCCGCCAGGTAGCCCGCGAGGGCCCGGCGGTAGGTGGCGGTGCCGAGCTCCGCCAGGCCGACCTCGGTCGGGCAGATCGCCTTCGGGTCGAGCCCTTCGGCGATCAGCACGATCCGCTGGGCGGCCCGCGCGATCACCCCGTTGTGGGTGCCGAAGGGACGCAGCGCGAGCAGTTCGCCGTGCACCACGGAGGCCACGACGAGGGCCGGAGTGCCCACGCCCTGCCCCTCCGCGCGCGCCACCAGCAGCCGGGAGAGCTGGTCGAGCCGGGCCGCGACCTCCTCGGCGCCCGGGGCGGGCGGCAGCTCGGGCAGCGGCCCGTCCACGACCTCGACCCGGACGCTCTCCACCGGCTCCAGGTCCAGCGGGAACAGCGTCTCGGCGCCCTCCCCGGCCCGGCGCGGGCGCCCGGCGGCCGGGTCGCCGTCGCCGACCGCGAGCAGGTGCAGCCGGGCCAGCACCTGCAGCGGCGAGTGCCGCCAGACGCTGAGCAGCTGGCCCGCCTCGGCGGCGATCCGCAGGGCTGCGCCGACGGTGCGGGCCTCGGCGTCCGCGCTGAAGTCGGTGCGGCGGCGGACCTCCTCCAGCGGCCAGTCGGCGCCGGCCAGGGCCGCCGACGCGCGGGCGCCGCGCAGCGCGGACTCGGAGGTGACCTCGGCCGCGCGGCGGCGCATCACCCGGTGGCCGTAGAGCCGGTCGACGGCCTTGCGCACCTCGGCCACCGCGTCGGGCACCCCGGGGAGCTGGGCCAGCGGGGCGAGGGGATCTGTTCCAGTGCTCACCTACCCGAGAGTAATGAACGGGCCGCCCCTCCCGGAACAGCAACCCCGCATCACCCGTTAGAGGCAATCCTCACTTCCCTCCCCCGACCGGCCCCAAACCCCGGCTAGCATGGCCACTATCGGAGACGATAACGATTTCCAACTAGAGGGCGCCCCCGTCGCACGCGCCCCCTGGGCAGGCGGCCCCGAGCGAGGGCCCTGAGCGAGAGCCGGAGTCCCCAGATGAAGATCGCCTTCGTGGGCAAGGGCGGCAGCGGGAAGACCACGCTGTCCGCACTGTTCATCCGCCACCTGGCCGCCGCCGGCCGACCGGTCATCGCGGTGGACGCCGACATCAACCAGCACCTCGGCCCCGCGCTGGGGCTGACGGACGCCCAGGCCGCCGACCTGCCCTCGCTCGGCGCGCACCTGCCGGAGATCAAGGAGTACCTGCGCGGCAGCAACCCGCTGATCCGCTCGGCCGAGGAGATGATCAAGACCACGCCGCCCGGCCGCGGTTCGCGGCTGCTTCGGATCGTCGAGGAGAACCCGGTCTACGCCACCTGCGCCCGCCCGATCGCCCTGGACGAGGGCTCGGTCCGGCTGCTGGCGACCGGCGCGTTCACCGAGGAGGACCTCGGGGTGGCCTGCTACCACTCCAAGGTCGGCGCGGTGGAGCTGCTGCTCAACCACCTGCTGGACGGCCCCGACGAGTACCTGGTCACCGACATGACGGCGGGCTCGGACTCCTTCGCATCCGGCCTGTTCACCCGCTTCGACCTGACCTTCCTGGTCGCCGAGCCGACCCGCAAGGGCGTCTCCGTCTACCGCCAGTACCGCGACTACGCACGCGACTTCGGCGTGCAGCTCCGGGTGGTCGGCAACAAGGTGCAGGGCCCGGACGACCTGGCCTTCCTGCGCCGCGAGGTCGGGGGCGACCTGCTCACCACCTTCGGGCAGTCGGACTGGGTGCGCCGCCTGGAGCAGGGCGCCGAGCCGCCGCTGAAGTCCCTGGAACCGGCCAACCGGGCCGTGCTGGAACAGCTGCGGTCCGAGGCCGACGCGGCGTACGGGCGGCGGGACGCGCACCGTTACACCGAGCAGGCCGTGCTCTTCCACCGCCGCAACGCGGAGAGTTGGGCCAACGCCAAGGTCGGCGCGGACCTCGCCACCCAGGTCGACGAGGGCTTCGTCCCGGGCCGGTTCGCGGACGGCGGCGAGCGGCCGGCCCCGGCGGGAGCCCGCGCCTGACGCACGCGCCACCGCGCCGGACGGGCCGCGACCTCCCACCACCCGGGGGGTCGCGGCCCGTCCCGCACCTCCGGCCCCGTCGCCCGCGGCCCCCCCCCCCCCACCCGATTCCCCTCCGGTCGTACACCACCCCATGGGGTGTACCACGGGGTTTTCCGCATGCCGCCCCCAAACACCCCGT
>NZ_JBHWBZ010000104.1:0-3234 GCF_042735475.1 Kitasatospora sp. NPDC059577 | reverse complement strand
GGGGGCGCGCGGGCGCGCGCGCCCCCCCCGCCCCCCCGCCGCCCCCCCCGGGCCGCCCCCGCCCCCCCCCCCGCCCCCCGGGCCGCCCCCCCCCCCCCCCCCCCACGTCCGGCCCGTTCGCCCGCGGCCACCACTCCACCAGCAGATTCCCGACCGTTCGAACACCACCCATTGGGGTGAACCAGGGGGTTTTCCGCTTCCCTCCCGCAACCACGCCGTGCAAAGCTTTCATTACTCTCGGTTTACCGAGTCTTGATGGTCCGTCCCGGCGGGCCCCGGCGAGACACCCGCACCTCGCCCGGGCTCCTGGCGGGCCCGATGGTCAACGCCGGCCGGTGACACCCGCGCTCCCCGCCGCGCCACGCCATCCCGCCACACCGCGTCGCGACCCACGACAGCCGATCCGCCCCGAGCCCCACCCCGGACTCACCGCCGGACCTGACTGCGTTCGTTCCCCCGGACAGACGGGAAGACCATGACCCTCGACATCTCCAGCGCCCCCATCGCCTCCGACACCACCGACCACGCACCGCCGGGCCCCGGTGCCCGGATCCGCTGGGCCCAGGACCTCTCCGCCTCGCTCGTGGTCTTCCTGATCGCCGTGCCGTTCTCCCTCGGCATCGCCCTCGCCACCGGCGCACCGCTCACCGCCGGGCTGGCCGCCGCAGCCGTCGGCGGCATCGTGGTCGGGCTGTCCGGCGGCACCTCGCTCATGGTCAGCGGCCCCTCGGCAGCGCTGACCGTGATCACCGCCGGGCTGATCGCCCGGTACGGCTGGCAGGCCACCTGCACCGTCACCCTCGCCGCCGGACTGCTCCAACTCCTGCTCGGGGCGCGCCGGGTGGCCCGGACGGCGCTCGCCGTCTCGCCCGCGATCGTGCACGGCATGCTGGCCGGTGTCGGACTCACCATCGCCATCGCGCAACTGCACGTCGTGCTCGGCGGCTCACCGCAGAGCTCCGCGGCCGCCAACCTCCTCGCGCTGCCGGGGCAGGCGGCCGGTCCGCACCCGCCCGCGCTGCTGATCGGCGCGGTGACCGTGGCCGTCCTGCTCGGCTGGCCCCGGCTCGGCCGGCTCCCCGGCCGCGCGGGCCGACTCGGCGCCCGGATCGCCAGGGTCCCGGGCCCGCTGGCCGCCATCGCCCTGGCCACCACGCTGGCACTCGCCCTGGACCTGCGGCTCGCCCACATCGAACTGCCCGCCTGGCAGCCGCACGCCTTCGTGCCCGCGCTGCCGCACGGCCCGGTGCTCGGCCTGATCGCCGCCGTCCTCACGGTCACCGCCGTGGCCAGCGTGGAGTCGCTGCTCTCCGCCGTCGCGATCGACCGGATGTCCCGCCGCTCCGGCGACCTCGACCGCGAACTGCGTGGGCAGGGCCTCGCCAACCTGCTCAGCGGCCTGATCGGCGGGCTGCCGATCGCCGGCGGCGCGGTGCGCAGCACCGCCAACGTGCAGGCCGGCGCCCAGTCCAGGTGGGCCTCGGTGCTGCACGGCGTCTGGGTGTTGGCCGCCGCGCTGGCGCTGACCGGCGGGCTGCGCCGGATCCCGCTGGCTGCGCTCGCCGCACTGGTCCTGGTGGTCGGGCTGCAGATGGTCAGCTCGGCGCACATCCGCAACGTGCACCGGCACCGCGAGTTCCCGGTCTACCTCACCACCGTGATCGCCGTGGTGGCGGCCGGCGTGCTGTGGGGCGTCGCGATCGGCGCCGGCACCGCCGTCCTGCTCGCGCTCTACCGGCTGACCCGTGCCCACGTGGATGTCGGGACCGGGCCCGACGGCTCGGTCACCGTCCGGACGCACGGCCCGCTCACCTTCGCCGCCGTCCCCCGGCTCAGCCGGGCGCTGGCCGGCGTCCCGGCCGGGGCCGAGGTCACCGTGGTCCACGACGGCTCCTTCCTGGACCACGCCGCGTACGAGACCCTGCACAGCTGGCGGGCCGGGCACCAGGACGCGGGCGGCCGGGTCTCGCTGGTGACGAGGCGCCAGGACGACGAGGTGCTCGACCCCGACGGCACGGTGCGCGCGGGCAGTTCACCCGGGCCGCACCGCTGCCGGGCCTGGACGCCCTGGGTCGGCCACCACTGCATCGAGCAGCAGGAGGACCCGCACGGCCGGCTGCTGGACGGGGTCCGGGTGTTCCAGCTGCACACCGCCCCGCTGATCAGGCCCGAACTCGCCCGGCTGGCGCGGGAAGGACAGACGCCCTCCCAGCTCTTCCTGACCTGTGCGGACTCGCGGATGGTCACCAGCATGATCACCAACAGCGGGCCTGGCGACCTCTTCACGGTCCGCAACGTGGGCAACCTGGTGCCGGCCCCGTTCGAACCCGGTGCGGCCGACGATTCGGTGGCCGCCGCGGTGCAGTACGCGGTCGAGGTGCTGGAGGTGCGCTCGATCACGGTCTGCGGCCACTCCGGCTGCGGGGCGATGAAGGCCCTGCTGGACGGCGTGCACGAGCTCCCCGGTCCGCCCACCCCGCTGGCCCGCTGGCTGCGCAACGGCCGTGGCTCGCTGGACCGGCTCCGGCGGGTGCCCGCCGAGTTCGCCACCCGGCCGGTGGTGGACCCGGTGGAGCAGCTCTGCATCACCAACGTGGTCCAGCAGTTGGACCAGCTGATGGCGAACCCGGCCGTGGAGCGCCGGGTCGAGGAGGGCACCCTGCGACTGGTCGGGATGTACTTCGACTTCGCGACCGCCCAGGCCTACGTCCTGGATCGCGCCGCCGGGACGTTCAGCCCGGTCGAGGCCCGCACCGAGGGCCGTACCGAGGCCCGCACCGAGGCCCGCGGTAGCGCCCACCCCGAAACGCGACCCGGTGGGGCATCGGCCGGACGGGTGAATGAGGACGGCCGGGTTCCGTCCGGTGGTGCTGGGGAGGGGCCCCAGCTGGCCGCCTGAGAGCCGGGCCCGTGTCCCCGCCGGGCGGGCCGGGGCACGGGCCCACCAGCCCTGGTAGGTTCTCCACTCCCATGCGGTCGACCGTACGGGCAGGTGTTCGGGCACCGGGCCAAAGGTCTACACCAATTCCTGGGAGCCTCTTGTCAACTGCCCCATTCGCCTGGTGAGCTGTGCGCTGGGACACACGGGACAATCCCCACGCACGGGATCGTCCCCGATCATGACTCGATGAGGAGTGCGCGTTGAGCAACGAGAGCCTGGCCAACCTGCTCAAGGAGGAGCGGCGCTTCGCCCCGCCGGCAGAGCTCGCCGCAGCCGCCAACGTCACCGCGGAC